>JAISTE010000080.1 GCA_031272825.1 Propionibacteriaceae bacterium | reverse complement strand
ATTCAATCTCCCCCTGCGGACGCTCCCCTTCGACGTCCGGCGTGTGAGCACACTATCGGCGCAGCGGCGTCGTTGTCAGGAAAATTGGAAAATCCGGGCTGAACGTTCAAGCGGGGGTGGATGGGTTCTTGCCTGCGCTTGCGGGCACTTAGGCCATGTTGAGTTCCCTGACCCATCATCCCGCGCACAGACCGCAGCGGGAGGCAGTCCCCGCCCCGGTCTCAAGGAGCAGAGCGACGCATAGTCGCGGGTTCTGCGCTGTGGCGGGGGGAACGGGAAGGAGATCCCGCGAGTGCGCGCGGGTGACGGGTAGAGGAGGTATTGGAATGCGCGGGCGAGACAAGTGGGACTGCCCGCTTTCCCCCACCGGCCACACCCGCACCCGTTAAACGCTGCATATCCGCATCCCCCCAACTCTTTTCAACTTTGCGATCCGGGCGAGAGATAGAATTCTCTGATGCTCGATCCGTATCTGTTCGCGACCACAGTTGTGACTTTGTTTGTGATCGTCGATCCGCCGGGGCTGCTGCCCGTATTTCTCTCGCTAACAAAAGATATGAATCGCGCCGAGCAGCGCTGGACGGCCACCCGCTCTTCCCTGGTGGCCACCGTCGTGATCGCGGTCTTCGCGTTCTTCGGCAAGTGGGTACTGCTGTATCTGCACGTCTCAATCCCGGCACTGCAGGTGTCCGGCGGGCTGCTGTTGCTGCTAGTCGCACTGGAATTGCTAATGGGGTGGGGCTCAGATCCCGAGCCGCAGGGAAACGTGAACGTGGCCGTCGTCCCGCTGGGAACGCCGCTGATGGCGGGCCCGGGCGCGATCGTCGCCGCCATGGTCGCGGTCGAGCAAGCCGAACATCCGTCGGGCTATCTCTCGGTCGGCCTGGCACTGGTCGTAGTGATGTTCTTGCTGTGGCTGTTCATGTTCTTCGCCGGCCCAATCAAGCGCCTGCTGCACGAATCAGGCGTGACGCTGGCCTCCCGAATCGCCGGCCTGCTGCTGGCCGCCATCGCGGTACAAATGTGCGCCGACGGCGTGTTCGGGTTCATCGGGTGAGTGCGCTGCCCGGCGTTCTTGCACCCCAACACCCAACTTCAGATCCTTACTTCGGCGCGGTCTTCGCTTAGTTCAGCCAAGTGCCCGCGCACGCAGAGAGTCGCGCCCGGGCCGTCGATCCAGCGCAACTGAACCCCCTCGTGGGTGATCGAAACCTGGATTCTCGTGCCGGTGATCGTTAGCGAGAATTCCAGCGAGTTCCATTCGGGCGGCAGGTTCGGGGTCAGCGACGGAACCGGGTTGGTCACATCCCGCAGACCGCCGAATCCTTCGACCAGCTGCATCCACACCCCGCCGGCGCAGGCGATGTGCACGCCTGAATCGGAGTTGTGGTGGGAATCGCCCAGATCGGTGAACAGCGAGCCCTCGAAGTACTTCAGCGCCTTGTCCCCGGCGCCGACTTCGGCGGCGACCACACCCTGGGCGGCGGCCGAGAGGGTGGAATCTCCGGTAGTCAGGGCGTCGTAGAAGAGAAAGTCCGCACGCTTTTCCTGAGTGGTGAACGCGCCCGAGAGCAGCTGCAAGGCCAGCACGGTATCGGCCTGCTTGAGCACCTTGTGGCGGTAGATCACCAGCGGGTGGAAGCGCAGCAGCAGCGGCTCGTCGGTGAACGGGAAACGCTCGGAATCCCAATCGGGACGCTGCAGGAACGCGCGGTCTTGCGGGTGGATTTGGCGTACGGCGTCCCAGCCGATGTGCATCTTCCCGGCCTTCTCCAGCCAGTCGGCGGGCTCGTCGGCGCGCAGATGCAGGTTCTCCTTGAGCTGGGCCAGGCGCACGGGATCTTCCGCCAGCGCCTCGACGGCACGGGCCGCCGAATACAGGTTGTGCCTGGCCATCGCGTTGGTATAGAGATTGTCGTCGACGACCGCCGAGTATTCGTCCGGGCCGGTGACTCCGAAGATGTGGAACTCGCCGTCCTCCATGAACCCAAGATCGGCCCACATGCGGGCGGTCTCTATCAGGATTTCGACGCCCTGATTGCGGGCAAACTCGGTATCCCCGCTGACCATTACGTACTTTTCAAGGGAATACGCGATGTCGGCGTCGATGTGATACTGGGCCGTTCCGGCGGGATAGTAGGCCGACGCTTCCTCGCCGTCGATCGTTCGCCAGGGGAAGAGCGCGCCCTTGACGGACATCACCTCGGCCCGGCGTCGGGCAGCGGGCAGCATCTCGTAGCGATATTGGAGGAGTTTTCGCGCGGCCGTCGGGTTGGTGTAGGCCAGGAACGGCAGCACGTAGATTTCCGTGTCCCAGAAGTAGTGCCCGGAATATCCCGCCCCGGTGACGCCCTTGGCCGCGATCCCGGCCTGAGTTTGGGCCGACGCCTGGGCTAGCTGCCACAGCGACCAGCGGATGGCCTGCTGGGTTGGAGTGGTAGTGGTACCCGTATCTGGCGAGAGTGGAGTGGAGTGGCCGGGATCAGTGGAAGTTCCGTCGATGTCTACCCGCACGTCTGAGCGTTCCCAGAAGTCAGCGAGCCAACGACGCTGCTCGTCGGCGAGTTCGTCGAAGTCGGGGGCGAGCGTGAGTTGGGCCCGCGCTTGTTCGGTGAGTGCCACCAAATCCGAGTCCGGCTGGACTGCTAGGCCATCGGTCACTCCCGTCGGGTGTACGGGGTCGGTGGCATAGGACAGGGTAAACGTGTGGTGGAATGGCCGCCCCGGGTCCAACCCGGGGACGGGGTGGGTCGTCTGCTCGGTGAGATCCCGCGACTGCGCTTCGCTTGCGCGGGATGACGAGGTGGGGGATGTGACGATGCCCGAGGCGCAGGTGGCACCGGGTGTGGGGTTCGATAACGAAGTGCCAGGCACCCCCGTTCCCGTCCCCGGACTTGATCCGGGGCGGGAGTCCAGGAGTTGTGTCCCGCTGTCACTACCGCTATACCCCGTCTCGCGCCCGGTGCTCTTCCAAACCAGCGCGAAGCCCATGCGCGAGTTCGCTGCGCGTCCGGAAACCGAGTCCTGCCCGCTGTGGAAGTACTCCAGGCCGTCGGCTTTGCTCGCTTCGGAGCGTCGGGGGTCGGCTTGGACGTCCGGGTCGGCGCTCGGGGGGTTTGTCTCTATCGACTCAGTTATACCGATCTTGGCCGGAAGCTCGGTTTTCACTTCGACGTCCCACGCTGCGATACCTGGACGGGTGAGGGAGACCAGCCAACGGGCGTCGACCGTCGCTCGGTTGCCCGGCAGCGACCACTCGCGCGTCCAGCGCAGCACGCCCTCGCGCATATCGAGCGAAATCAGCCCCGATTCCAGTTGGGTTTGGGGGGAGCCGAGCTCGGTTCCGTCGATCTGGATGGAGTAATTGAAACCGTCGGGCAGCCCTTGGATGACCTGGCCGATCTGGGCCAGCCCGTAGGCCTCCTCGGCGTGTTGGATGCGGTACGTGTCGTGGAAGCCGTTGGCGAACGTGCCGTTGCCGAGCGTGCGCTCGGGCTCGCCCGGTCCGCGGATGCCGAGATTGCCGTTGGACAGCGCAAAGAGCGTAGCCGAGAGCCGATCGGCGGTGTGCTCGGGGCCCTCTATCTCGATGAGTTTCCACGGGTCAGCGGGAAAGCGCGTGCGGTCGACGGGATCAATCATGAGTTGCCTCCAAACTGGCGGGCACTTGGTGGTTGTTGTTGGTGGGCCGGCGTTCGTCGCTTGTTACCCCGCGCCTATCGTTCGTTAGCCTGCGTCCGTTGTTCGTCATCCTGCGCGCAGTCGCAGGATCTCCATCGTTTGATGCTGCACAGGTTTGGGGAGGGAGATCCCGCGACTGCGCTTCGCTTGCGCGGGATGACGAGGAAGGGAGCGCTTCGCTTGCGCGGGATGACGAGGAAGGGAGCACTGTGCTTGCGCGGGATGACGAGGAAGGGAGCACTGTGCTTGCGCCGGATACCAGGGTGGTGGGTGTGGTGCTCTTGTCATAGGGCTTGGAAACCGCGTCTCTCTGTCCGCCCCGAACCGGAGCCCGGAGAATCTCCACAAGCTCCCCCAGATCAGCAACGACGACGTCAGCCCCGGCTTTCAGCAGCGCTTCGCGCCCCACTTCTCCCCGGTCGACGCCCACGGTGAAGAACCCCCCGGCCTTACCGGATTCGACGCCCGAGAGTGCATCCTCGGCGACGATTGCGTGTTCGGGTGAGACGCCGAGCAGCTCGGCGGCCAAGAGATAGGCGTCGGGAGCGGGCTTGCCCTTGAGGCCGCGCTCGGCGGCAACATTTCCGTCGACGACAAGCTCGAATCTCGGGGCCAACCCGGTTCTGGCCAGCACTTCGGCGGAGTTGCGCGAGGACGTCACGACTGCTTTGCGCACCCCGAGCTCATCGAGCGCATCCAGCAGGGCGGGCACTTCCGGGTAGGGCCGGATCTCGGCCAATCGCTCCAGGAACAGGGCGTTCTTGCGGTTGCCCAGCCCGCAGACCGTCTCCATCTCGGGGGTATCGGATGCCGAGCCGAACGGTAGCGTGACCCCATGGGCGGCCAGCTCGGTTTCCACGCCGCTGAAGCGCGGGCGTCCGTCGATATTGGAAAAGTAGTCGTTCTCCGTGTAGCCGGGGGTGACGCCGTGAGCGGCGAAGTAGCCGGCAAACAGCTCCCGCCAGGCCGCCCGGTGGATGAGTGCCGTCGGGGCGAGAACCCCGTCGAGATCGAACAAAACCGCTTGATAGCTCATCGTTCCCACCTGCCTGTCTTGTCGGGCTTTACCAAATGGGACGGTTCCTTTTGGTAAACGTTCGTCGCGCCCATCGCTACCCTTTCACCGAGCCCGCCAGCAGGCCGCGGACGAAGTAGCGCTGCAGGGCCAAGAACACGCCCATCGGGACGATCATCGAGATGAACGCGCCCGCCGAGAGCAGATGCCAGGCCGAGCCGCGCGAGCCGACCATGTCCGAGAGCCTGGCCGTCAGCGGCGCGATGTCCGGCGTGTTGCCCGCGAACGCCAGCGCCACCAGCAGGTCGTTCCAAACCCACAGGAACTGGAAGATCGCGAACGACGCGATTGCGGGCGTCATCAGCGGAAGAATTACCCGCAGGAACGTGGCTACGTGCGATGCCCCGTCCACGCGCGCGGCCTCGACCAGCTCGCGCGGGATTTCCACCATGAAGTTGTGCAGCAAGAAGACGGCCAACGGCAGCCCGAACATCGTGTGCGAGAGCCACAACACCCAGAACGAGCCGTTCAGTCCCCAGTTCACGTATTGGGTGAGCAGCGGGATCATCGTCACCTGGATCGGCACCACCTGCAGCGCGAAGACGGCCACAAACAGCACGTTCTTGCCTTTGAAGTCGAGCCACGCGAACGCGTACGCGGCCAGCAGCGCCAGCGTGATCGGGATCAGCACCGACGGAACTGTCACGACGATCGAGTTCACGAAGTAGTCACCCAGCCGGTTCTGCGCACCCAGCGCCTGCTCGTAGTTTTCCAGCCCGAAGCGGCCCCAGTTCTGCGGCAGGAGCGCCTCCCACCAACCCGAGTTGGAGATGTCCCGGCGGTTGCCCCTGAACGAGGTAACCAGCAGCCCGAACGTCGGCACCGTCCACAAAATCGCGATGATAAGCGCAATCGCCGACGCCCACGGTGAAGAAAGCTTGTTCTTCGCCTCGATCATGCGCTTTTCCTTGCGGGTGAGCTTGCGCTCCTTGGTTGCCTGCGCCGGCTCGACCGCGTGCCGCGCGGTACCTACTTCCACAGCGACGCTCATCGCACGTCCTCGGCTTTCTTCAGTTGTTTCACGTTGTAGACGATCACGGGGATGATGATCACAAACAAGATGACGGCCAGCGCGGCCCCCAGCCCCTGGTTGTTGTACTTGAAAGATTGGGTATAGAACTCGTTGGCGACCACGGAGGTGTCGTAGTTGCCGCCGGTCATCGTGCGCACGACGTCGAACGCTTTAAGGCTTGTCATGGCCACGGTCGTCAGCACTACGACGATCGAGGGCCGGATCATCGGGATGGTGATCTGGGTGAACATCTTCCACCCGCCGATGCCGTCCAGCATCGCGGCCTCGGTGATGTCGTCGGGAATGGCCTTGATAGCCGCTGATAGGACGGTCATGGCAAAGCCCGATTGAATCCACACCATCACCACGATCAAGAAGAAGTTGTTCAGCGGCGCGTTCATCAACCACTGCGGTGCCTGCGCGTTCGGCACGAACATGCCGACGAACCACTCGTAGCAGGCCGAGAGCAGCCCTACCTTGTTGTCGTACATGAATTTCCAAATGATCGACGCCCCCACCATGGAGATCGCCATCGGCATGAAGACCAGGGTTTTGGCCAGCTTCTCGAACCGGGTGCGGTCGACCAGGGCCGAGTACACCAGGCCGAGCGCGGTGGAGAGCGTCGGGACGAGCACCACCCAGAAAACCGTGTTGCGCAGCACTATCAGGAACTCGGGCTGGGTGAACGCCGTGACGTAGTTGGCCAGCCCGACGAACGCGTCGCCGGTCTTGTCGTGCACCGAGTTAGAGACGGTGACGATCGCCGGATAGATCAGCCCGAAGCTGACGGCGATGAGCGTCGGCCCAAGGAAACACACGGGGGCTAGCCATTTCGGCGCACGCTTGGGGAGGTTGAGGATCGCCAAGATGATCGCCATGGCCGCCACGAAGATCAGCACGGCGAGCACCATCAGGGCGAACTTGCCCAGGGCGTCGGTGGGGTGGAGGAGGTCCATTGTTTGGGTCCTTGTTTGTGGGTTTATCTTTATCGTCATCCTGCGCGAAGTCGCAGGATCTCAGGCCGGTTTAGTGCACCAGCTTCGAGTGGAGATCCTGCGACTCCACTTCGTTCCGCGCAGGATGACGAAGGGCTGCTTCCGCAGGATGACGAAGTGCTGCTTGCGCAGGATGACGACGCATTTATTGTTGGCTTTATGCGCCTATCACTTCGGCCAAGAAGCCTCGATGGCGTCCAGGACGTCCTTGGTGGACTTGTTCTGCGCGAAGTAGGCAGTCATCTGCTTCCAGAAGGTACCGGCGCCCACTTCGGAGGGCATGAGGTCGGAGCCGTCGAAGCGGAACTCGGACTTCGGCGAGGCGAGCGTCTCGAAGGCCAGCTGGTCGATCGGCGAGGCCAGCAGCGACTTATCGAGGCCCTGATTGGCGGTCGTCCACCCTTGCGGGGTGACCTTTGCCTTGGCGTTGGCCCACTCGGGCGAGGACAGGAACGTCTGGAAGGCCGCGACCTCGGGACGGTCGGCGAAGGCGGCCACGAAGTCGCCGCCGCCGATCACGGGCTGGGAGTCGGCGGTCTTGCCGGGCATTGCGAACGCCCAGACGTCGCCGTCGGGGCCGACCTTCAGGTTTTCGTCATAGGTGGTGAAGTTCGTCGCATAGAAGGAGGCCGCGCGGGAGAGGTAGCACTGGCCCTCGACGATCGGGTAGCCGGCGTCCGTCCACGGCTCGGAGGCGATGGACTGCACGTCGCCGATCCCGGCGTTCACGTACTTGTCGTTCTTGAGAATCTTGCCCATGGCGTCGACGGATTCGACGATCGAGGGGTCATTGAACGGAATCTCGTGGGAGACCCACTTGTCGTAGTTTTCCGGGCCGGCGAAGCGCAGCACGACGTCCTCAACCCAGTCGGTGGCGGGCCAGCCGGTGGCGTCGCCCGATTCGATACCGGCGCACCAAGGCTTGATGTCGCCGGAGGTTGCGATCTTCTCGGTCAATGCCATCAGCTCATCCCACGTTGTGGGGACGGTGAGCCCGGCGTCGGAGAACATCTTCGGCGAGTACCAGATGAAGGATTTGGCCGACGCCCCCAGCGGAGCCGCGTACAGCGTCCCGTCGACGGAGCCGTAGTCCTTCCACGAGGCCGTCCAATACTTATCGACGTTCGCGGCCACGGTCTCGGGCGCCTTTACGACTTTGCCGGTCGCGACCATGGTCTTGAGCAGGCCGGGTTGGGGGAGAATGGCGATGTCAGGGGCGTTTCCGGCCTTGACGCGCACGGGCAGCTGTGACTCGAACTCGCGCGAACCCTCGAATGCGACCTTTGCTCCGGTGCACTCCTCGAACGGCTTGAACGAGTCCGTGTACTGCTCGCCCTCGGTGTCGATGAACGTCGCGTAGACGGTGATGGTCTTGCCGGACAGGTCGCCGTAAGACTCGTACGCCGCGCACTCGCTGGCGTCAGCGCTGCCGCTTTGTTCGACGGTCGCGCTCGGGTTCGTCCCCGAGCTGCAGGCCCCCAGGCCGAGCAGCCCCGCCAATGCGATCGCTGCGATCCCTTGCTTCTTCATTTGTAGCCTCCACTTCTTCGTAGGGAGTTTGTTCTGACATACATAGTGTAAGCGCGTACATTCCCAGAATGCAAGCGCTTGCACATAACAGTTCGGTAACGGCGAGTTTCGCGGGGGTGGCTGTAAGGGAAACGATAGGGGTAGAAATGCGGCGAGAACCCGCAGCTGAGCCGCTCGTTCCCTACCACGCGGAAACTGGTAGCGTTTGTCGCGATGGCTAGCAATCGACAGATCATTGAGACCGCCGGGACGGTCACGCTCCGCGACGGCGCGGACGGGCCCGAAGTGCTGCTCGAATACCGCAAGCGCTACAACGACTGGACTTTGCCCAAGGGGCACCTGGAAAAAGAGGAGTACCTGGCGGCCTGTGCGGTGCGCGAAACCCAGGAAGAGACGCTCGTCACCTCGCGGCTCGGGGCCTCGCTCGGCTTCATCGAGTACCCGGTGGTGGGCGGCACCAAGCGCGTCCACTATTGGAAGGGCACGCCCGTCGACGTGCAGGAGTTCAAGGCCAACTCCGAGGTCAACAAGATCCGTTGGCTGCCCGTCGAAAAGGCGTGCGACAAGGTAACATACCCCGAGGAACCGGCTTTGATCCGCAAAGCGGCAGAGCTCGAAGACGCTGTGACGGTGCTGGTCGTGCGCCACGCGAAGGCCAAGCCGCGCATCTCCTGGGAAGGCCCCGACGACGACCGTCCGCTCGCTTCCCAGGGCAAGAAACAGGCCGAAGTTATGCGATCCTTGCTTTCCGCGTTTGGGGTGAAGCGCCTGATTTCCTCGACTGCCAAGCGCTGCCGCCGCACGCTCAAGCCCTACGGCGAGCTCTCCGGAATCCAGCTGGAGACCACCCACGCGCTTACCGAAACCGAGGCCTACCAAGAACCCGAGCAGGTAAAACAGGTGATGCGCCGGGCGCTGCGCCAGGCGATCGAGCGCCGAGAGCCTGTGGCAATCTGCGGGCACCAACCGGCGCTGCCGCAGATGCTGGCCTCGCTGGGGATCGTCTACCGGGCGATGGTTCCGGGCGCGGCCGTCGCGATCCATTTCTCAGAAAAGTCGCAGATCCTCGGGGCCGAGTTCATCGACCCGCCGGTGTAGTTGACGCCCACGGGCGTCACCCTGCGGCTAACTACTGACGTCATCCTGCGCGTAAGTCGCAGGATCTATAGGGGGATGGGAATGCCCTGCCGCTCCTCCCCCCCCTTCCTGAAAAAACTCTGAGAAATTCCGGCATTTCGGCCCAACAAGAACCGCCTTTTGGGCCTTTCGTTGGGCCCCCTCCTGTTTGCCAAGATGAACCCGTGGCGACCCAGCGCCACGCCTGAAGGAGGATCAAATGCCAAAGGCTCTCGTAAAAGGCCTGGTGGCCGCCCTAGTTCTTGCGTTGGCGCAGCTGGTGCCTGCCGCCACCACCGCCCATACCACCCCGGCCCCCAAACCCGTGAGCACCACTGCGAAGAAGGTCGTCGTCAAGGCCAAGGTAAAGAAGGTCGCCAAGAAGACGGTGAGGGTTCCGCGTAACACGTACATTCGCACCGAAGCGAAGGTGACGGCCCCGCTCAACACGCGCCTGAAGCGGGGCTCAAAGCTCACCATCACCTGCTACGTGCACGGCGACGTCTTCCACGGCGTGAAGACCTGGTACAAGACGGCCTACGGTTACGCCCCTCACTACCAGGTTTTGGGAACGCCGAACCGGGCGAACGTCTCAAAGTGCGTAGACACCATGCCGATCATCAAGCCGACGCCTACGACACCAACAACAGCACCGACGCCCACGCCCAGCCCTGCCCCGACCATTGAGCCGAAGCCCACACCCACGCCCTCGACTTACTCGGTGACTACCACGGCAAAGCTGCGGGTGCGCTCGGGCCCCTACACCTCGACGTCGACGGTGAAAATCCTTGACAAGGGCGTAACCACCCAGATTACGTGTTGGGTAAAGGGCGAGACGATCAAATCCAACCCTTATTGGGACAAGCTGGCCGACGGCTCGGGTTACGTCTCTGACTACTACGTGAAGTCGGGCGGGCTCAAGGGCGTTCCGCAGTGCGCATCTACTCCGGCCGAGCCGGCCACCGGTCAGGGCATGACGCTGAAGCAGGCTGAGGACTATGTCGCCAAATACGCTTCTCTGACGAATGACCAGGCTAAGAAGATTCCGATCTCGGTAGGCTGCGGCGGCTACCTGATTAAGAACTGCGTTTCGTTCTCGCAGTACTTCGTCAACGTCTCGACGACGGTGAAGGATTGGACGAACACGTCCAACGGCAACAACGTCGTCAAGCGGCTCCAAGAGATCTACGGCTGGGAAACCGGCACGGAACCCAAGCCCTACGCGATCTTCTCGACGACCGGGCCGTCCGATAAGGGGCACACCGGCGTGGTGCTGGGCGTGAACGCCGACGGCTCGTTCATCATCGGTGAGGCCGGATGTTCGGCGTCGCTGTCGTGGATCGCCGCCCGCACGAAGAAGACGTCCGACTACGGCCCGGGCACCCACTACGGGACGATCACCTTCGTGTACCCGCCGAAGAGCGTTCTCAGCTCGTCGCTACCCTGACAAGCGCGGGCTTGAGGCAGAGGGCTCCCCAACCCCTGGGGAGCCCTCCACTCATTAATGCCCGTTACCGAACCCAGTTGGGAACCGCTTTCAGGTCAAAGCGCTGTGTTGGCAAATCTCTGCATTTCTCGACGCTCAGTTGCGAGCCAAGCAGTGCGGGCTTGGCAAGGCAGAACGAGGGATTCGCATAGGACTGGAACTTGCCGTCGGCGGTGATCTGCCACTTCTCAGTGGCCCCGCCGTCGCAGCGTCCGAGCTCGATCTTTGCCCCGGCCTTGGCCTTGGAACCGTTGATGTCGACGCACATCTTCTCCGCGTGCTTGGGCCGCAGCTGGCCCTCGGCGGTGTAGACGAACCGCTGGGCGTCGGCTTTCGAGCACTTCTCGGAGATAAGCTTGGCGCCCTTCTTGGTTCCGGCCTTCTCGACGGCCATGCACTTCTTCGTCAGCTTGGAGGTTTGCACCTGGAACTGGCCGGGCACCGAGCGCGAAACCCCGACCAGGGGGAACTTGCCGCCGAAGGTGTCCTCCGGACCCGTGGCGTCGCGGCCGATGGCGGTGATTCCGTGCGAGATGGCGATGTAGTTGTAGGTGTAGGACTCGTTGCCGAACACGTGCCCGCCGTAGAGGTGGGTGAGCTGGTTGAGATCGGCGGCCCGCTCGGCCACCTTCTCGTAGTGGTCGCGCGATTCAATATTGGAGCAAACCACCTGCTCAGAGGCCGTTTCGCTCATGCCCTTCATCGTGTCCCACGGGTCGAGCTCGTTGGGATCCTTGGAGGCGTCAGGGCAAAAGAACCCGGCGGGGAGCTTGCCTTGAGCCAGGATGCGATCGAGGCCCTTGGATTGAGCCTTGTTCGTCAGCGAGCCGAATTTCGAGCCAGTGTAGGCCACTACCATCCGATCGCCGATCTGCGAAAGCGTGGGCCAGCCGCTGTCGGCCACGGCCTTGCGCAGCGGCGTTCCACCCTTGGAATAGGGTTCCCGGGCGGCGAAGCGGTAGAGCTCGTCGGCTGGGAACAGCCGCTCGCCGAGGATTTCGGCGATCTTGCGATCCAGTTTCTCGAAGTCCTCGGCTCCCCAGGCGAACGCCGGATTCCACGAGGGCTTGAGGTCGACGAACACCAGCAGCGGCCCGGAACCGGGATGGTTCGCTTGCCATCCGGCGAGGTCGTTCAGGCAATCGCCCAGCCGATCTGGGTTTCCGGAACAGTTGAAGTCGCCCGTCGTCCCGTTGTGGGAGATGTACGGCCCGGCGGGGTTCGCCGCCCAGTCTCCCCGATCGATGACGTCCAACTCGACCGAGCGGAAGCCAGAATCCAGCCAGCCGGTGAGCGAGTCGCCGGCATCGTAGGTGTTGTGCTGCATGACGAAGTAGGTGTCGTCGAATGCGGGGTCGGCCTTGGCCTGGGCCGGGGTCGCCGCGCTGGCTGTCAGCAGGGCCGTCGCCGCCAACAGCGGCACGACGCGGCCGAGCCATTTTGGTGCGGTTCTCATCATTCTCCTTCATTGGGGTCTGGTAAGGGGTGGCTCACAGTATTCCAGGAGTTTTCTGCAAGCACAAGGTGAGATGAATGCCGAAGTTTCGGCAAAAATCTTGCTTTCCGAAGCTAGACTTGCGGAATGCCTCAAGCAGATGGGCTTCCCCCCATCATCACCATCCGCGAAGTGGCCGAGCACGCGGGCGTGTCGGCCGCTACGGCATCGCGCGCTCTGCGGCACGACCGCCGCATCTCTCCTGCGACCACCGCGCGGGTTGAAGATGCCGCGCTTGCGTTGGGCTACCAGCCGGGCGTTCGGGAGCGACGGATCGCGCTGGTTGATTCCAAACTCATCGGCATGGTGGGCTACCCCGGGCAAGACCACCACCAGGCCCTGGTCGACGCAACCGAATCGGTCGCGCTGGAGCGCGGCTATAACCTGCTGCCGCTGCGGGTTTCGGCGGCATATCCGGAGCAGGACTGCTGGGATCTGCTCGCGGCCAAGCGCGTGCGCGGTCTGATGCTGGTCGATTCCAAAGCCTCCAACTCCAGGCTTCTGGAAATCTCCGCCGCGGTACCCACGGTTCTGGTGGGTTCGGCGCACCTAGATCTCAAGGACGTCGACCAGGTGTATTCGTCGAATCTGGAGGGCTTGCGTCAGGCCTGTTCCACGCTCGCCGCCGACGGCCACCGCAAGCTGCTCGCCCTCGCCGGGCCGAACGGGGCTTCGGCCTCCCGCCGAATCTCCGAGGTGAAGATCGCCGCCGAGGAGGCAGGGTTGGCCTTGCGGATCGTCGACGCGGGGAACACCGAAGGTGCCGGGGCCGACGCCGTGGTATCGGCCTACCGCGCAGGGCTGCTGGGAGCGCCGGATGGGGCGACGTGCGTGGTCGGCTACAACGACCAGTGCGCGATCGGTGCGCTCATCGCGCTGCTGCGCTTGGGCCTGCGGGTACCCGAGGACATTTCGGTGCTGGGCGTCGACGGCTCCGAGCGTGCCGCCGCCCACGGCATCGAGCTGACAACGGTAACCAAACCCATCAAGGCCATGGCCGAAGCCGCGCTGACGCTGCTGGAAGGGCGGATGGCATCGGAGAGGAAAGGGCGGCGGAGTGGTTCGCAGGTTGGCGTGGAATCGTCTCTGAGCGTCCGCTCCTCGCTGGGGCGCTTTACCCTTGGGGAAGGTTGAGCGCGATCACCTTGGCCGATAAGTCGGCGTCGACGAAGTCGAAGGCGTAGAGGCCCGCGCCGATTCGACGCCCTGACCGATCGCTAGCTACCGCACCGATGCCGTCCAGAAGGCCCGCCGTGTAGGGGTTCAGCTCGTCGGCGTAGGAGACCGGGTTCACCAGCTCGCCGTTCGACGCTGAGATGTGGTTCACCACCAGCACGTCCGGGTCTGGGTCGCGCGGTATCGCCGCCGTTAGGATCGCCTCGCGCTTGGCCTCGATGCTCGGGCCGTCCCACAGATCTTGGATCTCCAGCAACGGATTCTCGTGCCAAGCGGACGCCCAGCGCTGGCCGTCGACGCGTGTCAGGCCGTATTCGGCGGGCGAGCACTCCAGTGCGACGATTTTGCCCCGGGCCTGCGTCAGGGTTGGCCAGCCCTTGCCTGGAACCCAGAACAAATCCAGGTTCTTCTTGATTTCGCTCAGAATCGCCTGGCCGTATTCGGGGTAGTCGTCCTTGCGTTCGTTTGCGTTTTGGATGCGGGCGACGATCACCTCCGACGGATGCTGGGCCAGAAAATCCCGGATGGTTTCCAGGATCGACGCGAAACTAATGTCCGAGATCCACTCGCGGTGGGCGGCCACCAGGTTCTTGGTGATGCGCAGGTCGAGATAGCGCACCCCTGCGTCTAGCTGCTCGGGCAGCGTCAGGTTTTGGGTGTGGTAGTAGACCTGCTCGCAGGGCGCGGTCATCGTGTCGTGGGTGCCGGGCATTGCCAGCCAGTTGATCGGCGTATCCGCATTGATCGCGGCCATCCAGTCGGTGTTCATGTTCTTCTCTCTTCTTACTGCCCGCTTCGGCAGATGTTCATTATTTGTAAGCCAATGCCCCACTCCGCCCCGGATCAAGTCCGGGGCGGAGCCATCACTCTCGATCCTCCCCTCTGAGGGCCAAAGTTCGGCAAGATGCTGCGACTACGCGCAGCATGACGATGCGAGGCCGACGGTGTGCCGTGGTGTTGGCGGGATTCGGCTCACAAAATCCGTTCCACCGGGCGTTCCGGGTAGCGCTGCTGAATGTACCCCTTGAGTTCGGCCCTGGTTCTATCCAACGGCCCAGGGGATTCCATTTTTAATGAAACGGCGGCGGTGGCGAGCAGCGCCGGGATGTAACCCAGGGTGATGGCGAACGACATGGCGGCCGAGGAGTGCTTGGCCGGGACGCCGAACTCGCCGATCGGCGCGTAGTAGACGCCGCGGATCATGAAGCAGCAAGCCGAGGCGCACAGCATCAGGACGATCAGCGTCCAGAACACCGCCGGGGAGACGATGTCCGCAGGGACGGCGTCGGGCGAGAACGAGGTGAGCATGATCGTCTTGGCGTCTGCACCGGCGGCCAACATGGCCGTCCACAGGAGCGAGATCACGAATGCGAGCAGGCCGCGCGTACCCTCGAAGAAGGAGAAGGCGACGCCCTGGTGATCTTCGGTGGTCGAGACGCGTACGGCCTTGAAGTTGGCCGGCTTGAACAGAACCTCGGAGAACAGCAGCATCGAGAAGAAGCAGATCAGCAGGACGGGGAAGCTCAGGTTGGGCGAGGCCAGCGTCATGAACAGCGAAATCCTGCTGAGTGCCGGATGCGCCCTTGGCTCGGCTCTGGCCCAGGTTGTGCATCTGCTGGATCCGGGGCTGATCGTCCTCGGCGGCGGTCTGGGCACTTCGGGCCTGCTGCTAGAGCCGATCCGCAGTTCACTGGTGGCCGCCGCTCACCGAGGCGCCCCGCCGTTGGTTCCAGCCCAGCTGGGCGCGGATTCGGGCCTGCTGGGCGCGGCCCTGTTCGCCCGCTCATTTCTTGAACACCGGTAACTACACCCGGCTATCCGGGTAGAGTGCCGTCATGGAGACCCCAACCGCAACCCTAAATAATGGTGTCCAGATGCCGATGCTTGGCTTTGGCGTTTGGAAAATCGACGACCCTCAGTGGTGCGAGCAGTGTGTCGTGGACGCGCTGGCCGCCGGATATCGCCTCATCGATACCGCCGCGATCTACGGCAACGAAGAAGCCGTTGGCCGCGGCATCGCCCGCTCCGAGGTGCCCCGCGAGGAGATTTTCGTCGCCACCAAGCTCTGGCTTCAAGATGCCGGATACGATTCCACCCTTCGCGCCTTCGACGTTTCGCTCAAGAAACTGGGCCTTGACTACTTAGATCTTTACCTAATCCACCAGCCCTACCGTGACGTCTGGGGTTCGTGGAGCGCGATGCAAAAGCTCTACGCCGACGGGCGAACCAGAGCCATCGGATTATCTAACTTCTACCCCGATCGGGTCGAAGACCTGCTGCTCAACTTCGAGGTGCCACCGGCCGTCGATCAGCTGGAGTTGCATCCGTACTTCCAGCGGCCCGACGTGCTGGCCTATCTCAACTCCAACAAGATCGCCCTGCAGGCCTGGGGGCCGCTCGGCCAGGGCCGGGTCGGGATGCTCAAAGACGACCGCCTGGCGGGCATCGCGTTGAAGTACCACCGCACGACGGCCCAGATCGTCTTGCGCTGGCACTACCAGCGCGGCGTGCTCTCAATCCCGAAATCGTCGAACCCCCAGCGAATCATCCAGAACTACAACATCTGGGATTTCAGCTTGTCAGACTCGGATATGGCCAAGATCGCGGCTCTTGACCGCGGCGAGGGAAAGACGGATCACCGCGCACCCGAGACCGTCCGTCGGCTGAATGGAATGACGCTGGGGTAAACGGCGAGTTACGCGATCAACGACGAACACCGCATGGCCTACATCCCCAAAAGACGACGAACTGATAATCCTTAGCCTGCGGTACCGCTACGAGCGTTGAGCGTTGGGGATCTGCGCCAGCCAACCCCCTCAGTACCGCACGCAGGCGACTTCCGATTCTCCCGCCGGGTGCAGGAAGATTTCGGCGGGCTCGGCGAAATCGAATTCGACGCCGTCAGCCACCTTTTCCATTCGGGTTACGCCCGTCCACAGAGGCTCGTTCGGGTTTTCTTCTTTGATGCGGGTGAACATGGCCCAGATTTCGTCGACTGTGCCGCCCTTGGTGGGTTGGACTTTCACCGACCCGGCGTCCGTGTTCAGCTCCACCAAACCGCCGACAACCATGCTCTCGTGCTCGAACTCGTCCACCGGCACGCGGGTCCAGTGCTCTTCCACAAGGGATTTCAGATCCCTCGGCTCCCAGCCGCACTCGGCTTTCGCCAGCGGGCAGCGCGGGTGGAAGGAACATCCGCGCGGCGGGCGGGCAGCGTCGGGAATCTCGCCGCGCGGCAGGTCACGCGGAACCAGTTTCGTCGGATCGACGTCCGGGATCGCTTTCAGCAGCGCCTGCGTGTACGGGTGCCGCGGGTGAGCAAAAATCTCGGCCGTCGGCCCGATCTCGACGATCTTGCCCAGGTACATGATCGCCACCCGATCGCAGAAGAACTTGGCCGTGGCAAGGTCGTGCGTGATGTAGATGTACGTCAGCCCCAGGTCATTTTTCAGATTGAGCATGAGCTGCAGGATCTTCGCGCGGACGCTCATGTCCAGCATGGACACCGGCTCGTCGGCCACCAGTACCTCGGGTTCCAGGATGATCGCCCGCGCGATCACCGCCCGCTGCTTCTGGCCGCCGGAAAGGTCGGAGGGATACTTGCTCATGAACTGCTCGGCGGGAGACAGGCCGACCCGCTCCAGGACGTCGGCCACCTTGCGCTTGAGCTCCTCGCCCTTGGCCCGCCCGTGGACGACCAGCGGGTGCCCCACCTGCGTTTCGATCGTCATCGACGGGTTGAGCGCCGCGTTCGGATCTTGAAAGACCATCTGCAGCTCGGTTCGCTGCTTGCGCAGGGCCTTGCCCTTGAGCTTAGAAATGTCGACGGCTTCCCCCGAGTCTGAGCTTGTGTACTCGATAGATCCCGACGTCGTGGGCACCAAACCCAGCACCGCGCGTCCCAGCGTGGTCTTACCCGAGCCCGATTCGCCCACGAGCCCGAGAACCTCGCCGCGCTGCAGCTCTATGGTGATGTCGTCGACGGCCTTGACGACCCCGCCCTCCTTACCGAGCAGCCGGGAGAGCCCGGAGCCGCGCAGATGGAAGTGGATCTTGAGGTTTTCGACGTCCAGAACGGTTTGAGTCATGATGCACTCCATTGGTAAACCCCGACATTCCTCGCTATTCCGGGTTTCCCTGACCTCGTCATCCTGCGCGGAGTCGCAGGATCTAACACAAGATGGTGCATTGAAACGAGTGGAGATCCTGCGACTCCGCTACGCTTCGCGCAGGATGACGGGAAAAACTTCGCCACGCGCAGGATGACGGGGTTGAGGGCAGTCTCACGCTTCTTCAGCATCGGCGATCGCCTCCCTCTCAAGCGGGGCCCGGTTTTCCTCCGGGAAGGACAGGGCCGGGTTGAGCCAGCAGGCGGCGTCCGTCGTGCCGGGCTTGGAATCGCCGCCGTGGACGTTTCGCATCGGCGGCTCGGCGAGCGCGCACTGTTTCATCGCGCGCGGGCAGCGCGGGTGGAAGTGGCAGCCGCTCGGCGGATCGATCAGGTTCGGCGGGGCACCGGGAATCGAGTGCAGACCGTCGGTGGTGAGCGTGATCGTCGAGCGCAAAAGTTCTTGTGTGTACGGGTGCTGCGGGTTGGCGAACACCTCGCGCGCGTCGCCGATCTCCACGATCTTGCCCGCGTACATCACCGCCACCCGGTCGCACGCTTCGGCGATGATCCCCAGGTTGTGGGTAATCAAGAGCAAAGCGGTGTCGAATTCCTCTTTCAGATCTCGCAAAATGCGCACGATCTGGGCTTCCACAAGCACATCTAGTGCAGTCGTCGGCTCATCGGCGACGACAAACGCAGGTCTCAGCACCAACGCCAGCGCGATCATGATCCGCTGCCTCATGCCGCCGGAAAACTCGTGCGGATAGGCCATCCAGCGCGTTGGCGGAATGCCGATCGTCTTGAGAACCGACAGCGAGCGCTCCTCGATCTCGGCGTCCGTCATCTTGGGGAAGTGCGTGCGCAGGGTCTCGGTGAAATGCTCGGAGACGCGCATCAGCGGGTTGAGCCGGGTGAGCGGCTCTTGGAAGATCATGGCCAGGTTTCGGCCGCGCATCTTGAACCGCTCCTTGTCGGTAAGCGCGAGCAGGTCTTCGCCCTTGAACTCTAGTTTTCCGTCCATCACCGAGCCGTCGGGCAGCAGGCCCAGCAGCCCGCGTCCGATGGTGGATTTTCCGGAACCGGATTCGCCGACCAGCCCCAGGATTTCGCCCTTGCCGATGTAGAAGGAAACGTCGTCGACGGCCCTGACCGCGCCCTTCGGTGTGCCGTACCAGATTCTGATGCGTTGGGCGTCGATTACGGGGACGGTGGGGTCGGGTTTGGCGGCGATGCCCAGCCGCTCGGCCTCCTCAGCCTCCTCGCCCAGCGGGACGGTGGCTTCGATCGGGCAGACGGCCTCCTCGACGAAGTCTTTCTTGCCGATCAGCGATCCGTCGTAGAGCGGCGGCAGCCCCTTGCCGAGCGGCGGCACCGGGCGGTCTTTATTGGGTTCGGGGAATAGAACGCTCATAGTTGCTCCCCCCTTGCCACGTCACGCCGCGTTACCCCAACCACGTCATCCTGCGCGGAACGGAACCCAAACCTGTCATCCTGCGCGGAACATAGTGGAGTCGCAGGATCTACCCCGAAAGACGCTGCACCGGAGTGAGTAAGATCCTGCGACTGCGCGCAGGATGACGAGGTAGGGTGCGCTTCGCTTGCGCAGGATGACGATGTCGAGTGCGCCCGCATTCTCAGAGTAGAAAGAACACCAGTGATAACGCTCACTTCGTACTCCCTTCTACCGGCTCAAGCTTCGGCATGACGATCTTGGCGAACTTGCGCTTGCGCAGCGTCGGATTCACCGTTTCGTTCAGCCCTTCGCCGATCAGCGTCAGGCCGGTTACCAGCAGCACGATCGACAGGCCCGGGAAGACGCCCGTCCACCAGATTCCCGATGCGGCGTCGTCGAGGGCGCGCGAGAGGTCATAGCCCCATTCGGCGGCGTCCCCCGGCTGGATGCCCAAGCCCAGGAAGCCGAGCGCGGCGAGCGTGGAGATGGCGTCGGCGGCGTTCAGCGTGCCCACCACCGGCACCGATTGGATGACGTTGCCGAACAGGTACCTGCTCATGATCGTCGGGGAAGATGCGCCGATCGCCCGCGCGGCCTCAACGTACGTGGCCTCCCTAACGCTGACCGTCTGGTTGCGCACAACCCGGTAGTACTGCGGGATATAGATGACGGTCAGCGACATCGCCGCCGAGACTATGCCAGAGCCGCCGAGCAGGCCCGAGAGCAAGAACGAGAAGACGATCGCCAGCAACAGCGACGGGAACGCATACATGGCGTCCATCACGAACACGAGCACACGATCCAGCCAGCCGCCCAGATAACCCGAGACCAGCCCGAGCACCACGCCGATCACCAGCGAGAGCAGCACCGAAAGCAGCACCACCAAGATGGCCGTCCTCGCCCCGTAGATGCAGCGCGAGAGGATGTCGTAGAACTGATCGTTGACGCCGAACAGATGTTCCGCGCTCGGTGCCGAAAGCTTGGGGAAGCGCACGCGTCTGCCGTTCACCTTGGTGTCGACCTGGGAAAAACCGTAGGGGGCGATCCACTCGGCGAACAGGGCCAGGACTACGAAGAACGCGACGATCACCAAGCCGATGATGAGCAGCCACCGGCCCATGCCCGTCGTCGCTTTGAAGGGTTTGAGCAGTGAAGTGAGGAGGCGTTTCATTCGTACCTCACCCTCGGGTCGATCAGGGCGTTGACGATGTCGACGACCACGGAGACCGCCGCCACGATCAGCGCGAAGAACGTGATGATGCCCTGGACGCCGATGTAGTCGCGGGCCTGGATGTACTTCATCAGCTGGGTGCCCAGGCCGGGCCAGTTGAACGTCGATTCGGTGAGCACCGCCCCGCCCATCATCATGGCGATCTGAAGGCCGATGATCGTCACCACCGGAACCAGAGCGTTGCGGAAGGCGTGTTTGGAGATCACCCGGCGTTCGTGGATGCCGCGCGCCCTCGCCGCCTCTACGTAGTCGGATTGGAGGGTCTGCAGCAGGTTGACGCGGGTCATGCGGATGAAGACGCCGCAGATCATCAGGCCGAGCGTGAAGCAGGGAAGAATGTGGTGAACCGCGATGTCGCCGAAGGCCGCCCACTGGCCGGTGATGAGGGCGTCGATGGGAAGAACGTGGGTGATCGGGTCGGACTGCAGCAGGGCCGTCGTTTTGGCGTTGGCCATGGACGACGTCGGCAGCCCCAGCGGGCGGGCGACGTACAGCTGCATCAGCAAGCCGATGAAGAAGATCGGGGTGGCGTAGGACACGATGCCGAAGATCCGGATGACGCCGTCGGCTGCGGTGTCGCGGCGGCGGGCGGCGATGCGGCCCAGCGGAATGCCGACCAGCAGGGCGATGAGGAACGCGCCGAGGGTGAGGGTGAGCGTCGCCCCTCCGTTGTCGCGCACGATCTCCAGCACGGGTCGGTTGTCGGTGATGGTCTGCCCGAAGTTTCCGGTGATGGTGTTGCCCATGTACTCCAAGTACTGGACGATCAACGGCCGGTTCAGTCCTGCGGCCGTCTTTTTCGCCTCCAACGCGGCCGGGTCGAGCTTGTCGCCGACGGCTGCGGAAATCGGATCTCCGGGGGCGACCCGCAGCAAGATGAACACCATCGTGAGAAGGATGAACATCATGGGGATGACGAGCAGTATGCGCTGGAGCACATAGCGCGGCAGCGAGCCCATTTCTCCTCCTCCCAGGATTTTCGTCAGGCTATCGGGGGCCGGGAGCGGAGGCGGGGAAACTCCAAAGTGTGAGACGGCGCGGTCGATGGGCGGTTGGCTTGGTAGGACGCGGTGGCCGATTCTTCTTCCCGCTCCCACGCGTCCGTACCCGAGCTCAACCCGCCGTCCCCGGACTGGACCCGCCGTCCCCGGCTGGACCCGGGGCGGCGCTCCCGCAACACGTCCTCCCGCTCTCTTAATCACCACCCCTCCCCGCCCTCGTCATCCCCGCTCTCCTCCCTGGTCCTCCCTCCCCTCCTCCCTCGTCATCCCTCCCCTCCTCCCTCGTCATCCCCGCTCTCCTTACTCGTCATCCCGCGCGCAGTCGCGGGATCTCGCCCATGCCGCTCCCCCCAACCCCGCTCACACCCGGCCCCCACTATTCTTGCCCACATGGAATGGAGTGCCGACGGCCCGGATCGAGTGTTCTTCGGCGACAATCTCGAGTTGATGCGCCGGCTGCCGGACGGCGCGTTTCGGCTTGTCTATCTTGATCCGCCGTTCAATACGGGGAAGAAGCAGCGGCGTCGGACGCTCAAGACCACCCGCGTCGAGATGGCTGGGATCGACGCCGATCGCATCGGTTTCGGCGGGCATTCCTACCGCACGGAGATCGCGGCGAGCGCGAGCTACGACGATCGTTTCGCCGATTACTGGGATTTTCTCGGCCCGCGCCTGGGCGAGGTGTGGCGGCTGCTCTCTGACGACGGCACTCTCTATCTTCACCTGGATTATCGCGAGTCCCACTACGCAAAAGTGCTTATGGACGTCATGTTTGGCAGGGAAAATTTCCTCAACGAGATCATCTGGGCCTACGACTACGGCGCTAGGACGAAGAAGCGCTGGCCCGCGAAACACGACACGATCTTGGTCTACGTGAAGGATCCCAAGCGTTACGTGTTTAATGCTGAGGACGTCGACAGGGAGCCGTACATGGCCCCCGGCCTGGTGACAGCGGAGAAGGCGGCCAAGGGCAAACTGCCGACGGACGTGTGGTGGCACACGATCGTCTCGCCCACCGGCAAGGAGAAGACCGGCTATCCCACGCAAAAACCCGAGGGAATCCTGCGGCGGATTGTGCAGGCGTCGTCCAACCCGGGAGATTGGGTGCTGGATGCTTTCGCCGGCTCCGGAACGACGGGCGCAGTCGCCACCCAGCTGGGGCGCAGGTTCGTGCTGATGGACGCCAACCCCGAGGCGATCGAGATCATGAAGAAGCGGCTGCCGGAAGCGGAGTTGGGGTGATCGCGCCCGTATCAGTTCGTATCAGGACATATCAGGTTGTATTAGGAGATATCAGGTTCGACGCCATGCACGGAGAGTCAGCTCGGATACTCGATCTTCGGGTTGAACCTAATCCCGGCCCAGGCGCTGGAGTACATGAGCTTTAGGCGTTGCCAGCGTCGGTCTTTGGCGTCGCGCAGGATTCTTAGGGTGTGCAGGGCCAGACGGGCGAGGTAGAGCACCACCCCGCGGATTCCCTCGCGACGGTAGAGGTAGACCTCGTTGCGGTAGGAGTAGCGGTAGCGCCAGAACCGCTCGGGAGCGTCGGTGGCGATGGTTCCCGGCGAGTTGGTCGCCAGGTGGTGAATCACTTGCGAGGAAAGTACCGCGTACCCCGGGATTTCACGCGAAATCCGACGGGAGTACTCCCAGTCGTCGGCCCAGATGAAGAAGTCTGCGATTGGGTACCCAAACCGTCGGACGACCCGGGCCGGGACGAAGAACGACACGAAAGTCGCCAGGACAATCGGGATTGGGTGGGTGGAAGCCGGTGTCGGTTCTACCCGACTCATGCCGCCACCATTCCCCAACTCGGGAGCGACCTCGCCACGGCCCTCAACACCTGGTACAGATGCACTTTCACCCCGTCCCCGGCCCCCGAGCCGGGGCGGCCTAGACGGAACGGACGGAACCAACCCACTCGCGGAAGAAGAATCATCCCCATCCCCAAGCCCGGGAGCGGACACACTCTTTTCCCCATCCCCCAGCTGCATCGGTGCCACATCCAACTTCCGCGTCAGCGTTGTGTGCTGGATATTCATCTTGGCCGGGGTTCCGTCCGTCCAGTAGACGCCCGAGGAAAGAAAACCGTAGTCACCGTGCAGTTCTTGATCGGCGGCGATGAGCTCGGCCAGCGCGGTCGGCTCGGGTGCGACGTCGTCGTCCATGAGCCACAGGTACTCGTACCCGTCGGCAATTGCCTGCTTCATACCCCAGTTGAACCCACCGGCCCCGCCGAGATTCGCGCCGGTGTTGTAGTAGCGCACCCGGGGATCCTTATATTGCGCCACAAGCGAAGATGTGTCGTCGGTTGAGCCATTGTCGACGACCACAATCCCGAAATCCCCGACGCTCTGCCCCAGCAAAGCATCCAGGCACACGCCGAGCATGTCCCGTCGGTTATATGTGACGACGACCGCCGCCACCTGGCTAGCTTCCATCGGCCCTCCTCAACTTCCGTCGCTCAACCCTAGCCCACGCTCATGGGAACCCGGAGGGTGCCGTTATCCCGTACTACTGCCCCTGGGCCGCGTACTTGGCCTCGACTTCGGCCTTTTGCGGCCTCCACCAGCCCTCGTTGTTGCGGTACCAGTCGATGGTGTCGGCCAGGCCGGCGCGGAAGTCTTTGAAGTGCGGCTCCCAGCCGGTTTCCTCGCGCAGTTTGGTGGCGTCGATGGCGTAGCGCATGTCGTGGCCGGGGCGGTCGTTCACGTGGTCGTAGTCGTCCTTGTCGTGGCCCATGAGCTCCAGAATCAGCTCGACGACGGACTTATTGTTCATCTCCCCGTCGGCCCCGATGAGGTAGGTTTCGCCGATCCGCCCCTTCTCGATGATCGCCCAGACAGCCCGGTTGTGGTCGCGCACGTGAATCCAGTCGCGCACGTTCAGCCCGGCCCCGTAGAGCTTCGGGCGGACGCCGTCGATCAGGTTGGTGATCTGGCGCGGGATGAACTTTTCGATGTGCTGGAACGACCCGTAGTTGTTGGAACAGTTGGAGATCGTTGCCTCGACGCCAAACGAACGCACCCACGCGCGTACCAGCAGATCGGAGCCCGCCTTGGTGGAGGAGTAGGGGGAGGACGGGTTATATGGCGTTGTCGGCTCGAACTTGTGCGGGTCGTCGAGCTCGAGATCGCCGTACACCTCGTCGGTGGAAATGTGGTGGTAGCGCACCTTGTGGTGCCTCACGGCCTCCAGCAAGGTGAACGTGCCAACCAGGTTCGTTTGGACGAACGGCGAAGGGTCACGCAGGGAGTTATCGTTGTGGGATTCGGCGTCACATGAAGTGACCTATGCCACCTCTACCCCAAAGGTTCGGACGAACCAGGCTCAGAAATATGGAAGACTTACGCCCATGAGTGTTGTTGATGTTGTGGTTGTGGGTTCTGGCCTATATGGGCTGACGGTCGCACGGCAGTTCGCGGAGGCGGGCCGTCGGGTGCATATCGTGGAGAAGCGGCCGCATATGGGCGGTAACGCGTATTCGGAGTTCGATCCGCAGACCGGTATCGAGGTGCACAAGTACGGTTCCCATTTCTTCCA
>JAISTE010000067.1 GCA_031272825.1 Propionibacteriaceae bacterium | reverse complement strand
CGGTCGAGCATGCGCTTCGGGTTATCACCGAGCCCCAGCCCCACGGCTTCGGTATCGGCGCGCGCAATATCACCGTCTCGACGGTCGGGCTCGTTCCCTCCATCAAGCGCCTGGCTGAGACCGGCCTGCAGGTGACCCTGGCCGTCTCCCTCCACGCTCCCGATGATCCGCTGCGTGACGAGCTGTGCCCGATCAATAAGCGCATCCCCATCAAAGATGTGATCGACGCCGCCTACGCGTACTTCCAGAAGACCGGACGCCGGGTATCCATCGAGTACGCCCTAATCAAGGACGTAAACGATCAGGCCTGGCGGGCCGAGCGCCTCGCCCGCATCCTGGATCGCGACGGCCACGCCTGGGTGCACGTGAACCTCATCCCGCTGAACCCCACCCCGGGCTCGAAGTGGACGGCCTCCCGCCCGCAAGACGAAGCCGAGTTCGTCCGTCGGCTGGAAAACGCCTCGGTTTCGGTGACGGTGAGAGACACCAGAGGAAGCGACATCGACGGCGCCTGCGGCCAGCTCGCTGGCCTGGTGGAATGAACCTTCGGGCCCATTACATGCCCAGGTACGCCTCGATTACCCTCGGGTCGTTGGAGAGTTCTTCTGCTGTGCCCGCGAGGGCGATCTCGCCGGTTTCCAGAACGTAGCCGCGGTGGGCGATCTTCAGGGCCGCCTTTGAGTTTTGTTCCACCAGCAACACCGTCGTGCCGAGCGCGTTGACCTGGTGGATCGTCTCCATTACCTGCGCCACCAGCAGCGGGGCCAGGCCCATCGAAGGCTCGTCCAGCAGCAGCAAGTCCGGCTTGGAGATCAGCGCCCTGCCGATGGCCAGCATCTGCTGCTCGCCGCCCGAGAGCGTGCCGCCCTCCTGATTCTTGCGCTCGCCCAGGCGCGGCATCAGCTCGTAGACGCCCTTGATGCGCTTTGCGATCGCTGCGCGATCCTTGACCAAATACCCGCCGAGCTGCAGATTCTCCTCGACGGTCATGGTCGAGAAAATCCTGCGGCCTTCGGGAACCTGTACGACGCCCTTGCCCACCAGATCGTGGGCCTTGATCTTGAGCAGGTCTTCGCCGTCGAGCTTGATCGACCCGACACTTGGCCTGACGATCCCAGAAACCATGTTCAGCGTCGTCGATTTTCCGGCACCGTTGTTACCCAACAGCGCGACGATCTCCCCGCGCTCGACGTTGAAGCTCACCGAGTGCAGCGCCTGCACTTTTCCGTAGAAGACGTCGACCGCTTCGACTTCCAGCCAAGCCATCAGTGCTCCTTCCGTTTCGGCATCGCAGGCAGGTGCGCGCTCTTGTGGCTTGCGCTCACGCCCAGATCGGCCGCCGCCACCTTCAGATCGTTCTCATCGAGCAGATGCTCGTAGATTCCGGTGGTATCGGCCGCCTTGCCCTCGGACGCCCCGAGATAGGCCTCGATGACCAGCGGATTGTTGCGGATTTCCTCCGGCGAGCCGTCAGCCAGCTCCTTGCCGTAGTTGATGACCAAGATGCGCTCCGAGACCTCCATGACCAGGCCCATGTCGTGTTCGATGAGCACGATGGAGACGCCCAGGGCTTGGATTCTGCCGATCAGTTCGATGAGGGCCCGCTTCTCGGAGTGGTTCAGGCCCGCCGCCGGCTCGTCGAGCAACAAAAGCTTGGGCGAGGTGTTCAGAGCCCTAGCGATCTCCACCCGCCGCTGCTCTCCGTAGGGCAGTTGGGTGACGTACAGCTCCTCGTCGCCCTTGAAGCCGACGAAATCTAGCCAGCCGCGCGCCATCTCGTCGATCTGCTTTTCGGACTTGGCAAAGGACGGGGTGTGCAAGAAGGCGTCGTACCAATGCTGTGAGAAGCGCGAATGCGCACCCGTCTTCACGTTGTCCAGAACCGACATCTCCTTGAACAACCGCAGGTTCTGGAAGGTGCGGGCCATGCCCATCTTGGTGATGTGCGACGGATGCTGCTTCAAGATGGACTCGCCGAGGAACTTGATCGAACCCGAGGTCGGCTTGTAGAAGCCCGAGATGCAGTTGAATGCCGAGGTTTTTCCGGCCCCGTTCGGCCCGATTACAGACAGAATCTCGCCGTCGTGGACGGTCATGTTCAGCCCGTCGACGGCCTTCACTCCGCCGAACTGCATCAGCAGGTCGCGCACTTCCAAGATGGTGGGAGCGGTGGATTTCATGCCGTCACCTCGTTTGCGCTCGGGAGCTTGTCTTTCGCCCGTCTATCGCGCGACCAGGGCAGCACCGAGGTCGCCGGCCACAAGCCCTTGGGCCGGAAGATCATCACGATCAGCAGCAAGATACCGAAGGCGAAGTAGCGGTTGTCCCACACATCGCGCAGCAGCTCGGGGGCCAGGAAGATGAATAGCCCGCCGACGACCACGCCCGGAATCGAGCCCATGCCGCCGATCACAACCGCCATCAGCACCAGCGCCGATTGCAGGAACTGGAAGGTACCTGGTGCGATGGAGGAGATGTAGGTGGCGTTGAGCTGCCCGGCAATGCCCGCCCAGACGGCCCCAATGATGTAGGCGGTGATCTTGGCCGCGTACGTGTTGATGCCCATGGCCTCGGCGGCGTCCTCGTCGTCGCGGGTGGCCTTCCAGGCCCTGCCCAGCTTGCCCTGGGCCAGGCGCGGGATGCCGACCAGGCCGAGAACCAGCACGATGATCGCCGTGAAGTAGTACAAGATCACCTTCGAGCTAAACGTGATGGTGTTGGTCAGTGAGCCTGAGAGGACGGCCATGATCACGGCCGTCAATACCGCTACAGACCCGGTGACGATCGCCGCCACCTGCTTCTTCATCGCGTACAAGGAAGCGCCGATCAAGGCCCCGACCACCAGGAAGAACGCCGGGATCGACCAGGCGGGCAGCGAGAGCCCGTCGTTGAACGACCAGTCACCGAACGACCAGGTGGGGATGCCGAAGATGCCCGACGGCCCGCCGGTGATTTCCAGGTTCTGGGCGGTGATGCGGATGATCTCGCCGAATCCCAAGGTGACGATGGCCAGGTAGTCCGAGCGCAGCCGCAGCGTCGGGCCGCCGATCACGATGCCGGCCACGATGCAGGCCAAGATGACCGCCGGGACGGCCTGCCACATTTGCCAGCCGAACTTGGTCGTCAAGATGCCGGAGGTATAGGCGCCAACTGCGTAGAAGGCCACGTAGCCCAAGTCCAGCAGCCCCGCATAGCCGACGACGACGTTGAGGCCCAGGGCCAAGAGCACGTAGATCAAACCCTGGATACCCAGGCCGATGACGTAGGTGTTGATCGTGAAGTAGGGCAGCACCAGCACGACGAGCACGAAGAACCCGGCGATGCAGTACAGAAACTTGCGGTCGAAGCTGAGCGTTGCTAACCGCGGTTTCCCGAGCGTGGGAGGCATGAGCAGCTCCATGTCACATCCTCTCCACGACGCGGGCCCCGAGTATGCCCGTAGGCCTCAGGGTCAAGAACAAAATCAGGAAGACGAACGCGAACACGTCCTTCCATTCGCCGCCGAAATACGCGGTACCGAAGGCCTCCAGCAGGCCGAGCAGCAGGCCGCCGATCATGGCACCGTACAGGTTGCCGATGCCGCCGATGACGGCCGCGGTAAAGGCCTTCAAGCCGAGCAAGAATCCCATCAGGAAGGTGATGGAGCCGTAGTAGGAGCCGTGCATGACGCCCGCGGCCCCGGCCAGCGCTGAGCCGATGAAGAACACCCGCGAGATGGTCGCGTTCACGTTTACGCCCATGAGCGTGGCCGCCCGCTGATCCAGCGCGATGGCCCGCATCGCCCGGCCCTCGCGGGTGCCGTTGACGTAGTAGGCGAGCGCGGCCATTAGCAGCACCGCGAAGCCCATCAGCAGCAGCTGCGAGTACTTGATGGTGACGGCGATGTCGGTGCCGGGGATCGAGGCGAACCAAGTTCCCGAGCCTAGCCGTGCCCAATCAGGCCAAGCCATCGGGTCGGGTCCAGCAAATTGGCGTACGCCGTATTCCAGGAAGAACGACATCCCGACGGCCGTGATCAAGGCCGAGAGCCGAGGTGCGGTTCTGAGCGGGCGATAGGCGAGGGCCTCGATCAGCATTCCGGCGCAGCCGGTGGCGATCATCGCCAAGATCAGAACGATCAAGATGGCGAACGAGCCCAGCGCCGCCATGTTCGGGAAGGCGAGCAGCAGCGAGAAGCCGACATAGGCGCCCAGCATGTAGATATCGCCGTGGGCGAAGTTCAACAGCTTGATGATGCCGTAGACCATCGAATAGCCCAGCGCGATCAGCGCGTAGAACGAGCCTACGAAAAGGCCGTTGAAAATGATCTGCAAGATGTCGGACACGCGCGCTCCCCTCGAAATTTCA
>JAISTE010000061.1 GCA_031272825.1 Propionibacteriaceae bacterium | reverse complement strand
ATCGTCGGGTATTCGATCACCAACTCCCACGAGCCGGTTACCGAGCCCACTACGGTCGGTGAGGATCAGTGGCGGGCGGTCGTGCTGTGGGACGACGGCGACGACGCGGCCAGGGTGCGCCCCAGCTCGGTGCAGCTCACGCTCGATCCCGAGGACATGGTTTCGCTTTCCGACAACCCCGCAAAGGTCGGGGCAGCCGAAGGCTGGGAGTACACCTGGACGCTGCCGGACAAGGTCGATTGCGACGTGCTGGAGTACTCGGTAGTTGAGCGCGGGGCCGGGGACGATTACGTGATCACGTCCAGCTCGGATTGCGTGAAGCGCACGACGACGATCACCAACAGGATCAGGGAAGAAGGGGAGACCACCAGCAAATCCGTGATCGTGCGCTGGCTGGATTCCAACAATGCGGAGGGGCTGCGCCCGGCAACGGTAAGGGTACTGCTGGCCGAAAGCCATCTGGAGAAGGGCTCGTGGACGTCGTACAAGATGGTCGATCCCTCGTTCTTTTCGGTGAAGCAAAACACGGTGGTCGAGCTCACGGGCACGGCCAAGCCGACGTACCGCTCGCACGATTGGACGTCGCTGGTGAACGTAATCGGCGGTGAACCGGTCAGGTACAAGGTCTTCCAGCTCGACGACGACGGCCACTGGATCGACGAATCGGTAGACACACTATGGGATGCCGACGGGGACAACAACGACGACTACGAGATCACCTACGAGCGCTCCCGCTACGACTGCATCATCACCAACACGCTCGCGCTGGTGACGGGCAGATACGACGAGATGGACGATGAAACCAACTCGACCGGCAGCAGCAGCAACGGGATGATTCCCTACACGGGTTTCATGGCCGGAGAGGTGGCCGGCCTAGGCGCGGTAGCGCTGCTGGCGGGCGCGCTGGCAATCGGCGCAAGGCGGAAGCGGTAAGGGTCGGGCCCTCGCGAACCGCGAACGCTTGGTCATCCCGCGCCTACCCACACCGTCATCCCGCGCCTACCCACACCGTCATCCCGCGCGCAGTCGCGGGATCTCACCCGAGACGTCCCCGGGCTTGACCCGGGGCACAAAACCCAACCCAAACGGGCCGACAGTTAGGCCGTTCGCAAAGAACCGGCTAGACTATGCAAGGTTTTCGGGGCGTAGCGTAGTGGCTAGCGCGCCTGCTTTGGGAGCAGGAGATCGGAGGTTCGAGTCCTCTCGCCCCGACGCTTGCTACAATAGCGAGCCGTGCGAGTGTAGCTCAATGGTAGAGCCCTAGCCTTCCAAGCTAGCCACGCGGGTTCGATTCCCGTCACTCGCTCAAAGCCCACCCGCCGGAGGTGGGAGGGGTGTGAGCAGCCAAACTCCGTAGCAAAGGCCTTTCACCTGGGTGTGTGGTGACCCTTTCAGGCCACCACACCGGGCGTTCACCAGCGCATGTCACACTGGATGATGCTTCCCCATCTTTGGCAGGAGATCGCTGATGCGTCCGTCGGGATGCTGGCGATCAGGCCCAGCGCGCCGAGCAGCGCGGCGAGGATTCCTGCGGCGGCCTTGCGGCCCATTTTGTTTCCCATTTGTACCTCCTGAGGGAACATGCAGACGCAGACCTCCTGCGTCTGCGTGCCGGGGGAAGGAGACGGGCCGGGAAGCCCGTTGGACACGCCCATGAGCCTAACTGAGGGCAGAACCCAATACAGCGAAACCCTCGATTCTCTTCGCACGCCTGTTACATTTCCGATTTCGCAGCGCCCTTGCGCTTGCGCGGCTTCGGCAGCGCCGTGATCGGCTCCAGAATCCCGATTACCTCGCGCACGTGCTCGGTATCGTCCATGTCCAGGACGTAGTGCTCCTTCGCGCCCTCGTACGGGAAGCCAGTTTCCCGGCCCTTCATCGCCTCGTCGAGCTCGGGCAGGATCTTCACGAACACCTGGTTATCGCACACCAGCAGGATCGGTTTGTCGTTCACGTAGACCATGTACTCGCCGAACATCTTCTTCGAGCGCAGCAGCCAAGGCCCCTCGGCCTGGTCGAGCACATATTCCACGAACTCCGGTGTGGTTGCCATGGGGGTGAGTATGTCATGGATCGTCCGGGGTATCAGCTACCCACACTGAACTACGAGATTTCACCAGTAGCGTGCAGCTACCAACAAAAACCTGGAGATTCAGCCGTGTTGCTCATCAATCCCAGCCCTCAGCCCACGCCCAGAATCTCTCCTACCGTCTCCAGGTACTCGTTTTGCAGGGCCTGGATTTCGGCGAAGTCGGGGATCAGACTGCCGGACGAGCGGGCCTCGGCGAAGGCTTGGATCAGGCGGGTGAAGCGGTCTTTCGATTCTGCCGCGTCGCTTGGAACGAACAGCTTGCGCAGAATGTAGCCCCAGATGCCCATGCCTGCCGAGAGGAGCACCGTAATGTAATCCGCGCGCCTTTCGCCCGAGACGAGAGCTAGCCCCGATAAGCGTTGCTCCAGCGCGCTCTTTAGCTTGGGTTCCAGTTCCCACAGCCACATCAGCACGCGGTGGGACAGTGCCGGGTGGGCCTGCATCAGCTCCAATCGGGATTGGAAAGTTCTCTCCGAGATGATCGAGCCCACCAGCATCTCCCAGATGAGGCGCACCACCTCATCCACCGGCTTTTCGGCTGGCGCGGCCTTGGCAACATATGCATCCAATACCTCCGACGACACCATCGGGGAAATGCCGAGAACAGCGTCTTCCTTGCTCTCGAAGTAGTTGAAGAAGGTCCGCGGCGAGACTCCGACTTGCTCGGCGATGTCCCGAACCGTGACGGCCTCCAGCCCGCGCGCGCCCACCAGCTCGACGGTGGCCTCGTGGAGCGCCACCAAGGTTTCGCGCTTCTTGCGTTCGCGAAGCCCGCAGGCGGGTTCTTGGTTCATGCCCGGAATCATGCCAAAATCTCACATTTTGCGCAACTGCATTTTTGCACTTGCGCAACAATCTAACTCGGGGCAGACTGTACCCATGCCCGGCATTCGGGCCGCAAGAACTGGGCCGCAGAGGGGAAATCGGGCCCGCTCCACGCAAGCGAGGAATGATGATAAAGAGGCTTGTCCGAAAACCGTACTACGTGCTGGTCGGGGTGGTGATCGTCTTCGCCCTGGGTATCACCTCACTGCGTTCGATGACCCCGGAATTGCTGCCGAACCTCGATCTGCCCTACGTCGTGGCCGTCACCTCCGATCCGGGTGCCTCCCCCGAGAAAGTCGAAGAAGAAGTCACCAAGCCGCTCGAAGAGAGCTTCGCGACCGTCGACGGTATGAAGACCCTCACCTCCCGCTCCTACGAGAACTACTCGATGCTCATCATGGAGTTCTCCGACGACGCCTCCATGGATACCGCGATGCTCGACCTTTCCCAGAAAGTCGAGCAGGTCTCGTCCACAATGCCCGACGGCGTGGCCACGCCCATCCTGATGAAGATTAACCCCGACATGCTGCCGGTGATGGTTGCAGCCGTCGAAAAGGATGGAGCCGACGCCAAAACCCTCTCCGCCCTCGTCTCCGATACCCTGCTGCCCAAGCTTGAGGGAGTCGACGGCGTGGCGAGCCTCAACACCTCGGGGATCGTGAAGAACCAGGTAAACGTCGTCATCCGCCAGGACAAGCTCGATTCGCTCGACAAGACGGTGGCGAATGCCGTCAACAAGAAGATCGACAAGGAAAAACGCAAGCTAGAGAAGACCCAGAACGAGCTCGAAGACAAGCTCGACGAGGTCAAGGCAGGGCAAACGAAGCTTTCCAAGGCAGCCAAGAAGGCGGCGGAAGAGCTAGGAAAGGGTTCCACAAAGCTGGCCACCGGCTCCGCCAAGCTGGCCGAGACCGCAACCGAACTCAAGAACCAGCTCGCGGCCCTCAAGACCCAGAAAACCACGTTGCAGACCCAGCGCGACGAGCTGGCCGCCGCCCGGGCACAGCTTGCCGCCCAGATTGCGAACATGACCATCGGCAAGGAGGCCGCCCAGGCGAAGCTCGCCGAGATGGATGCGGGGCTAGCCCAGCTAGACGTAGGCCTTTCCCAGATCGACGCCGGAATCTCCAAGCTCGAAGCCGGGGCGAAGACCGTCGCACAGAACCAAACGAAAGCAGAGAAGGGCCAGGGCCAGCTCACCAAGCAGCTGGCGACCACGATCTTCGAGCTCTCCGAAGGCTCGGCGAAGCTGGAGGCCGGCAAGGCGAGCATCGAATCGGCGATGGCGAGCATCAAGCAGGGCCTCAACCAGGTGAAGGAAACCCGCAAGAGCGCGCTGAAGCAGGCCAAGGTCGGCTCGAAGCTGACGATGGATTCCGTCGCCCAGCTGCTCACCGCACAGAACTTCGAGATGCCGGCAGGCTACGTCTCCCAGGATTATCAGCAGTATCTCGTGCGCGTCGGCGACGAAGTCGGCTCGCTGGACGAGCTCAAGAAGCTCGCCCTGCTCGATCCGGGGATTGACGGCGTCGATCCGGTAATGCTCGAAGACGTCGCCGACGTGTTCATGTCGGACAACCTGGCCAAGACCTACACGAACGTTAACGGCGCCGACGGCGTACTCATCACCTTCTCCAAACAATCCCAGAAGGCGACCACGGACGTCACCAACGCGATCCAGGCCAAGTTCACCGAGCTCGAGCAGGCAAATCCCGGGCTGCGGTTCGTACCCGTGATGAACCAGAGCGACTACATCTACATGGTCATCGAATCGCTGGGCTCCGATCTGCTGTGGGGCGCAGTCTTCGCCATCATCATCTTGCTGCTGTTCCTGCGCGACTTCCGCCCCACCCTCATCACGCTGGTCTCCATCCCGATTTCCCTCGTCACCGCGCTGACGGCCATGTACTTTTCCGGCGTGACGCTCAACATCCTCTCCATCGGAGGGCTCGCCATCGCGGTTGGCCGCCTTGTCGACGATTCCGTGGTCGTGATGGAGAACATCTTCAGGCTGCGATCGCTAGGCTACTCGGCCATTCGGGCGGCGGTCGCGGGCGCCAGGCAGGTCGCCGGTGCCGTGGCCGCCTCGACGCTCACCACCGTGTGCGTGTTCTTGCCCATCGTGTTCGTTCAGGGCCTGACCCGCCAGCTCTTTACCGACTTCGCGCTCACCTTCGCCTACGCACTCTTGGCCTCCCTGGCCGTGTCCCTGACCTTGGTGCCGGTGGTGGCCTCCGGGGTGTTTCGCAAGATGCAGCCGCGCGAGCACAAGTGGTTCGAGAAATTGCTCGGCTGGTACGACAAGGCCCTCACCGGAGCCCTGCGCTTCCGTTGGGCCGTGCTCTCCCTGGCCGTGGTACTGCTGGTCGGCAGCGCGTTTGCCGTAGTCTCACGCGGGTTCGAGTACATGCCCTCCAGCGCGTCGGGCGAGCTGACTGTTACATTGAAGATGCCCGCCGACACCAGCACCGAGCAGCGCAAGGAGATTGCGAACGATGCCGTGGCGTCGCTGCTGAAGGTCGACGGGGTGGGCGAGGTCGGCGCGCAGGGCGGCTCTGGCGGCTTCGCCGGAGGCTCACTCATGAGCGGGAGCTCGGCCTCCAGCCAAGACCTGCTCGGTTCCGTCTCCATCTACGTGATGGCCAAGGACGGAGCCGATGCCGAGCGCTTGAGCACGGACGTCGAGGCGGCGCTTGCCGATTCCAAGGCGACGCCCACGGTCAACGACTCGGGGATGTCCGCTGACATGCTGGGCACCGGCGGCATCACCGTAAACCTGTACTCGGAGGACACCGACGCCACCCTCGCGGCCTCGAAGACCATCGCGTCAGGCCTTAGCTCGGTGCACGGCATCGACACCATCGACGACGGCCTGGAGAAGGCCGAGCCGGTGCTGCACTTCACCATCGATAAGGAAAAGGCCGCAGAACACTCGCTGACGACCGCGCAGGCCTACCAGCTCGTCGCAGCCGCCATCGCCGACGAGAAGACGGCAACCAACGTGAGCTGGAACGACGAAAACCTCGACGTGGTGCTCGTCAACCAATACGAAGAGGACGACAAGCTCACCCCCGAATACGTGCAGAAGCTGGTGCTGGAAGTAACGAAGCCCGACGGCAGCACCGAGAAGGTGAAGCTGTCAAGCATTGCCGAACTCAGCGATGAAGAGACGCTCCCCATGATCCAGCGCGACGACCAGCGTCGGGTACTGCCGGTGTCCATCACCATCGCCAAAGACGCCAACGTGACGCTGGTGAGCAACGACGTCGAGAAGGTACTGGAAGGCTTGACCCTGCCCGACAACGTCAAATATGAGGTAACGGGCGAGAACACCACCATCATGGACTCGTTCTCGCAGCTGGGCCTGATGCTCGTGCTCGGCATCTTGCTCGTCTACCTGATCATGGTCGCCCAGTTCCAATCGCTGCTCAGCCCGTTCATCATCATGTTCACCGTTCCGCTGGCCTTCACCGGCGGGCTGCTGGCGCTGCTGGTCACCGGCGAGGTACTCTCCGTGATCTCGATCATCGGATTCGCCATGCTTCTAGGCGTGATCGTGGCCAACGGCATCGTACTGGTCGACTACATCAACCGGCTGCGAACCGAGGGAGCCGAACGCCGGGCGGCCATCCACGAGGGGGCAGCCACCAGGATGCGGCCCATCCTCATGACAGCCCTAGCTACCATCTTCGCCTTGCTCA
>JAISTE010000055.1 GCA_031272825.1 Propionibacteriaceae bacterium | reverse complement strand
CCCCCACCCCCACCCCCCCCGCCTCCCGCCCCCACCTACCCTGCACCGCCCCACACCCCCTCCCCGCGCCATCCCCCCCCCCCCCCCCCTCGCCCTCCCACCCGCACTCCCCTCGCCATCCCGCACACCCCACCCTCTCGTCATCCCGCGCGCAGTAGCGGGATCCCAAAATCCGCGGAGCACAAAAGACGGGAGATCCAGCGACTCCACTACGTTCCGCGCTGGACGACGAAAAGGAAGGCCCCGTTCCTGTGCGGTAGAATCTAGCGGCAATGCCCGCTGGCGAGGCGGGCTGATCTATGTGAGGACACATGCCCGGACTTGTGATCGTCGGAGCCCAGTGGGGCGACGAAGGAAAAGGCAAGGCCACCGACCAGATCGGGGAGCGCGTCGACTACACCGTCAGGTACTCCGGCGGCAATAACGCGGGCCACACGCTGGTCGTCGACGGCGAAACGTATGCCATGCACCTGCTGCCCTCTGGCATCCTCAACCCCAACTGCGTGCCGGTGATCGCCAATGGCGTCGTCGTAGATCTCGACGTCCTGTTCGAAGAGATCGACGGCCTGAAGGCCCGCGGCGTCGAGGCCGCAGACCGTCTGCTGGTTTCCGCCAATGCCCACATCATCGCCCCCTATCACAAGGTCTTGGATCGTGTCACCGAGCGTTTCTTGGGCAACCGCAAGATCGGCACCACCGGCCGCGGCATCGGCCCGGCCTACTCCGACAAGGTAAACCGCCTGGGGATCCGCATCCAGGATCTGCTCGATGAGAAGATCCTGCGGCAGAAGGTCGAGGCATCCCTGGAGCAGAAGAACCACCTGCTGGTGAAGGTCTACAACCGGGCCGCCATCCGTCCCGACGAGGTGGCCGAGCACCTGCTGTCCTACACCGAGCGCCTGGCCCCGATGATCGCCGATACCGCGCGCGTCCTCAACGATGCCCTGGATCAAGACAAGGTCGTGCTCTTCGAGGGCGCTCAGGCCCACCACCTGGATATCGACCACGGCACCTATCCGTACGTCACCTCCTCGAACCCGATCGCCGCGGGCGCCTGCACGGGCTCGGGCGTCGGACCGATGCGGATCAACCGGGCCATCGGCATCGCCAAGGCCTACACCACGCGCGTCGGCGAGGGCCCGTTCCCCACCGAGCTGCTGGACGAAACCGGCGAGAAGCTGCGCGCCGACGGCGGTGAGTACGGCGTCACCACCGGGCGTCCGCGCCGCTGCGGCTGGTTCGACGCCCTGGTCGTCGAGGCCGCGGCTACGATCAACGCCTTCACTGACATCTTCTTGACCAAGCTCGACGTCCTCACCGGCTGGGAGGAAATCCCCGTCTGCACCGCCTACGAGGTCGACGGCGAGCGCACGTCGGTGCTGCCGATGACGCAGTCCGGATTCCACCACGCCAAGCCCGTCTACGAGATGCTGCCAGGCTGGAGCGAGGACATCACGGACGCCCGCAAGTTCTCCGACCTGCCGCGCAACGCCCAGGCCTACGTGCGCTTCCTGGAAGAGAAGATCGGCTGCCGCATCTCCGGCATCGGCGTCGGCCCGAGCCGCGAAGAGTCGATCATGCTCAACGACCTGATCTGAGCTACTCGCTGGCCAGCCGCTCGTCCCGGTACGCGGCGACCAACCAAGGCCAGTCCGTCTGGATGGCGTCGATGCCGCGATCCATGATCGCCCCGTAGGAGCTTTCCGGCCCCTCGTAGATCGCCCGTTCGTCGTCGAAGCCGCCGAAGAGCGGAATTCCGGTGTTGAGCGTCACCGCGCTGGCGATGGCGAAAACTCCCTTGTCGTGGAGGTGATCGATGGTTTCGCGCTGCAGCCAGGGGTGCAGCGGGGTTTCGGTGAGCAGCTCCAGCCCGACGACGTTGAGGCCGTCCATCTCAAGTACCTGCTCGGCCTCCTTCACCGTGGAGCAGATCGGGGCGAAGGGGTATTTGAGCGGGTGGCGGCTGAGCTGGTCGAGCGCAGAGTGATCCCAAGCGGGGCACTTGAGCAGCAGCTGCTGCGGCATCTCCAAGATGTCGAGCGCCTTGAGGAACTTGGGCCAGCGCCACCAGGAGCGGTCGATGTTGAACAAGACGTCCTGGCCCTTGAATTCCTTGAGCAGCGGCAGCGCACGTTCGACCTTCGCCGGGCGTCCAGGACGGTCGACGCGGATGTAGCGCAGGTTCTCGATGTCGGCGCTGGAGAGCTGCTGGAGATTGGTCTCGATGCCCAGATATTCGGGCTCGGTGCCGTCGTGGAAGCAGTAGTAGACGTTGTCAGAAGAGGCTGCGATGTCCAGTTCGATCATGTCGGCGCCCGAGATCATCGCCCCGCGCACGCCCAGCGCCGTGTTCTGGGCCGCCGATCCGACGCCCAAACCCCGGTGCGAGACGACCATCAGCCCGACCTCAGCAAAGCGTCGATTGATCAGCGCATTTAGCTCCTCATACTGGCTTTTCCCGAACACAAGCCCCTCCAGCAGTATCTCTCCCATTTGACCAAGGCCTCTAGCGCAGCCCACTCACCAGCGCTAACGCTGAGTTCGCCTCGACTTTGCCCGGCCTTGGGCAGCTCAACTCTATGCGAGATAAGTTGCAGGGCCAAACCGCCGCTAATCGTCCCCGCGCCGCTTGGCGGGCTCGGGCGAGAAGCGGTAGCCGACGTTTCGCACGGTTCCGATCAGGGATTCGTACTCGGGGCCGAGCTTGGCGCGCAGGCGCCTTACGTGGACGTCCACGGTTCGGGTGCCTCCGTAGTAGTCGTAACCCCAGACGTCGGCCAGCAGGTGTTCGCGGGAGAACACTCGGCCAGGGTGCTGGGTGAGGTACTTGAGCAGCTCGAACTCGGTGTAGGTCAGATCCAGCGGCTCGCCGTGGATGGTGGCGGTGTAGGCCTGGTCGTCGATAACAATGCCGCCGGCCTGGATGATGCCGTCGGAGGCGCTGGCCGAAAGCAGGAGCTTGATGCGGGCGTCGATCTCGGCGGGGGTTGCCGATTCGGCGAACATATCGGCCAATCCCCAGTCGGCGGAGACGGCGGCAAAACCCGAATCCCCTACCAACAGCACTAGCGGAACCGTCGATCCGGAGGAGTTGAACAGGCGGGCCATCATGCGGGCGGCGGCCAGGTTGACGCGGCCGTCGAGAACGATGAGGTCGGCGCGGGCCGCAGCGGTCAGCGCGTCGGTGTCGGCTGCGATCACAGCGACGTCATGCGGAAGGAGCGAGAGCGCTGGGAGGGATTGTTCCCACGAACTCTCCCCGGCGACCTCGTTGCTTACGACAAGCAGAAGGGCCATGCTTCCTCATTCCTAAAGCCCCTCACCAGGGCTCCAGCGGTTTCCGTCCGCTCGCGAGTCTACCAAACGTCAACCAAGGGCCGATCTATGGGTTGATTGGCTGAGATAAAGGGCCCTAGGCCCAACCTAGTTGGGGTTTGAGCCAAAACCTTTTAGGCTTGAACCATGCCTTTGTTGAGCGTCACCGCCCCCGTCTTGCTGATCGTAGCCGCCGGTGTGATCCTGCTCGCGGTTTTCGGCATCTACAAGTTAGCGAGGAAGAATGACTGAAACCGACCCAAGCCAGCTGAAGAACCTTGATCAGGTTCTGCCGCCCATCCCGGACAACATCAACCGGGCGCTGATCGGGATCGGCTGGCTGATCGGGCACTGGGAGGGAACCGGGTACCGGCAGTGGCCGGGCGAGGAGAAGACCCAGTTCGGCGTCACCATTGATTTTGCTGAGAACGGCGACGACTACCTCCACTACCTGCTGCAGTCCTTTGAGATCGACGAGAACGCCCACCCGATCCGTCCGCTCGGCATGGAGACGGGTTTTTGGCGGGCTTTCGAGGACGCCTCCGTCGAGGTGGAGATGTGCTCCCCGGATGGGTTCGCCGAGATCTGGTACGGCAAGCTGCAAGTCACCCGCATCGACCTGACGACGGACGCCGTAGCGCGCTCCGCTAAGGCCAAGGTTCCCTACACCGCGGGCCGCCGCCTCTACGGCCTGGTCGAGAACAAGCTGATGTACTCGTTCGACCGCGCGACGGAAGACCAGCCGCTTCAGCCCTACATGTGGGCGACGCTGGAGCGCGTCTAGCGAAGAAAGCGATAAACATGATTATCGAAGACGGCCTGGATGCGGGCGCGTTCTGGCACACATCTGATCCCATGAACGAACAGGCCAAGCTGGCATCCGGACAGGCGGCGTTCGACTTGGGCTACCGGCCCGCGTTCGCGGTCTCCGGGCCGGAGCGTTTCACCTGGCTGAACGACATTTCGACCCAGCGCTTCGTCACCGGCCAGGGCTCGTGGAAGACACCCGGGTTCGGCAAGACCCCCGAGGGCCAGGGTTTGACACCGGGCGAGGAGGTTTCGTCGCTCATCCTCGACGGGAACGGCCACATTCTCCACGTCTTCACCGGCTTCGACGACGGCGAAACCTTCCATGCATTCACCGAGCCGGGCCGCCGCGATGCCTTGCTGGAACACCTGAAGAAGATGAAGTTCCTCACCAAGGTGAGCATTGACGTCGAGGAGCGCTACCCGAAGGCCCTGCGCACGTTTGCCGACGGCCAAGAGCAGGCCGCAGAACCCGGTCTAGAGCAGGCGGGCATCTGGGCCTACGAGGCTTTGCGGATCGAAGCTGGAATCCCGCGCATCTTCGTCGACACCGACGACAAGACCCTGCCCAACGAGATCGCCCAACCGCACGACAATCGTTTGGGCCGCTTCGTACACCTGAAGAAGGGCTGCTACCCGGGCAACGAGACCGTCCAGAAGGTCTACAACCGGGGCCGCCCGCCGCGCCGGTTGACGCTGCTGTACATCGACGGCAGCGAGGAGCGTCTCCCCCAGCTCGGCGCGGACGTTACGCTAGACGGCGTAGTCGTGGGCCGCATGGGCTCCTCGGAGCGCCACTACGAGCTCGGCCCGATCGGCCTGGCCCTGGTAAAGCGCAACACTCCTCTCGACGCAACCCTGGTCGTCGACGGCCTGGCCGCCAACCAAGAACCCATAGTCGACCCGGAGGTGGGCCGCCACGTCCGCGCCACGGCAACAGTCCCTCTCAAGGGAAAACAATTGCTTTAGAGCTCAGTCTCCTTGTCCAGGCCGTCCAACGCCGCGTTGGCCAGCTTCTGCGCCTCTTTGGCGGCGTGGTATTCGGCGTCCATCTCGCGGCGCCGGCGGGCTGCCGGACGAACTTCAGCGAGGCGCTGGTCGTCGCCGCGCTTAGCCAGGATTTCGGCACCGGATTCGATCTGCGGGGCCCAGTCGAAGACCACCGCATCGTCGCCCGGGCCGATGGCGACGGCATCCCCGGCCTCGGCACCCAGGTTGGTCAGCTCCTCCTCGATGCCGAGCCGCGCGAAGCGGTCGGCCAGATAACCCACGGCCTCGGCGTTGCCGAAATCTGTTTGCCTGACCCAGCGCTCGGGCTTGGAGCCCACCACCCGCCACACCGGGCCGTCGGGAGTCTTCTCCTGCGTGATGCGGAACTCGGGGCCGTTCTCGATCACCTTCGGCCTGATGACGATGCGCTTGGGCTCGGCCTTAGTTTGACGCCTAGCCGCAACCAGGGCCGCCATCGCGAACGTCAGCGGTTTGAGGCCCTCCCCGCTCTTGGTGGAGATCTCGAAAACCGGCAGCCCGCGGGCCTCGATATCGGGCTTGACCATCTCGGCCAGCACCTTCGCGTCCGGTACGTCGACCTTGTTCAGTGCGACAATCCGAGGCCGGTCTTCCAGCCCGCCGTGGGCCTTGAGCTCGCCCTCGATGATGTCGAGGTCGGTAACTGGATCGCGCCCCGGTTCGTAGGTTGCGCAGTCGATAACGTGCACGATGGCCTGCACCCGCTCGATGTGGCGCAGGAAGTCAAAACCCAGACCCTTGCCCATGGAGGCGCCCTCGATCAGGCCCGGCACGTCGGCGACGGTGAACGTGGTGGAATCTGCCACGACGACGCCCAGGTTAGGCACCAGCGTCGTGAACGGATAGTCG
>JAISTE010000015.1 GCA_031272825.1 Propionibacteriaceae bacterium | reverse complement strand
ACGGCCAACATGCCGAACAGCGTGGTGAACTTGATGACCGGGTTCATGGCCACCGAAGAGGTGTCCTTGAACGGGTCGCCCACGGTATCGCCGACAACCGAGGCGTCGTGCAGCGCCGTGCCCTTGGCGTCGAGATCGACCTCGACGATCTTCTTGGCGTTGTCCCAAGCGCCGCCCGCGTTCGCCATGAAGATGGCCTGGTAGAGGCCGAAGATGGCGATCGAGATCAGGTAGCCGACAAAGAAGTACGGCTCCAAGAACGCGAACGACAAGGTCGCGAAGAAGATGCCCAGGAAGATGTTGAACATGCCGTTCTGGGCATAGCGCGTGCAGATGGAGACGACCTCGGTCGAATCCTTCGGGTTGGCCTTCGTCGAGGAGGTATCCAGGTGGATGTGCTCCTTGATGTACTCCACCGCGCGGAACGCACCCGTAGTGACGGCCTGCATCGAGGCGCCGGAGAACCAGTAGATGATCGCGCCGCCGGTGATGAGGCCGAGCAGGAACGGCGTGTGCAGCAGCGAGAGGTTCTGAACCAACTCGGGCTTGAGGCCGTCGGTCAGGGCCATGATGATCGAGAAGATCATGGTCGTCGCGCCAACCGCGGCGGTGCCGATGAGCACCGGCTTGGCCGTAGCCTTGAAGGTGTTGCCCGCTCCGTCGCCGGCTTCGAGCAGGTACTTGGCCTTGCCCCAATTCGGGGTGACGCCGTAGTTCTTCTCCAGGTCTTCGTCGATGTCCGGGATGGACTCGATGCGGCTCAGCTCGAACACGGACTGTGCGTTGTCGGTAACCGGTCCGTAGGAATCGACGGCGATCGTCACCGGGCCCATGCCCAGGAAGCCGAAGGCCACCAGGCCGAGCGAGAACACGCCGGGAGCCAGCATCAAGCCGCCAGCGCCGGTGGCCGGATCGATGGCCGGGATCATGGTGGACACCAGGTAGGCGCCGCCCATCAGCGCGATCATAGCCAGGCCCAGCCAATACGCGGAGAAGTTGCCCGCGACCAGGCCGGAGAGGATGTCGAGCGATGCGCCGCCCTCCTTGGCCGACTTCACGACCTCCTGGACGTGCTTGGCCTTGACGCCCGTGAACGCCTTGACCAGCTCGGGAATGATCGCGCCCGCGAGGGTACCGAAGGAGATGATCAGCGAGAGCTTCCACCACATCGACGAATCGCCCTGAACCTCGGGGATGAGCAGCGAGGAGACCAGGAAGGTCAGGCAGATAGAGACGAGCGAGGTGATCCACACCAGCGAGGTCAGCGGGGTCTCGAACTCCATCTCGTCGGCGTTCTCGTACTTGGCCCTCATGATCAGCGTGTTGACGCCGTAGGAGATGCCCGAGGCGATCAGCATGATGGCGCGGATGAAGAAGATCCAGATGAGCAGCGACGCCTGGGTGGTGACCTCTGGGACAGCCAGCAGGATGAATGTGATCAGGGCCACGCCCGTCACACCGTAGGTTTCGAAACCGTCGGCGGATGGGCCAACGGAGTCGCCAGCGTTGTCGCCGGTGCAGTCGGCGATCGTGCCGGGGTTGCGCGGGTCGTCTTCGCCGATCTTGAAGATGATCTTCATCAGGTCGGAGCCGACGTCGGCGATCTTCGTGAAGATACCGCCGGCGATACGCAGTGCCGAAGCGCCCAGCGACTCGCCGATCGCGAAGCCGATGAAGCAAGCGCCCGCGATGTCCTTAGGCATGAACGAGAGGATGAGCAGCATCATGATCAGCTCGGTGGAGATCAGCACCATGCCGATCGACATGCCCGAACGCAGCGGGATGACGGAGACGGCGTAGGGCTTACCGGCCAGCGCGGCGTGGGAGGTGCGCGAGTTGGCGAAGGTGTTCAGGCGGATGCCGTACCAAGCGATCGAGTACGAGCCCGCCATGCCGATGACGGAGAACAGCAAGATGACGATGACCTTGCCCCAGTTCCCGGCGGTTGTGCCTTCGAGGAATCCGAAGTAGATCGCGATGACGACGCCGATGAAGGCGAACAGGACGAGCAAGAACTTGCCCTGCTGGAGCAGGTAGGCCTTGCAGGTTTGGTAGATGAGGTCGGAGATTTCCTTCATGGACTCGTGAACCGGCAGCTTCTTCAGCTTCATATAGCTGACGATGCCGAAGGCGAATCCGCAAAGGCAGATGAAGATGCCGATGAGCATGAGCTGCAAGCCCGTCACCGCGCCACCGAAGAAGGTGATGGTGTTGAGCTCCTCAGGCACCGGCAAGTTCACCTCAGAAATGTGTTCGCTTGTGCCGCCGCTCTCGGGAGTCTTCTGGACGGTGCACGCGGTCAATGCGAGCGCTGCCAAGGAGAAGATGCCGAGGAGTGACGTGCGAACCTTGTGGGTCTTGTTGGTTGACACAGTAGTTCCTATCATTCTCGCGGCGGGCTCACAGTCCGCTGAGTCCGCCGAGAGAAGCATATACACCTGCGACTTTGTGCTTACAATTTTGGACGCCGACGTCCAAAATGCGGACACCTTGGTCTCACAAGCGGATGCGACTATTTGATGAACGTTGTCACCGGGCTGGACTCGGCTCAGAAATATGGTAAGAATTGTGTTGTGAAAAACAGCCAGGACACCAAAACCCGAGTCGACACCGACGCGTCGACCAGGGCCCAGGTTCTGGGAACCATCTTGAGAAACGGCCCCCAAACCGCCACCGAGCTGGCCGAACGCCTCTCCCTCACCCCCGCAGCCGTCCGCCGCCACCTCAACGTCTTGATCGAAAACGGACGTCTCGAGTCCAGCCCCCAGCGCGTCTACGGCCAACGCGGGCGCGGCCGTCCGGCGTCCGTCTTCTCCCTAACTGACCTAGGTCGTTCGGAGTTTAACCAGGCCTACGACAAATTGGCCATCTCGGCCCTCAAATACGTGCGCAAACTCGGGGGCGACAAAGCCCTGGAGGATTTCGCCGCCCAGCTGACCGACGAGGTCGTCGAACGCTACGGCGAAATCAAGGATGACTACTCGACGCCAGTGGCTGCGCTGGCCGCCGCGATGAGCGACGAGGGCTTCCTCGCCTCGCTCTACACCCGGGAATCTGGTGTGCAGATCTGCCAGTACCACTGCCCGGTCGAACACGTCGCGCGCGAATTCCCCGAGATCTGCGAGATCGAGTCACGCGTGTTCTCCAAACTCCTGGGGACGCACGTGACGCGGATTGCCTCCATCGCCCACGGCGATGGAGTGTGCAACCTACATGTGCCCAAACCGGTCAAACGGACGGGCGTAAACAAGAAAGGCAAGCAATGACCCAAGCTCCCGCCGCCCCAGGCCTCGGAGCAACCCAGGATGAGCATCTTCAAGCTCTCGGAAATTACCAATACGGATGGCACGACTCCGATTCCGCGGGGGCGAGTGCGAAGCGCGGCTTGAGCGAGGCCGTCGTTCGCGACATCTCCGCGTTGAAGGGCGAGCCCGACTGGATGCTTCAGATGCGTCTGAAGGCCCTGTCGATTTTCGAGAAGAAGCCCATGCCCACCTGGGGTGCTGATCTGTCCGATATCGACTTCGACGAGATCAAGTACTACGTGCGCTCCACCGAGAAGCCTGCGGCTTCCTGGGAGGACCTCCCTGAGGACATCAAGAACACCTACGACCGGCTCGGCATCCCCGAAGCGGAGAAGGCCCGCCTGGTTGCCGGCGTCGCCGCCCAGTACGAGTCTGAGGTGGTCTACCACAAGATCAACGAGGAACTCGCCCGCCAGGGCGTCATCTTCCTCGACACCGACACCGGCCTGAAGGAGTACCCGGAGCTGTTCCAGCAGTACTTCACCCGCTCGGTTCCGATCGGCGAGAACAAATTCTCTGCGCTGAACACCGCGGTGTGGTCTGGCGGCTCCTTCATCTACGTTCCGCCGGGCGTCCACGTCACCATCCCGCTGCAGGCCTACTTCCGCATCAACACGGAGAACATGGGCCAGTTCGAGCGCACGCTGATCATCGCCGACGAGGGCTCCGACGTCCACTACGTCGAAGGCTGCACCGCCCCGATCTACAAGACGGATTCGCTGCACGCGGCCGTCGTCGAGATTTTCGTGCGCCGCAACGCCCACGTTCGCTATACGACGATCCAGAACTGGTCGAACAACGTCTACAACCTGGTCACCAAGCGCGCGTATTGCGACGAGGGGGCCTCGATGGAGTGGATCGACGGCAACATCGGCGCCAAGACGACGATGAAGTACCCGGCCTGCTACTTGAACGGCGAACACGCTCGCGGGGAGACCTTGTCGATTGCGTTCGCCGGTGAGGGCCAGCATCAGGACACCGGCTCCAAGATGGTGCACCTGGCGCCTTATACGACGTCGACGATCGTGTCGAAGTCGGTATCGCGCGGCGGCGGACGTTCGTCGTATCGCGGGCTGGTGCGCGTCCGTCCCGGCGCCCACCATTCGGCCTCCTCGGTGCGCTGCGACGCTCTGCTGGTCGACACCATTTCCCGCTCCGACACCTACCCGTATGTGGACGTGCGCGAGGACGACGTCTCCATGGCCCACGAGGCCACCGTCTCCAAGGTTTCCGAAGACCAGCTCTTCTACCTGATGAGCCGGGGCATGAGCGAAGAGGAAGCCATGGCGATGATCGTGCGCGGGTTCGTCGAGCCGATCGCCAAGGAGCTGCCGATGGAATACGCCCTTGAGCTGAACCGATTGATCGAGCTGCAGATGGAAGGAGCGGTTGGATGAACGCCATCGAGAATAACCTCCAAGAGGCGGTGGAGACGGTCGAATCGCATCGATCGCTTCGCTCAGATGCTCAATCGACCGGTGATAGCGAGCAAGCTCGCTCTCCCCAGCCTCAATCGCATCTTCACCCCACGCCCTCGTTCAACCTCGCCGACCACCCGGTTCCCAACGGCCACGAGGAGATCTGGCGGTTCACCCCGCTGCGCCGCCTCCAAGACCTGCTGGACGGGGAAGACGCCGAAGGCGAGCTCGACTACAAGATCGACGCCCCCGTCGGGGTGAGCGTCTCCGAGCTTTCCCTGGCCGAAGCCAGGCTGCTGGGCGCGCTCGCTCCCGAGGATCGCACGTCGGCCGTCGCCGCTAACAAGGCCGAGCACGTGATGCGCTTCGACTTTGCCGCGAACACCCGCTTCGAGCAGCCGTTGATCATTGACATCACCGGCGAATCGGCTGCTACAAGGGCATACGATTCGTACCTGTTCACGGTGGGCGCCAACGCCGAGGCCGCGATCATGCTGCGCATGAACGGCTCGGCGCGCTACTCGGACTTCATCACCTTGGTGGCCGGGGACGGGGCGAAGGTCAACTTCGTTATCATCTCCGACTGGGCCGAGGACGCCGTGCAGGCCGGGCAGTTCGGCATTTCCGTTGGCCGCGACGCCCACGTCAAGACCGTGGTCGCCACCCTCGGCGGTTCCCTGGTGCGGCTCTCGTCCGTCGCCGAGTACAAGGGCCCGGGCGGGCAGTTGGAACAGTACGGCGTCTACTTCGCCGACGCCGGCCAGCACGTCGAGCACCGGCTCTTCGTCGACCACAACCAGCCGTCGACCTACTCGCGTGTGGACTACCGCGGTGCGCTGCAAGGCGACGGGGCCCACGCCGTCTGGGTTGGGGACGTCCTGATCCGCAAGGTGGCCGAGGGCATCGACACCTACGAGTCCAACAAGAACCTGCTGCTCACCGACGGGTGCCGGGCCGATTCCGTCCCGAACCTGGAGATTGAGACCGGCGAGATTCAAGGCGCCGGGCACTCTTCGTCCACCGGCAGGTTCGACGACGAGCAGCTGTTCTACCTGCGCTCGCGCGGCATCCCGGAGAAGGAGGCCAGGAAGCTCGTGGTGCACGGCTTCTTCGCCGACATCATCCACCGCATCGGTATCCCACAAGTTGAAGAACGGCTGCTCGCCGAGATAGAGAAGGAGTTGGCCCTAGTCCTGGGCTGAGATTATGAGCGAACTGATTATTTCCGACCTCCACGTGGACGTCGAAACTGAAACCGGCCCGAAGAACATCTTGAAGGGCGTCAACCTCACCATCAAGTCGGGCGAAGTCCACGCGATCATGGGCCCGAACGGCTCGGGCAAGTCCACGCTGGCCTATTCGCTGGCCGGGCATCCCAAGTACACCATCACCTCGGGTTCCGTCCTCCTCGACGGGGTCGAGCTGGTGGGTTTGACCGCCGACGAGCGCGCGCAGGCCGGGCTATTCCTGGCCATGCAGTACCCGGTCGAGGTTCCGGGCGTGTCCGTGGCTAACTTCCTGCGCACGGCCAAGACGGCGCTGGACGGCGAGGCTCCTAAGGTTCGCACCTGGGTCAAGGACGTCGCCGACGCCCTGGGCCGCCTCGGTCTGGATTCCGAGTTCGCCTCGCGCTCCCTCAACGAGGGCTTCTCGGGCGGCGAGAAGAAGCGCAACGAGATCGTGCAGCTTGAGCTTCTCAAGCCCAAGTTTGCCGTTCTGGATGAGACGGACTCCGGCCTGGACATTGACGCGCTGCGCATCGTCTCCGACGGCGTCAACCGCTACATGTCGACGGGCGACCACGGGCTGCTGCTGATCACCCACTACACCCGCATCCTCAACTACATTCACCCGGATTTTGTCCACGTCTTCGTCGACGGCCGCGTGATCACCGAGGGCGGGGCCGAGCTGGCCGAACACCTGGAAGAGACGGGCTACGACCAGTTCGTGAAGATGGCTGAGAGCGTTCCCGCGTGATGACGTTATGCATGACCGTCCCCGGACTCGATCCGGGGCGGTCGCGCATGTCCAACTTGTCGTTGGGTGTATTCCGGGTCTCGTCATCCTGCGCGCTAGTCGCAGACCGCAGCGGGACACAGTCCCCGCCCCGGTCTCAAGGAGCGGAGCGACGAATAGGACCTCCAACGCAAGACCTTGCATCGTGTTTATCTAGATCCTGCGACTACGCGCAGGATGACTGTGAGGGGGAGTGACGTGTTCGATGTAACGGCTATGCGCCAGGATTTTCCGATCCTGGCGCGCGAGGTGCACGGGTACCAGCTGGCGTACTTAGATTCCGGCAACACCTCACAAAAGCCGCGTTCGGTCGTCGAGGCGGTTTCCAAGCATTATCTGGAGCACAATGCGAATGTGGCGCGGGCGATGCACCAGTTGGGCGTCGAGGCGACGGGGGCATACGAGGGTGCGCGGCTGAAGGTCGCCGAATTCATCGGAGCGAACCCGGAGGAAATTGTTTTCACCAAGAACGCCTCGGAGGCGCTCAACCTGGCCGCTCACACGCTGACAGCGAAGCTGGGCCCGGGCGACGAGGTGGTGATCTCCGTCATGGAACACCACTCGAACATCGTCCCGTGGCAGCTGGCCGCCGAGCGCCGCGGCTTCACCCTGCGTTGGTTCGACGTGACCGCTGAGGGACGGCTGGACATTGAGGCCGCCCGGGAATCGAAGCTAATCAACGAGCGCACGAAGGTCGTCTCGCTGACGTGGGTCTCCAACGTAACCGGCGTAGTCAACCCGATCTCCGAAGTCGGCGCCTGGGCCCACTCGGTCGGCGCAATCATGGTCGTCGACGGCAGCCAGGGCGTCCCCCACCTGCCAGTAGTTGGTCTTATCCCCAACTCGTCATCTGGCGGTTCTCTCTCTTCGTCATCTGGGGGTTCTCTCTCTTCGTCATCTGGGGGTTCTCTCTCTTCGTCATCCTGCGCAAGCGAAGCGCAGTCGCAGGATCTAACTAAAAATGGTGCAGCATCTTGCGTTGGAGATCCTATTCGTCGCTCCGCTCCTCGAGACAGGGGCGGGGACTGTGTCCCGCTGCGGTCTGCGTCTAGCGCGCAGGATGACGTGGCCCGGTTGTCCCAGATCGACATGCTCGCCTTCACCGGGCACAAGATGCTGGGGCCGACGGGAATCGGCGTGCTCTGGGGCCGCTACGACCTGCTGGAGACGCTGCCGCCGTTCCTGGGCGGGGGAGAGATGATCGAGGTCGTGCGCATGGAGGGCTCGACCTACGCGCCGCCCCCCGCTCGCTTCGAGGCCGGGACTCCACCGATCGCGCAAGCGGTCGGGCTGGGAGCGGCCATCGACTACCTCAGTGCAATCGGCATGGATCAGATCGCCGCCTACGAGCACCGCCTGGTCGAGTACGCGCTTGAGCGCCTGGGAGCAGTCCAAGGACTGCGCATCCTCGGCCCGCTGGACGCCAAAGATCGCTCGGGAGCGTTCTCCTTCACGTTGAAGACGCCGAGCGGCCTGGACGTCCATCCACACGACGTCATGCAGCTGCTCGACGGCAAGGGCATCGCCGTCCGCGGCGGCCACCACTGCGCCCGCCCGCTGCACGAGCGCTTTAGCGTGCAGTCGTCGAACCGCGCCTCCTTGTACCTGTACAACACCGAGGCGGAAATAGATCGGCTCGCCGAGGGGTTAGATTATGTGCGCGACTTTTTCGAGAAGGTGAAGTAATGGACGCCGAGGAGCTGTACCAAGAAATCATCCTGGACCACTACCGGGAGAAGCATCACTCAGGCCTGAGGCCTGGCGACGACGAGGTGCATCACGTCAACCCGTCGTGCGGCGACGAGCTGACGCTTCGGGTAAAGCTCGACGGCGACATCGTCGAGGACGTGAGCTACGAGGCCGTCGGCTGTTCGATCTCCCAAGCCTCGACGTCGGTGATGACGGATCTCGTCATCGGAAAACCGGTGGCGACGGCCCTGGAGTTGTTCGACGAGTTCAAGGAAATGATGCACTCGCAAGGGAAGATGGAACCCAACGAGGACAAGCTGGAGGACGGGATCGCCTTTATCGGCGTCGCCCAGTTCCCCGCCCGCGTCAAGTGCGCGATGTTGGGTTGGTCCGCGTTCAAGGACGCGGTGGCACAAGCCGAGGAGGAAAAGTGAGCTACATGGAAGAACACGAGGGCGGAAGCGTGAGCTACGCCCCTGAAACTGCGCCGACCGCATCGACGGACGGTGCCCAGGCCCCCGCCGAGGAGAAGGTCTTCCATCCGACCGAAGATCAGATCCGCGAGAAGCTGAAGGACGTCACCGACCCGGAGTTGGGCGTCAACATCGTGGACTTGGGGCTGCTCTACGGCATCTTCATCGACGACGAGGGCAACGTCATGCTGAACATGACCCTCACCACCCCCACCTGCCCGCTGACGGATTCGCTGGAATACGACATCTACTTCGCCCTCGACGGCCTGGTGAAGTCGGTTGCGGTGAACTGGGTTTGGCTGCCGCCGTGGTCGCTCGATTGCATCACCGACGACGGCCGCGAGCAGCTGCGTGCCATCGGGTTCAATCTTTAGGTATTGCCAGCGGTTAGGGCGCCCTTCGAGGGCGCTCTAACCGTTTAACTAGGGCTTACGGGTTATACCGCTGAGGCGATGGCGTCGCCCACCTGCTCGGTGTGACGCTGTTCCATGCCGTGCTTGGCGATGTCGTCGTCCACGGCCTTCTCAATGCGCTTGGCGTCCTCGGGGCGGCCCAGATGGTCGAGCAGCATGGCCATAGACAAGATGGTCGCGCGCGGATCGGCGATGTGCTTGCCCGCGATGTCCGGCGCCGAGCCGTGCACCGGCTCGAACATGGAGGGGAACTCGCCGGTGCCGTTGATATTGGCCGAAGCCGAAAGGCCGATGCCGCCGGTGACGGCCCCCGCCTCGTCGGTCAAAATGTCGCCGAACAGGTTGTCTGTGACGATGACGTCGAAGCGCTGCGGATCTTGAACGAGCATGATGGTGGCCGCATCGATGTGCAGATAGTCGGTTTCCACGTTCGGGAACTCGGCGGCGATGCGGTTGAAAGTTTCGTTCCACAGCCCGCCGGCGTTCACCAGGACGTTGTGCTTGTGTACCAAGGTGACCTTGTTGCGACGTCGCTGGGCCCGCTCAAAGGCGTCGCGCACCACGCGCTCGACGCCGTAGGCAGTGTTCAGCGACACCTCCGTTGCGACCTCGTGATGGGTTCCCTTGCGGAAACGCCCGCCGTTGCCCGCATATAGGCCCTCGGTGCCCTCGCGCACCACGACGAAATCCACTGGCCCGCGCTCGACCACCCAGTCGGCCAGCGGCGTGTGCACGCCCGGGTAGAGCTTCGAGGGGCGCAGGTTGATGTACTGATCGAACGCGAAGCGGATCTTCAGCAGCAGCCCGCGTTCCAAAATACCCGACGGCATCGTCTTGTCTCCCGGGGCGGCACCCACCGCACCCAAGATGATGGCCCGGGTTTGCCGCAGCTCCTCTAGCTCGGAGTCGGGCAGCACCTCTCCGGTCGCCTTCCAGCGGTCGGCCCCGAGCTTGTGGAACTCGAAGTCGTAGTCATCGCCGACGACGGCCTTGAGCACCTTCAGCCCCTCGGCTACGACCTCGGGCCCGATCCCGTCGCCGGGGATGACGCTGATGGTCTCGCGGTGGTTGCCCTGGGAGGACGCTGGCGCAATGAGGGTGTTATCAGTCACGATTCCTACGCTACCAGCGGAAGAAGCGCGTGCCGTTTGCTGTTGTGGATTATGGGACGGACATGGGTGCCGCTGCTTATCCCTTCCTGTCTCCCTCCCTTCCCTCCTGTCTTCCTTCCTCTTCTGTGCTCTCCTCCTTGCCATTCATGTGAGTTGATATCTGTTCCGCGGGTGAGTTTTTCGGCGGGTGCGGATGCTCCCTGCCGTCCGTCCTGATACTTGTTCCTCGGGTGGCACTTGTGCGGGGGCGAGTTTGTGGCGGGAAGAAGCGCTCTGGGCTGGCGTCCGCTGCGGCGATTTGCCTGTATCCAAGCTTGAGAACCGGAGTTCGTCCGTCGAACCAGATACTAATATGACCGCATGGCACTTGATTTTCCGGTTACACCCAACCCCCAACCCGCGAGCGATGAGCGCATCGCTGAAATCCATTCCAAGCCTGGCTTCGGCGTAAACTTCACCGACCACATGGCCACTGCCCAATGGACGAAGGCCGACGGATGGAGGGACGGAAAGATCGAGCCCTACGCCCCCTTCCAGATTCAGCCTGGCAACGCCGTGCTGCACTACGCGCAGACCGTCTTCGAGGGCATGAAGGCCTACCGCTGGGCCGACGGCTCCATCTGGTCTTTCCGCCCCGACGAGAACGCCCGCAGGCTCAACCGCTCGGCCGCCCGCCTGATGCTCCCGGCTGTGGACGAGGCCGATTTTCTGCGCGCTGTGGATGAGGTCGTCGCACTGGATGCCCGCTGGGTACCCGACGGTGAGGGCGAGAAGAGCCTCTACATTCGGCCTTTCCTGTTCGCCGACGAGAACTACCTGGGCGTGCGCGCCGCGCAGACGGTCAAGTTCGCCGTCATCCTCTCTCCGGTTGAGCCGTACTTCGAAAACGGCGTGAAGCCGGTGAAGATCTACGTCACCGCGGATTCTGCCCGGGCCGGCATCGGCGGCACCGGATACGCCAAGTGCGGCGGCAACTACGCCGCCTCCTACCTGGCCACCCAGGAGGCCTACGACGCCGACTGCGACCAGGTGCTCTTCATCGAGCCCTCCTCCAAAGACCGGCTGGAGGAGCTCGGCGGCATGAACATCATGATCGTCGAAAACGGCCGCATCGTCACCCCGGCGCTGACCGGTACCATCCTCGACGGCATCACCCGCAAGTCCGTGCTGCAGGTGGCCAAGGACATGGGCATCGAGACGGAAGAACGCCGGATCACCCCCGACGAGCTGTACTCCGGGCTTGAGAGCGGTCAGATCCAGGAGGCATTCTCCTGCGGCACCGCGGCGGTCATCACCCCGGTCGAGTCGTTCCGCACCAAGGACGCCGTGTACGAGGTTCCGCAGCCCGCAGGGGAGCTAACGCTGGCCCTGCGCGAGCGCCTGGTAGACATCCAGTACGGCCGCGCCGAAGACGCCCACGGCTGGATGCACCGGATCGTGTAGCTGCTGGGGTCGGGTCCTGTCGTCAGGGCGTCCCCGGACTACATCCGGGGCGTCCCCGGACGTCGTCGCCCCTTCTCGTCGCCTCGATTCTTACCCTTTCGTCATCCCGGTTCTCACTCTCTCGTCATCCCGGTTCTTACCCTTTCGTCATCCCGGTTCTCACCCTTTCGTCATCCCGGTTCTTACTCTTTAGTCGTCACGATTCTTACCTCCCTCGTCATCCCGGTTCTCACCCCCCCTCGTCATCCCGCGCGTAGTCGCGGGATCTCTGTGCTGTGGTGGGGGAGGGAAAGTGGGTGGTGAAGCTCGGCTTCCCCAGACTTGCTCCGGGGCTTCCCCAGACTTGCTCCTGGGCGTCTCCGGGCTTGATCCGGGGCGCTCCGAAAATGACCCGGTCTGCGCGATTTCAGCCCATTTCCCGATTCATGGGCCGACAAGGGGCCACTCCCAAGCCCAGTCAAAGTATTCGGTGGTATTCGTTCTGCTGCACTATCGCTACGCTCGCGAAGTTTGATGCTTACATTGTCGTAGTGACGTGCTCGGTAATCGCACAATGAACCCCCTAGAGACACGCGAAATTGCGCAAATATCTTGATTTCGGTTAGGCAGGCATGGCACGATAGCTATTGTCAAGCTCAAGAAGCTACGAGGCCGAAGTTAGGGCGAGACATGAGGGAAGAGGACGTTATGAAAGCGGACGTTCGCAGGCTTGTCGCCAATGCGCTGGGCACCTCCCTCACCGTGAGCGGGTTGTTCCCCTCCCCCCACGGCGAGGCAGCGCGGTGACTGTACGGCCCGAACGGGGCTTTCTCTTCGCAACTGGGGGCCGGTTTCGGCGGCCTTAGTGCCGCCGAACCCGGTCCCCAAATCTATTCTTGGGCGCGGCCAGGTTTCGGTGCAGTGAGCCCCCCTCGGGAACCACAGGGAAGCGGTGCCCGAGCAAGTTGGGCCCGAAGCCGCTCCAATAGCCAACTTTCGGCCCTAGGACTGAAACTATGCCGTTGGCTACGCTTTTAATGCATGCCCGGCGTGAGGGGCTCCTTGGGGGAAGGGGAGAAAATCCGCCGGGTTTTGTACGTCCGGAAGTGGGTGGGGCGATTGTTTCTGGGCCGCCACAAACCTCGCGGTATGCCCCAGCTGCCGGTAGTGGGAACCACACTTGGGCGTCAGACCGATACTCCCTCCTAGCTCTGGGCGTCGTACATTTAGTGTGCCGCGGTCGCTTGCAGCGTCCATTACGGGTAAGCTGAGCGGGTCATTGTCCCCGCAAGAGGGATACGTACTAGTCAAGGAGTAATTGTGGCTGACCAGACTTATTCGGGTGAGTTCTACTGCGTGAAGTGCAAGGCCAAGCGCGAAGCTGAAGGCGCTATCGAGGTCAACGCCAAGGGCACGCGCATCGCCAAAGCCAAGTGCCCGGTTTGCGGCACCAACCTCACGCGCTTCCTGCCGAAGGCAGCCTGAAACCACTTGAAAATGCCGGGTGTACCCGGCGTTTTCTTGTTAAGGGGTGATGTGGTCGGGGCGGATCAGCCCGTGCGTTCGTTGTCGGGAAATTGTCGTTGCGCAGCTGGATTTACAGCAATTTGCCGACAATGAACGACGGGTTAGAGATCCGGGTTCGCTTGGTCGTAGGCGCAGCGGGCCTGTTCGATGGCCGGATAGTTGACCATGGCCCAGTGGGCGATGGCCCGGGCCGGGGCGATCAGCGTGCGGCCCAGGTCGGTCAACTCGTAGTCGACGCGCGGAGGCACCTGCGGATGAACCGTCCGGGTAATCAGACCATCGCGCTCCAAGTGGCGCAGGGTCAGCGTCAACATGCGCTGCGACACGCCCACCACTTTGTGCTGCAGTTCGCCGTAGCGGGCCGGGCCTTTTTCCAGGGTGACTATGACTAGCAGCGACCATTTGTCGGCCACCCGATCCATGACCTCGCGGATGCCCTTGCCGTCTTGCGGGAAGGACAGGCAAAGGTGTTCATAGTCGGGTTGTGAGTCAGCCGCCATCGTAAATCTCCCCCTCAGCTCTTGCGGAACCGTTGCCCCAATGGTTGCTCAAGGCGCCGTCTGCGGTCAAACCCGCCCTAGCCAAACCTGCACCGCCAGCCAGCCGACCGCCAGCTTCGGCGGCTAGCGGGCTAGGCGCAGCCCTTGGTTGAACAGTTGGTGCGGATCCTGGCGCTGGGCAAGGCGGCGCAGACGCTCTCCCGTCGGCCCCGGCCAGACGAACTCGGCGAACTCAGGCCGCAGGTCGGAGGCGTAGGCCCCGTAAGCCCCGCTGGACAGGGCCCGCACCGGCGCGAAGGCGTCATCCTGAGCGGCCTCGCCCAAAGGCTCGGTCCAGAGCACGGCCAGTGCCTCTTGCGAGCGGCCGGCCCAGGCCGTGGCGTCGGACGGCACATCGGCCACAGCCCCGCCCAAGAAGCGGATCTCGTAGAGCACCGCTGACGGCCTGCTGAGCGATTCGGCCACAGCCGCGCCCAAGTTGGCGTCGACGACGTCCACCAGCCCGTCGCGCATGCGCAATTGTTGTTGACCGTAGTGGGCCTGACGCGGCGTGGGCACCATCTCCGGGTAAGACAGCAGGTGGGCGGTGTGCCCGGCTAGTGGTGCCAACCCGGCGGCGGCTTCGAGGACGGGTAGTGCGCGCTCGGTGTCGTCGCCCTTCCAGACGTTGGTCGCCTGAACCACATGCCGCCCGCCGCCGATGGCCTGCACCCGCAAGAACGAAGTGAACTCCCGGGGCGCCGACCGCATCAGGTCGCCCCAGGCCGCCATGAAACCGCCCAGGTCGGCCGCCTGATAGCTGGCGCGTTGCAGCACCACCGAGGCGTCGCCCCGCTGAGTCCCCAGGCGCGAAGCCTGGAACAGGTAGTCGGTGACCAGTCCAAGCTGCGAGCCGCCGCCGCGCACGCCCCAGAACAGCTCCGGGTCGGCCTCCGCGTCGACCAGCCTGACCCGGCCGTCAGCCCCGATCAGCCGAACTGCCCGCAGCCGGTCGATAGTCAGCCCGTCGGCCCGCACGAAGTAGCCCACGCCGCCGGCGTTCGACAAGCCGCCAACCCCGGTGTCGCCAAAGTTTCCGCTGGTCAGCACCATGTCATGCGGGGTCAGGAAACCGGCCACGTCTCCCCAGGTGGCGCCGGCCTGAACCCACAACAGCCCGGCGGCCTCGTCCTCGAAACGCAGCCGCTTGAGCTGAGAAACGTCCAGCACGATGCCGCCGTCGTTGACTGAGCTGGCGTTCAACCCATGCCCGCCGGAGCGCAGGGACAGCCGGGGCGCCTGCCCGGTGGCTTGGCGCACCGTCTCTGCGTAACGCACCGCCGCACCGGCCTGATCCTCGTTTGCGGCCATCAATACCAGCCGGGGGTTGCCGACGCGCAGGTAGTTGGACTTGACTCCGTCATAGCCGGTCCGATCCGGCGAGTAGGCGCAGTCCCGCAGCTCGACCGGCAGCTCCGGCCAAGCCGCCTCGCCCGGTTCGCCGATTTCGTTCAGTTCTTGGCCGACGATGCCGGTCCGGAATGCCGCGCTCATTTGGCGTCGCCGCTGGTCGCTGCGGCCGTTTCGCCGTCTCGGGCGGGGGCCGAAATCTGGGCCATGACCTCGGCCATTTGCGTCCGGTCGCTCAGACCGAAGGTGTCTGACGGCACCCAGGTGTTGGCCGACAGCGTGGCGCAAAGCAGCCCGGCGTCATCGGCTGAATTCCAAGACGGGTCGGCGTACGGCCGATTGCGATTGTTCACTGGGCCATAGAGATGCTGGAAGATGCGCCGCTGGCCGCCGGCTTCGGCCGCCAGCACCTTGGATTGCATCACCAGGGCGGCTTGCTGCATCGACACGATGCCTGAACCGGGCACCGGCTTGACCGCCGAGAGCCCGCCGATCACCTGGTAAGCGCCTTCGGCGCCGATCCGCGGCAGCCAGGCCTGGGCGGTCGCCAGGTGGGCGGTGGCGAGCGAGACGAAGTGGGTCTCCCATGCCTGCGCGCTGGCCGCCCAGAGCGGCTGACCGGCCCACCAGCCGCCGATCGTGGCTACGGCGTCGCTGACCTCACCAAGGCTCTCGACTACTCGGTCGGCCAGGCGCTGCGCGCCGTCCAAGGTCAGGTAGTCGCCGACCACTAGATGCAGCCGATCCCGACCCGGTTCGTCTTCGAGCAAGGCGCGGAAGCCTTCGGCCCGGCGTTCTGACCGGCTGGGCACCACGACCTCGGCGCCGGACCTGAGGTAGGCCCGGACAATGCCTTCGCCAACCGATCCGGTACCGCCCGGAATAACCACTCGGCGCCCTCTTAGATCGGGATAATCGCGCTGTTCCGACATGTTGTTTTCCTCACTGGCGGCGCGATCCCGCGGCGCCTCGATATCCATTACGCACTATTTGTGCGCTACGGCATCATATGTTAGTTAGTGTGCCGGGACAAAACGCGCCCTGCCGTGCCTAGATCCGCGCGTCGCCCCCCTGTCCTGGCGTCCTCCACGGATCCGCGGGCAAAGCGTTCGAAGGGGTGATTGAGGAGATATTCGCCCGCATTGATGCGGCGTGTGCCTCGGCCGGGCTGCTTGGAAGGTGGGAGGACGTGGTATCGCTCGTTAACCAAAAATGCCGCCAACCCTTCGGGTTGACGGTGCTTGTGGAGCATACGGGATTCGAACCCGTGACCTCTTCCATGCCATGGAAGCGCGCTACCAACTGCGCCAATGCCCCTCGGACAACGAAGTGAAATATTAGTACGGAGGCCCTTCTTCGACAAATCGGGAGGAGTGAGAGCCGCACCCCGAGCCGTAGGTTCCGCCCCTTCCTCTAGCCTAGGTAGTCCACCGCGGCCTTGCGCAGGGCTACCGCCACGGACTGCCGGAAGGTCTTGGATTTCAGAAGTTTGGCGTCGGTCTTGTTGCGCATGTTTCCCGTCTCCAGCATGATTCCCGGGGTTTGCTTGAGCAGATTCAATCCGGCGATGTCGGAGCGCTTGGACAGGGCAGTGCCGGAGCCGATGTAGTTCGACTTGGGCATCTTCGTCTTTGCCATGCGCGCCCTGACGGCCTTGGCGAGGGCCAGCGACTTCTTCTCCAGCTTGTTCCCGCCTGCCATCGTCGTGGAGACGATGATGTGGAATCCGCGGGCTTTCGCGCTGGCACCGTCGGCGTGGATAGAGATCAATAGGTCGGCCTTGTTGCGGTTGACGATCTTGGCCCGCTCGTCAACGCACGGCCCGTAGCCCCTGTCGTTGGAGCGGGTGAGGACGACCTTCGCGCCCTGGGCTTCGAGCTGGGCCTTGAGGCGTTTGGCGGTGTCCCAGTTGAACGCGTGCTCGGCGTAGCCGTCGTTGGTGGCGGTTCCGGATGCCTGACAGTTCTTCTTCTTGCCGTTGCCGGCGGGCACTTGTTTGGTCGCGAACTTTGCCGAGTACTTGCCGTTATGCCCCGGATCGACGACGATCAGCTTTCCGGTAAGCGGCTTGGCTTCAGCCCCAGCAGTTCGGGCAGGGGATGCGACGCGCGCACTACTTGAATCGCCGAGCGCGTTAGTGGGGCCGGCGGCCAGCATCCCCGCCGCCAGTGCGAGGGAAAGAACGGCGACCTTGAGCGTGCGCAACATGTGAAGATTCTAAACGCGGTGGGCGAATCCTTCGTTGGACGTCCGGGTAAAGCAGGTGTTTCCCGGTCATTGTGAATCGGGACAAGAGAGATCCCGCGACTGCGCGCGGGATGACGAGATGAGGGTGGGCGGCGACATGCATATATGGCTTGGTCATGCGGTTAGCCAGATCTCATTCCTACCCCGGATCGGCTCCCAGACTTCCGTCCGACACTCCGATTGGTTCGGCGCAACCCGTAATAGACTTGTAACCCAGTTGCAACAATGGCGCCTTGACAAAAATGCCGTTTGCAATTTTGTGCAGATTCTGGGGGTTCGTTGTCGAGGCCGAAAGCGTTGCATAGAGTAGAGCACGACCGACCACTAAAGGGGGAACGATGCCAAGCATCGAGGCAGCCATCGGAATCATCCTCATCGTCATGTACCTAGCCGGACTCTTCGCCCGGCCGCGCCACGCAGGCGAGCGGATTTAGCACTTGGCCCGTCCAACCGGACGGGCCTTTTCTTTTGGAGGGCGTCGGGCGTCTTCTAGCCGGAAGAGGCCGCCCCTGCGCTTGCAAGTGCGGGCACTAACTCTCGCCATCTCTCTCTCCTGCCTCGTCATCCCGCGCGCAGTCGCGGGATCTCTCAACTCCACCACTTCTTGAACCTAAGAATCCCTCGATAGTGCGCGCGATGACGGGTGGAGTGGGTAACCGTACTTGGCGGGTGCTGTGGTGGCGTGGGCGGGACAAGAGTTAGTGCCCACGCCCGTCGGCGATAGAGTGGCTCCAAGGACGAAGGAGCACCACATGCCATACGAAGTGAAAGCGCTGGAGATGCGCTCGGCCAAAGCGCCGTACGAACGCACGACGATCACCCGCCGCGACCCAGGGCCTGATGAGATCGTCATCGATATCAAGTTCGCGGGCATCTGCCACTCGGACATCCACACGGCCAGGGGAGAGTGGGGCAAAGTCGACTATCCCATCACGCCCGGCCACGAGATCGCGGGCATCGTCTCGGCGGTGGGCGAGGGCGTCACCAAGTTCAAGGTGGGCGACCGCGCCGGGGTTGGATGCTTTGTCGACTCGTGCGGCGTGTGCAAGAACTGCCGCAACGGCGAAGAGAACGCCTGCAAGGATCGCACCATCTGGACGTACAACGACACCGGCCGCGACGGCCTGCCTACCGCCGGGGGATACTCGGAAAAGATCGTGGTACGCGAGGGCTACGCGCTGCACATCCCCGAATCGATCCCGCTAGACCAAGCCGCGCCGCTGTTGTGCGCCGGGATCACCCCATATTCTCCGCTCGTGCGCTATGGGGCCGGGCCGGGCAAGAAGGTCGCCATCGTCGGGCTCGGCGGGCTTGGACACATGGGAGTTCAGCTCGCGCACGCGATGGGCGCCGAGGTCACCGTGCTTTCGCGTTCGCTGCGCAAGAAAGCCGACGGCCTGGAGCTGGGCGCCGATCACTATTACGCCACCGAAGATCCGGAGACTTTCAAGAACTTGCGCGATACCTTCGACATCATCATTTCTACCGTGAGCGATGACCTCGACGTCGACGCCTACGTCAAGATGCTGGATATGGGCGGGGTACTGTGCTTCATCGGGATGCCGCCCGGCGCGCAGAGCTTCCACCTCGGCGGGCATCTCGCGGGTGCGCACGCCTCCATCTCCGGCTCCAATATCGGCGGCATCCAGGCCACTCAGGACATGCTGGATTTCTGTGCCGAGCACGGCATCGGGGCGAAGATCGAGCTAATCAACGCCGACGAAGTGACCGACGCCTACGACAAAGTCGTGGCCGGGAAAGTCCACTTCCGGTACGTGATTGACATCTCGACGCTTTGAGTTCGGTCTGACGGGTGCTGGGTGTCACTCTCGTCGTCATCTAGCGCAACCACTCCACCGTCATCTAGCGCGCGAGTGAAGCGACGAATAGTACTCGGGGTCTTTCGTGGGCTGCGTGTCACCGAGACCCCGCGACTGCTCGCTAGATGACGGGTAGAGAGGTGCATTACATGACGGGGAGACGCTGGTACTAAGTCCATCAAAGATCCTATTCGTCGCCTCGCTCTTTGAGACCGGGGTGGGGACTACGTCCCGCTGCGGGCTGCGACTGCGCGCTAGATGACGGGGTTGAGAAGACGTCTCACCCCAAGAAGCCAGCGATCAGCGGATAGAGCTTCTCGGAGTGCACTACGTAGGACATGTGGTCTTCGCCGTCCACGATCTTGAGCTGTGCGTTTGGGATTGAGCGGGCGAGGAAGCGGGTGTCGGTTTCGCGGATCAGATCCTTGGAACCGGCCAGCAGCAGCGTGGGCACGGTTATCTTGGCCAGATCATCGGCGCTGAGGTGCGGTTCGTCCAGCATGAGCCGCAGCTTGGGGGAGCGGGTGAAGAACCATGCGATCTTCATTCCCCGACGCACGTTGCCCGAAATCCCGTCGGGGTTGGAGTTCGCGCCCATTGCCACCAGTTTGCCCAGCCGATCAGGGTGCTGGGAGGCGATGAGCAGCCCGACGATCCCGCCGTCGGAAAACCCGACCAGTGCCGGACGCTCCAAGTTCAGTTCGTCCATCAGCTCGAGGACGTCGTCGGCCATGTCCTGGTAGTGCAGCGCTTCGCCCTTGTCCAGCGGGCGGGACTGCCCGTGCCCGCGCAGATCGACGGCCACAACCCTGTGATTCGTGGAAAGTACGGGAATGAGCTTGTCGAAGATGGTGTGATCTTCGCCGTTGCCGTGCACGAGCACTACTGCTGGGCCGGTTCCGTCGTCGGTGTGGAAGAGCATGTGTTGGATGCTACTCGCGCGGGCGGACGTGGGTTATTCAGTTTGTCAGTGCGGGGTTCGTTGGCGCGCCCCGGGTCAAGCCCGGGGACGCTGCGAGCCAAGCCCGTCCCAACCTGCGAGAACCGTCCGCATCCTGGGCCGAAAGGCCCATATTCACAGGGACTGCACAGGGCCTAAAGGTTGAAATGTTGGTAGCGGCTACTAACGTGGGCACCACGAGAACGGAGTTCGCCAAAGCGGCTCCGTTCCGGCGATTAACAAGGAATTACGCCGCACGCTTGGCCGCCCTAGCCTTCTTTGACTTCTTCGAGGTCAGCGCCCGGAACACCAGCGTTGCGATCGCGATACCCACCACCGCGGCCACCCACACCACCAACGCTGGCCAGTCTTTCACCGGCAGGTAGGACCACCACACGCCGTCGTGCTGCAAGACGTAGCGGCCATCTGCCGGGGCCGCCGAGGTACTTCCGCCCGCGGTGATCTGCGTGTTCGGCGCAAATCCCTGGACGATCAGCGTCTGGGCGTGGTCGGTCAGCGGCGATGCCAGGTGCAGCTTCGGCGCAGAACCCTCTACCAGCATGAAGGTCGCCTCCGAGGAGGTGGTAATCCCGGCGACCGCCGCCCCTTGGTTCGACCACACGTTCGCGTAGACCCGCCCGGCGTAACGCGCGGCGCTGGCCTCGTTATCGTTGCGCAGCACCTGCAGATCGCTGTTCGCCGCGTACTCCTGCGTTTGGGCCAGCGTGAAACCGGGCAGCACCACGTACGCGTAGCGCTCGTTCTTTGGGGTTTTGCCGTGGTTCAGCGTCACGTCGTAGTACCACGAGGAGTACGAATCGGGCAGCTCAGGATCGACGGCCCCAGGGTTTATGTCCTTGTAGGAGCCCTGTTTCTGCGTCTTGGCGACGGTCACCTCCCCGCCAAGCGGGAAGAAGTAGCCCATGCCCGAGCCTGGAGTCGTCCCCTCCAGGTGAATCCAGGAACCCGCGGGCAGCGAGAACCTGCGCTCGCCCTCCACGGCCTCACCGTTGACGGTGAGCGCGTGCGTGCCGTCGGTGATGCGCTGGGCTACGGTTGTGTCGATTCCGTCGGCGCGCGAGTGCCCCGAAATCCCCGATCCCAGCGCGACGATGGTTCCGTCGGGCGCGAAGAAGTAGGACTTGTTGGCCTTGACGTCGCTCGTGCCCTGCTCGGATTTGTTGACGGCCATGCCCGCCACCGTCGCCTCGCCATCGGAGACCCCGCCGGAGAAGTAGTTTCCTCCCGAGACGTTCGCCCCCGCGCCCGGCTCGGGTTCGGCCCGGTCGGCGGTGGTTCCGGGGATATGGGTGGGATCGGCCGTCGGCCACCAGGCCTCGCCGAACTGGTTGGGGTCGTCGGTATAGACGTACAGGGCCGCGTCCGAGGTGTTCCAGCCCTTGCGGTTTTCGGTGTTCAGGTATTCGTAGGCCAGCACCCGCCACGAATGAAACGCCGCGACGGCCGTGGCCCGGTCCGTGGCCTGGATCGCGCGTTCCATCCCGGCGTAGAACTTGGTTCCCCGCCATGCCTGCTCGGTACCGCCTGCGGCGAACAGTGCCCTGTAATCCGAAATCGCCTTGAGGTCGCGGGCCCTGCCGATGTAGTCGAAGCCGGTCTTGGTATTGGCACGCACGGCGGAAAGCAGCACCTCGCGGTCGGCCGCCGAGATGTCCTCCGAACCGGCGAATTCCAAGATGTGCGCCATCATGTCGGCTGCCGCCTGAGCCTCGTATCCTCCCTTGATCTGGCGGGAAATGGCCCGACCCGAAACCGCAGCTGGCAGACGCCCGAACTGCAGCAGCGGCAAGATACCCTCCTTGATCCAGGAAACGGCGGCCTGGCGGTCTTCTGCGCGCAGCTGCCACGGGGTACCGGAAAGCAGCGAGGTCAGCCGGGCGATGCCGTCGAGCAAGGATTCGCCGTAGCCAGCGGTGTACGGCAGACCGTCATGGAACAGCATCGAACCGTCGGCATACAGCCCATCTCCCCTGGGAACGGTTTCCATCGTTTTGCCGACGACCTGGGCCGGTTTCACCATCCAGTCCGGCCTGTCGCCGAGCAAGGCCGCGCCGATCCGGGTGAGCTGGACGTCGGTCAGGTTCGAGCCGGTTTGATCGTCCTCGGTGTAGGTGACGTCGCGCACGTCGGTCAGGCTCAGGTAACCCATGATGGCGTCGGCCCAAGAACGTAGATATTCGGGCTCCAGCTCGTTGGCGAGCAGCAACAGCGTGTCCTCGATGGCCGCCGGGGACGAAATCATGTAGTCGTACCAGTTATCGTTGCCGTTGGTCTCCCGGCCCTTGTGGGTGGTTTTCCCGTCGTACTCGTAGGCTCGGCGCACGAAATCCATTCCCCTTATTACGGCATCGCGCACGTCCGTCTCCCCGGAAAGCTCGCCGCCGGGCAGCCGGTAGGCCAACGCGAGCGCCCGCAGGTTCTGGAATTGGTGGGTCATATCGCGCGAGATTCGGTCTTTCACCGCGAAATCCGACTGCTCCTTCGGCCACAGGCGCGCCGGGTTAGAAGACTTGTCCATCGCCTTCCAAAGATCCTTGCCCTGCTTGTCGGCGGCGTCGCGGTAGGAATCGAAATCGGGATCCTTCCAATCGACGTCGCTTCCCCCGTTCACCCGCTCCAGCCAGCGCTGGGCGACCCCCTGGAGATCGGGGTTAGAGATGTGCAGCAGCTCGGTGGAATCGGAGTGTATTTCACTCGGCGGGACGGCCAGCGCACATGTCGTCGTCATCACCAGCATCACCAGGGCCAGTGCCGCAGTTCTGGCAAGGGCAGCGCGTTTCGGGAACTTCATCGTCTCTCCTGCATTTGTGGCCGAAGCCGGGGGACGAACCTGAACCGGTTCGTGAAAATATATTGCCCGCGTGCAGGGCAGATGGCAAGTGTTACGGGGTAGGGAAGTTGGGATTTTGACGGCAGACGGCAAACACGCGTTCGTCCGTCGCCACACTGCTTTCACAAGCGCAAACGCTTGGTTTTGTGACCAGATTGTTATCTTGTGGAAGAATAGAGGCCGATCACAAGATCATCAGGGTTGCCACCCAGGCGCATGGGGAGCTTCACCGCGACGGAAACGACCGCGGAGGCTGGCGGCCCTCACGAAAGGCTTTATTGCTCGCGAACCAGGCGCACCCTGAGACCTGGTCACCGCGACAAGTGACATTGAGGAGCGCATATGCTCGAAGACGAAGTTCAACCTACCGCCACGCCGGAAGCTGAAGCGCCGAAGGCCCCGAGGCGTCGGCGCACCAAAGCACAGATAGAAGCAGACAAAGCAGCCGAAGCGGCGAAGGCCGCCGAAGCTCCGTCCGCCGTTGAAACTGCGGAAACGACGGCTGAAGACAAGCCCAAGCGTACGCGCAAGAAGGCCGCACCCAAGACGGAAGCTGCAGCAGATAGCTCTGCCGAGGACGCTGCACCCGTTGCCGCCGAGGAGGCTCCCAAGCCCAAGCGCACCCGCAAGAAGGTTGAGCCGAAGGCCGAGAACGCCGAAACCGCGAAGTCCGAGGCTCCCAAAGAAGAAGCCGCGGCCAGCGCACCGGCTGACACCGCGACCAGCGAGGAAAAGCCCGCCCCGGTTCGCCGCACCCGCAAGCGCACCACCAAGAGCGCCGAGAATGCGGCCGACGCCGGGACTGAAGTTCCTGCAGCTGCCCAAATCCCGGCTGCCCAAACCCCGGCGATAGAAACCCCTGCGGCCGAAGCGCGCAAGGCTCCCGCCCCCAAGAAATCCAAGTGGGTGAACGCCGCTCCCGAGGCGACCCCGGCCCCCGAGTCCGCGAAAGCCGCCGAACCCCAAAAGGCGCAAGAAGCCAAAGCCGATACCCCGACCGATCCGCTGGAGGCCGAGCTGGCCCAGCTCAAGTCCAAAGTGGCCGACCGCAAGGCCGAGAAGACCGTCGATCCGCACGCCGCCGAGGCGCTCGATGCCCTGGTGGCGGCCATTTCAGGGGATGAGAGCGAGGACGGCGAGGTTCACCGCCGCCGTCGCCGCAGAGGAGGCCGGCGCCGCCGCCGCTCCGAGGACGGCGAAGAGCTGATGGAGAACGGCGATTCTGAGGCGGTCGCCGAAACCCAAGAACAGCCCGAAGCCCAAGAACAGGCCGAGACTAACGAGCAGACCGAGACCGGCGCCGAAGGCGAGGAAGACGGCACGGGCCGCCGCCGCCGTCGCCGCCGCCGCAGGGGAGAGGCCCTAGGCGAGGCCGACGACGACCCGGAGAACGTGGTCGTGCGCGTGCGCGATCCCAAGCGCAACAACAAGCCGGTGAAGGACGAGGTTTCCGGAATCGAAGGCTCCACCCGCGTCGAGGCCAAGCGCCAGCGCCGCAGGGAGGGCCGCACGGCCTCGCGCCGCCGCGCCCCGATCCTGAGCGAGTCCGAGTTCTTGGCCCGCCGCGAATCCGTAGACCGGATGATGCTCATCCGCCAGACGGAGGACTACGCGCAGTTGGCCGTCATGGAAGACGGGGTTCTGGTCGAACACTACGTCGACCGTCCGTCATCTGCGGGAATGATCGGCAACATCTACCTGGGCAAGGTTCAGAACGTGCTGCCTTCGATGGAGGCCGCGTTCATCGACATCGGCCGCCACCGCAACGCCGTGCTGTACGCGGGTGAGGTGGACTGGGAGGCCTTCGATCTGACCGGCCAGAACAAGAAGATCGAGCAGGCTTTCAAGCCCGGCCAGACGGTCGTCGTTCAGGTCACCAAAGATCCGGTCGGTACCAAGGGTGCGCGCCTGACGGCACATATGTCCTTGCCAGGGCGCTATATCGTCTATTCGCCGGGCGGCCACCTCTCTGGCGTCTCGCGCAAGCTGCCCGAGAACGAGCGTCACCGCCTGAAGTCCATCCTGGATTCGCTGATACCATCCAAGGCGTCGGTCATCATCCGAACCGCCGCCGAGGGGGCTTCCGAGGAAGAGCTGATCCGCGACGTCAACCGAGTGAAGGCCCAGTGGGAGGTCATCGAAAAGAAAGCCGCCGCCGGGGGAGCCCCGCAGCTGCTCTACTCCGAGCCTGACCTCACCATCCGCATTGTGCGCGACCTGTTCTCCGAGGATTTCTCGAAGCTCGTGATCGACGGCAACGGCGAGATCGACGACGCCTACGAGACGATCTCCGCCTACATCCAGCACGTCGCCCCGCAGCTCGCCGACCGCCTGGTGCGCTGGGATCGGGAGAAGAACGGTGACCTGTTCGACTTCCACCGCGTCCAAGAGCAGGTGATGAAGGCCCTGGAGCGCAAGGTCTACCTGCCGTCGGGCGGCTCGCTGGTGATTGACCGCACGGAGGCTATGACCGTCATCGACGTCAACACCGGCAGGTTTACCGGCAGCGCCGGAAACCTGGAGGCGACGGTCACCGCCAACAACCTGGAGGCCGCCGAGGAGATCGTGCGCCAGCTCAGGCTTCGCGACATCGGCGGAATCATCGTCATCGACTTCATCGACATGGTGCTGCCCGCCAACCGCGAGTTGCTGCTGCGCAGGCTGGTCGAGGCTCTGGGCCGCGACCGCACGCGTCACCAGGTCGCCGAGGTTTCGTCGCTTGGCCTGGTGCAGATGACCCGCAAGAAGATCGGCACCGGGTTGGCTGAGGCGTTCACCGTGCCCTGCGAGACATGTAATGGCCGCGGCTACCACATTCACGATGCCCCGGTTGCGACGCAGGCCCCCGCCGACGGCGGCGACCGCAAGCACAAGGGCGGCAAGAAGAGCGGCCGCAAGGGCGGCAGGAAGTAGAGGTTAGGGTTGTTCCCTACCCTAGGGGTTAGGGAATAACCCACCCGTCATCCTGCGCGAAGTCGCAGGATCTAACTTGCTTCGGTGCATCATCGTGCGTTGGGATCCTGCGACTTCGCGCCCGATGACGAGGTTTGGTTGCGCCCGATGACGGGCGCTACTCCGGCACGTTCTCTAGCTCTTTGAGCCAGATCTCGGCGCTCGCGTCGGTTGGCATACGCCAGTCGCCGCGGGGGCTGAGCGATCCGCCGCGCACCACCTTTGGGCCGTTCGGTAGAGCCGAGCGCTTGAACTGCGAGAACCCGAAGAAGCGCGATAGGAAAACCCGCAGCCAGCGCTTGATCTCGGGCAAGGTGTAGGCCACGCGCTCGGCATCCGGTACCCCGGCGGGCCACTGGCCAGCCGCAGCGTCGGACCAGGCGTGGTAGGCCAGGAAGGCGATCCGGCTCGGCGGCATTCCGTAGCGAAGGGTGTAGAACAAGTTGAAATCCTGGAGCGCGTACGGGCCGATGGCGTCCTGGGTGGACTGCGGCTTCTCGCCGGGCTTGGCCGGCACCAGCTCGGGGGAGATCTCGGTGTCGAGGATGGCCTGCAAGGTGGCCCCCACTTCGGCGGAGAACTGCCCTGAGGCGATCACCCAGCGCATCAGATATTGGATCAAAGTCTTCGGCACGCCCGTGTTCACGTTGTAGTGACTCATCTGGTCGCCGACGCCGTAGGTGCACCAGCCCAGCGCCGTCTCGGAAAGATCGCCCGTGCCCAGCACGATCCCGCCCTTGTACCCGGCCAGCCTGAACAGATAGTCGGTGCGCAGCCCGGCCTGCACATTCTCAAAGGTGACGTCATACTCGGGTTTCCCGTCGGCTGCGGGATGGCCGAGCTCGCGCAGCATTCGCCGGGCGGTCGGCTTGATGTCCAACACCTCGAAGCTCACACCGAGGGCCTGGGCCAGCGCCGTGGCATTGTTCTTCGTGCCCGACGACGTGGCGAACCCCGGCATCGTGTAGGCGAGGATATCGGTGCGCGGGCGTCCCAGCCGATCCAGGGCCTTGGCCGCGACGATCAGCGCGTGCGAAGAATCCAAACCCCCGGAAACCCCGATCACGATCTTCGGCTGATTGATCGACGCCAAACGCCGCATGAGCGCCGAAACCTGGATGTTGTAGGCCTCGTAGCAGTCCTGATCGAGTCGCTCGGGATCGTCGGGAACGAAGGGGAAGCGGGCCACCTTGCGCTCTAGGCCGAGGTCGCCGCTGGGGACGGTCAGCGCAAAATCAACCTTCTCGTATTCCAGCCCGCGGGCGCGGCGGTTGTCGTCGAAAGTGCCTTGTCGTAAGCGGTTTTGCCGTATCGCCATCACGTCGACGTCGGCAACCGTCATAGTCTGGCCGAGGAAACGCTCGGATTCGGCGAGAAGCTCGCCGCACTCGTAGACGAAAGTCTGGCCGTCCCAGCTCAGATCGGTGGAAGATTCCCCGGCCCCGGCGGCCGCGTATACGTAGGCGCAGCTGGCCCGGTCGGAGAAGGATTGGGCGAGCAGCTTGCGTTCGCGCGCCTTGGCGACGGTAATCGGCGAGCCCGAGATGTTCACCACGATCTCGGCCCCGGCCAGCGCGGCCTCCGAGCCGGGGGAGAGCGGAACCCACATGTCCTCGCACACCTCGATGCCGAAGGTGAACTGCTCACAGGTGAACAGCTGGGCGGCCGTTACGGGGAACTCGCGTTTGTCCGTCGATCCGATTGAATCCACATCGAAGCCGGAGGCGAACTGGCGGTGCTCGTAGAACTCGCGGTAGTTGGGCAGGTACTGCTTGGGAACCGCGCCCAGGATCTTGCCCTTGTGCAGCACCAGCGCGCAGTTGAGAATGCGGCCCTCCACGAGCAGGGGAGCACCGACGACCAGCGCAAGATTGAGCTTCGACGTGCGTTCGGCGAGCCAATCCAGGGCCTTGCGCGTATCGTCGAGCAGGGTTTGCTGCATGAACAGATCATCGAGCGAGTAGCCAGTGAGCCCCAGCTCCGGGAAGACGGCCAACGCCACCGACCGTTTCGCCGCCAGCTTCGCGGCCTCCAGCGTGCGCTCGGCATTGGCTAGCGGCTGCGCGAGCGCGACGGGCAGCGAACAAGCCGCGACGCGAGCAAATCCCTGATCGTAGATGTTGTAGAACACGTGGGAATTCTCTCACGGGCCAGAAGGGGGATGGGTATGTCCGCATTTGCGGGCATTGGGGCGGCGTGGGCGGGACAAGTGCGACTGGATGCACACTACCCCGTCATGCTGCGCGCAGTCGCAGACTGCAGCGGGACGCAGTCCCCGCCCCGGTCTCAAGGAGCGAAGCGACGAATAGCATCTCGCCGCGTTATAGGGAGAGATCCCGCGTACTGCGACTACGCGCAGCATGACCTCGCTTCGCTCACGCGCGGGATGACGGCCAGAAAACTCGGGAAGTCAAGAGTCGGTGATCGCAGTTGTCTTGGTTTTGTGAGTTCTTCCGCCCCACAGCGAATGCGGGGCCGAAGGGCTTAAGCCCAAAGCATTGGCAAGCAAGGACAAATGAAACGTACGGGAAAGTAATCTGTAACCGCGCTGAAAACCGACTCTTGTTGTATGGAGGTCATGCGCTACGCGATTACAGACCAGGCCGTTATGGAGGTGGCCACTCCGGCTGGTCTCGGGCGTCTGTACATTGACCCGGCGTTCGATGCGCGCGCGGTGCTGCTGCTCGGTCACGGGGCCCGCGCAGGCGTCGACGCTCCCGACCTGGAGGCGCTGGCAAGCGGGTTGCCGCCCGTAGGGATCGCGGTCGTGCGCTTCGAGCAGCCCTGGCGGGTCTTGGGCCGCGACGCCGCGGGCCCGGCCCAAACCCTCGATACCGCTTGGAAAGCCGCGCTGGCGGAGATGCCGGTGCTCTTCCCCGGGCTGCCGATGGTCGCCGGCGGGCGTTCTGCGGGTGCGCGCGTCGCCTGCCGCTGCTACGCCCAACCCCAGCGGGGGCTGGTGCTGCTCGGTTTCCCGCTGCATCCCGTCGGCTATCCGTGGCGGATTTCCGTACATGAACTGGCCCGGGTTGCCGGAGACTCGCTGCTGGTTCAAGGCACAGAAGATCCGATGGGAACGCCCAAGGAGATCGAGTCAGCCCTGGAGACCGAAGGCCAGAAGCTGGCAAAACTCGAAGCCATGGAGGGTCAGGGGCACGGGCTGGCCGCGCGAACGGAACAAGACATGGCCCGGCTTCCCGCCGCATCCCGCGCCCTGGTGCGCACGGTAAGGCGCTTCATCGACGTCAGGCTGGAGACGCCGCCTCGCTTCGCCAGACGCAACGAGATGGCTCTGTTTCAGTAGACTTCCGGCATGCCCCAGCTGCGTATCGCGATGGTTTCCATGCACACATCCCCCGCCGACGCCCCGGGTTCGGGTGATGCCGGGGGGATGAACGTCGTCGAGCTGCACGCCGCCGAAGAATTGGCCAGGCTCGGCCATCGCGTCGATCTCATCACCCGCCGATCCGACCCTTCCCAGCCCGACGTCCTGGAGTTGGCCGAAAACCTGCGCTTGCTTCATCTCACCGCCGGCCCGACGGCACCGCTTGCGAAGTCTGAAATCGACCAGTACATCCCACAGTTCACCGAGGCGCTGGCCGGAATCGACGCCGACTACGACATCTTCCACTCCCAGCACTGGATGTCGGGGGTTGCGGCCCTGCCGCTGGCCAGGGCCAGGGGCGTCCCGCACGTGCAATCCTTCCACTCCGTCGCCGCCAAGCCCGGCTCGGTGCTGGCCGAGGGCGAGCCGGCCGAATCACCCCAGCGCGTGCCCGGCGAGGCGATGCTCGCCCAAGAATCCGACCTCGTGATCGCCATCTCGGCAGCCGAGGCGCGCACGGTCATCGAGCGCTGCGGCGCCAATCCCGATCGGGTAGCCATCGTGCACCCCGGGGTGGATCTGAACCTCTTCCGTCCCAGGCGCGAATGCCCTGCCGATCCAATACCCGGGCGATTCAAGGGCATTCCTTCGGCAAAGTACATCGCCATGGCCGCCAGGCTCCAGCCGCTCAAGGCGCCCGATCTCGCGATCCGGGCGCTGGCCGAGGTCGCCGAGCCGATCCGCCCGCACCTGGTGATAGCCGGGGCGGACTCGCCCGACTTCGCCGAGTATCAGCAGATGCTGAACCAATTGGTGGCCGAGCTTGGCTTGCAGGACATGGTGCACTTTGTCGGGGCGCTCTCGCGAGAGGACATAGCCTGGCTGTTTAGAAATGCCGAGCTGTCGCTGGTTACCTCCCACTCCGAGACGTTCGGGCTGGTGGCCCTGGAATCGGCCGCCTGCGGTACCCCGGTGATCGCATCTTCTGCGGGGGGCTTGCGTGAGGCCGTCGTACATGGGGAGACGGGGCAGCTGATGGATTCGCGCCAGCCCGAGGACTGGGCGGTCGCCATCACCAAGCTGCTTTCCCGCCCGAAGCTGTTGGAGCGCATGGGTACGGTCTCGCGGGTTCACGCGCGGCGTTTTACCTGGTCTGGCATGGTTCGCTCCATGGAACACCTGTACCAGGCCTTGCTCGGCGGCGAACTCGACGATCAAGTCCCGCTGCCGGCTCACCGTCGGCATGCGGCGGACGTTTCCGCTGCCCGCCGCTTCTTGTTCGTCCACGCCCACCCCGACGACGAAACTCTCTCCACCGGTGCGGCGATCTTGGCGCTTGCCCGCGAGGGGAAGGAATGCCTGGTGCTCACCGCGACCCGCGGCGAGATGGGGGAGGCGACCCCGGACGTCGTTGAGAGGTTGGACGAGGCCGGGCTGGTCGAGCTGCGGCTGGCCGAGCGCCGGAACGCGTTGGCGGCGCTCGGGGCGAAAGACGCCGGGTTCTTGGGGGCGCAGCCGAACCGCGCCGATTGCCGGGCCGAGCGCGAATACTCGGATTCGGGCATGGCCTGGGTCGCAGACGGAGTCGCGGGCCCGGCCGACGATTCCCCCGCCGGGGCCCTGTCGAAGGCCAATCTCGACGAGGTGGTGGGAGACGTCGCAGCCGCTGCGGTCAACTGGCGGGCAGACGTCCTGGTTTCGTACAACGAAGAGGGCGGCTACGGCCACCCCGACCACGTCCGCTGCCACCACGCCGCCGCCAAGGCCGCTGCCCAGCTGGGGATTCCGTTCCTGCAAATCGGCGTGGGTTCTAGCTACGACGCCGGTGGTGACTTTGGCCGTCTGCTCCAGGCGCACCAGGCGTATGCCAGCCAGTTCACGGTTGTGGACGAGGGGCACGTCAGGCACGTCGGCGGGCAGGTGGACTCGTTGTTGCGGCGCAACCAGCTCGGGTGAGAGAGGCTAGCGGGGAGTCTTTCCAGAACTCTTCCATCCAACAGACAACGATTCTTTGGCGCGGTAAGCCGCGAACCGGACGTGCCCACTTCGCCCGGGGGGCTGGGGGTCGTCCCCCGGCTCATGTATTTGCACCGGCTTGGCGTTCGCGAGTACAGTAGGCCGTCGGTGTTTTCACCGAAGGTATGCAAAAAGCGAAGAGAGCGAGTTAGACGTGTACGCAATCGTGCGCAGCGGGTCGCGGCAGCACAAGGTGGCTGTTGGTGACGTTGTGAATATCGACCTGGTCGATGCAGCAGTCGGAGATTCGGTCGAACTCGCTCCTGTCCTCCTGGTTGACGGCGACGTCGTCACCTCGGACATGGGCAAGCTCGGCAAGGCCAAGGTTTCCGCTGAAGTGCTGGCCGAGACCAAGGGCCCCAAGATCCACATCCTCAAGTACAAGAACAAGACCGGCTACAAGAAGCGCCAGGGCCACCGCCAGCGCTACACGCAGGTCAAAGTCACCGCTATCGAGAGCTAGAGGAGATAAGAAATGGCACATAAGAAGGGCGCATCCTCCTCGAGGAACGGCCGCGATTCCAACGCACAGCGTCTCGGCGTTAAGCGCTACGGCGGCGAGCTCGTCGGCACCGGCGAAATTATCGTTCGCCAGCACGGCACCCACTTCCACCCCGGTGAGGGCGTGGGCCGCGGCGGCGACGACACCCTGTTCGCTCTCCGTGAGGGCAAAGTGACGTTCGGCACCCGCCGAGGCCGCAGGGTTGTAGACGTGCAGGCCTGATTTTCACAAACTTCCAAAATGGGGATGTCCTCTCGCAGGGCATCCCCATTTTGCTACTCTGGCCCTAGTCCTAGATCGGAGTGGCAGTGAAAAAATATCTGGTTCTCGTTCCCTTGCTGCTGGTGCTTGCCGGCTGCGTGAAACTTGAGATGAATGTCGATATCAAGGGTGACAACGACGTCCAGCTTCAGGCGGTCGTCGGTATCGAGAAAGACTACGCGTCCATGGCCGAGGTCACCGAGGACAACGTGTGCGACAAGCTCGGCTCTTCCCTCTCCTCCGATACCGATATCCAGACCAAGGCCGTCGACGACGGTGAGTACATCTCCTGCGAAATCACCGGTACCCAGTCGATCGACGGGTTCAACAGCGATTCTGTGGATCAGGGCATCACGCACGCCGACGGGCTGTACACCTTCAAACTGAAGGTCGACGAATCCGAGCTTTCCGGTTATCCGGGTGCGAGCACCAGCCTCGATACCATGTTCTCCGCATTCAAGATTTCCGTCACGTTCCCCGGCGAGGTCACCGAGCACAGCGGTACCAGCACGGTCTCGGGAACGACCGTCACCTGGACGCAGGTCAGCGAGCTGTTCTCCAGCGAGGGGCTGCTGGCCTCCGGGAAAGACGCCGGCGGGCTCTTTAGCTCGGGTGCAGGGTTGAACCCGACGACCTGGATCATCTTGGGTATCGCGCTGGTGGTCGTCGTGGCGGTGATCGTGCTCGTCATCGTGCTGGCGCGCAACAAGAAAGCCAAGCAAGCCCAGCAGCAGGCGCAGTATCAGCCGTACGGGCAGTATCCGCAGCAGCCCGGCCAGTATGGCCAGCCGGGGGCCTACGGGCAGGGGCAGTACGGTCAGCAGCAGTACGGGCAGCCGGGCCAATATGGTTCGACGCCCAAGTACGGCTATCCGCAGCAGCCCGGCGGGCAGCCAGTGCAGCAGCCGCCGATCCAGCAGCAGGGACAGCCGCCGGTTCGTCAGCCAGGACAGCCGCAACCTGGGCAAGGACAGCCTGGGCAAGTGCAGCCGGAAGGGCAACCTGGGCAGCAAACCGGCGGACGGTACACCATGCCGCCCAACCAGCAGCCGCCGATCCAGCAGCCGCCCAATCCGCCGCAGCAGCCGCAGAACCCGTGGGGCCCGACTGCACAGTAGGGCGCCAACCACCGAGCCACTAAGCTTCAGCCTGTGGCAATTCCGAGCTTTGTTGACAAAGTAACCCTGACCGTCGTCGCTGGTAAGGGCGGCAACGGCGTTGCGTCCGTGAAACGCGAGAAGTTCAAGCCCCTGGGCGGGCCTGACGGCGGCAACGGCGGAAACGGCGGGTCGGTGATCCTGCGCGTCGATCCGGGGCTGACTACGCTCGTCGAATATCACCGCTACTCCGAGCGCAAGGCCGGAAACGGCGATCAGGGCAGGGGCGATCTTCGCAACGGGGCAAACGGCGAGGACGTCGTGCTCAAGGTGCCGGACGGCACGGTGGTCACCGATGCCGAAACCGGCGAGCTGCTCGCCGACCTCACCGGGGCCGATTCCGAGCTGGTCGTAGCCCAGGGCGGACGCGGAGGCTTAGGCAACGCCGCGCTGGCGTCATCGACACGTAAGGCCCCCGGCTTCGCACTCCTGGGCGAAGAGGGCGAGAGCCGCAAGATCAACATGGAGCTCAAGGTCGTTGCTGACATCGGCCTGGTGGGCTTTCCTTCTGCGGGGAAATCTTCGCTGATTGCGGCCA
>JAISTE010000154.1 GCA_031272825.1 Propionibacteriaceae bacterium | reverse complement strand
GCGCAGGATGACGGGGTGGGGGAAGCGCAGGATGACGGGGTGGGGGAAGCGCTGGGATGAAGCGGGTTTTCGGGGCCGCCCCGGATCGGGGTCCGGGGCGGGGTTGCTGGATTCCGGGGCAGGAGGAGATCCCGCGACTGCGCGCGGGATGACGAGATGGGGGAGGGGTTTCGGGGCCGCCCCGGATCAAGTCCGGGGACGGGGGAGCTGCTCAGCGCAGGAGATAGCAGCCGGTGTAGGTGATCGTGTTGGGGCCGTAGTAGTAGGGGAGGTTCGCCGCCTCGCAGGCTTCGGAGACTACTAGGCCGAAGCTTTCCATGGACTGGATGGCTCGGGTTGGGCGGCGGCAGGGCTTCGACGGGTACGTGCAGGTCTTGCACAGGTCGCAGGCACCGTTTCCTAGGGCTATGGCTTTGGGGAAGCGTTCTCTTACCGTTGGCAGGAACGTGGAGACTAGCTTTCTGGCGAGCTTGTCGGCGGCCATCATGGCCTCGTAATCGAAGGAGTCTTCTAGCTGGGCTGTTAGCTGCACCAGCAAGCCCTCGTGGAATCTGCGCAGGGTTTGGGTGCTGGTCGAAAGCGGGCCGCACGCGGGCGGGCACATCCAGTTGGTGCCGTACGCGCTGCACAGGTTTGCCGAGCACATCTGGCGTACCTCATCGCGGGGAACCAATGCCGACGGATCTACCTCAGTCGCATGGGAAAACCCGTGGGCTTTAGCGGCGGCTATTAGCGACTCCATCTCAAACCTTCCCCTCCGGGAAAGCATACGTTTCCATGAATGCGGGCTGGATTGAAACCTCAAGCGAAAATGCGATCCATAATGCACTCATCTTAAACCACCTGTTCGTAGCTGGATATGCGCGCCAGATAGGTTTCCACAGAAAGCAGGTCGATGGATGGGTGCGCTTCCATAAAAACCGTCATTTTCAACTTACCCACCTCACAACTCCCGCTCGGGGAAGGCCATGCAGTCTATGTAGCTTTCCATGAATACCGGATTTGTTGACAGCTGAACCTCCACTGCGTTAGCCGCGATTTTGGCGGCTTCTTCCCGGGCTCGGTGAGTTAGGGCGAGCATGACGGCACCGGTCAGGGCCGTGTTTCCAGCGGGTTCGGCGCACTCGGCTAGAGATTCGGGGATCAGGCCGATGCCCGCTGCGGGGACGGGATCCAGGTACGAGCCGAAGCCGCCGGCCAAGTGCAGCGCGCACACATCGCAGCCCGATTCGGAAAGCAGCGTCTCGATTCCAGCGGCGATGGCGGCCTTGGCCAGCTGGAGTTTGCGCACGTCGGAGGCGGCTAGCGTAATCGAGCTCGTGCCGATAGCGGCGGCGTCTTCTTCCATGGCCCCGGTTTCGTCGATTATCCCGGCATCCAACAGCGCGTTGACGGCGCCGATCAGCCCGGTGCCGCACAGCCCCCTAGCCTTCTTCGCGCCGATGGTCGTATAGCTGAGTTTGCCGCCCGAATAAGAGACCGAGTCGATAGCACCCGGAAGCGCAGGCATACCGCTGGAGATCTCCGCACCCTCGAAGGCCGGGCCCGCGGCCGTCGAGCAGCACCACAGGCGTCCGCCGTTAGCCAGGGCCATCTCGCCGTTGGTACCCACATCCACCAAGATGGCGTTGTCAAGGCCGGTTGCCAGGATGCCGCAGACGATGTCCGGGCCGACGTACGCCGAGATTGCCGGGGGAAGATACAGCTCGGCATTCACCAACTCCGGCAGCACCGAGCTGGCCGAAACACTCTCTCCGAAGGTGCTGGCCGGCGTAAACGGTGCGACGCCCAACGTATGTACCGGCAGACCCACAAGTAGGTGCAGCATGGTGGTGTTGCCCGTTATCGCCGCGCGCTCGACCTGGTCGGCGGTCGCGTCGGCGCGCGAAAGTGCCTCCGCCAACAGCTCGCCAAGCTGCTCCACGATTAGCTCGCGCAGCGTATCCACCCCGACCGAGGCCGCGGCGTCGATGCGGCTGAGCACATCGGAGCCGTGGCGCACCTGGTGGTTCAGGGCGCTCGCATCGGCCAACCGCTCCCCGTCGCCCAGGCGGAAGACGAGCACTGTGACGGTGGTGGTGCCGATGTCTATCGCAACACCAAGCGCGTCCGGATTGGTGCCGTCGTAGCTTGCCAGGCCCATTTCGCAGGGGGCAACCGCCACCTGCGAGACCGAGGACGCCAAGATCGAAACCGGCCCCGAGATGCGCGCCAGGCAGGCAAGCCGCGTCTCGTAGCCGGGCAGGGCCGGGCGCGGAGACCGCGCGAGCAACAACGCCTCCTGCTCGCTAGGCGGGAGAACCGCCCCGGAAACATAGAGCTGGCACTTCCCGCAGGTGTGCCTGCCTCGGCAAGGCATGGGGAGGTGGTGTCCGGCGGCTTCCAGGGCGTCGGCAAGCAGGCCGGAGGGGGTGGGGGTCAGGGAATCCATCTCACATTCCTTTCCTTCGGTAGGCCGTCGGCGAAATCCCGACGGCCTTGGTAAAGACCTTGGTGAAATAGCTCTGATCCGCGAACCCCGTCTCGGCGGCGATCTGGGCGATCGTCATGTGGGTCTGGGCGAGTAGTTCCTTGCCGATCTCCACGCGCACGGACTGGATGTAGGCCGTCAGGTTCATGCCCATCTCGGCTGCGAAGACCGTGGAGAAGTAGCTCGGCGACATCCACACCTGCGCGGAGACCCCGGCCAGCGTCAGACGCTCGGCGTAGTGGGCGCGGATATACTCCACGGCCTTCTGGATGGCGTTCGCGTGCTGGAAGGAAGAGAAATCGAAGACGTAGCCGACGAAGCGGTTGAACAAGGAAACGAGCACCGCGGAGATGGCCTCGATGTCGGAACAGGACGCGAGGCGTCGCTCCAGGGAATGTATTTCGCCGAAGATCGCGATGGAATCGGCCCCCGCGTAGATCGCCGAGCGGGAGAACAGCGTGACCAGCTCGGTGGCGCGCTTGCGCAGCTTGGGGAAATCGCCGTCGGCGACCAGGTAGAGGGAGGCGAGCAGTTGGTTGATCAGCTCGGACGCGCCGGTGCGGTCGCCTTTCTGGATCATCGAAATCAGGCGGTTCTCCACCTCGAAGGGGTAGTGGGGGAGTGCCTGAACCTCGGCCTCCGGCTCGGGCTCCTCGACTTCAGTGCTCGGGATTTCGGCGGGCACCGAATCCGGATCGGACATGTGCTTGCACAAGGAGTCCTGCACCCGCGAGAGCGCGCCCAGCTCCGTGGCGCTGCGGCTGGGAAGCTGGCGCAACACCGGAACGAAATCCTCGCCCATGTCCCAGCGCATGTCCGAGAGCTCACCGAGGACGACCGGGCCGAAGACCAGCCCCAAGTTGGCCTCCAGCTTGGAATAGACGATGGCCGAGGAGAAGGTGAGGCCTGAAGGACAGTACGAGATGTAGCGACCGCCCCAGCGCTCGGCCTCGAAGCAGCCGAACTGAAAGAACATGTGGAAATCACACTTTCCGCTGGCGGCCAGCGGGCAGGACGTCGAGCAGTAGTGCCCGTCGGTACAAGTTAGCGAGCGCTCCCGAAAGCTGAACGCGGCGGCGTCCATCTGGGCCACGGCGGCCAGATCGGCGGCAGCTTTCCAGGCTTCGTTCATTGTGCCTGCTTCGCCAGTGCGGTGATTTCCCGGGCCAGCTTCGCCGCCGACGCTGCCTCTTCGGCGTAGCCGTCGGCCCCGATGGCGTCGGCGAAGCTTTGAGTGACCGGCGCCCCGCCGATCAAGATCTTCACCGAATCGCGCAGCCCTGCTGCGGAAATCGCGTCGATCACCGAGCGCAGCTGGTCGATGGTCGTGGTGAGCAGCGCGGATAGACACAAGATGTCCGGGCGCTGCTCGCGCACGACGTCGACGAAGGTTTGGTCGGGCACGTTCACCCCGATGTCGATCACCTCGAAGCCCGAGCCCTCAAGCATCATCTTTACCAGGTTCTTGCCGATGTCGTGCAGGTCGCCGCGAACCGTGCCGATGACGACCTTGCCCTTGAACGGGGCATCGGATTCGGTGAGGTAGGGCTTGAGCGCGCGCGTCCCCTGGTTGAGGGCGCGCGCAGCCAGCAGGACTTCGGGAACCCAGACCTCGTTGTTCTTGAACTTCACGCCGAGCCGTTCCATGGCCAGCAGCAGCCCGTTGTGCAAGATGACGGACGCACGCACGCCGTCGTCCAGCGCCTCCTGAACCAGCTCCAGGGTGCGCTCAACCTGGCCGATCTGTACGGCGGTGACGAGCTCTTCCAGGCTGCGCTCGGGCGGGTTGCTGGGTTCAGTCAAGATGGAATACCTCCTCCAAATCGATCCACCAGGCGCCTTCGGGACGATCTGCGAAGGGCCGCTGCAGCGGCTTGACGGTGTCCCACCAGCGCTGGGTTTCCGGATCAAGCGCCATCGCCGCCATATCGGCCTCGTAATCGTCCCCGTCGTACTCGAAATACGAGAACAGGGTTTCGCCGAGCACGTAGATCGAGTAGTTGCGGATGCGGCTGTCCGTGATCTGCTTGAGTACTCCGGGCCAGACTTCGGCGTGGTAGCGGATGTAGGCTTCCCGGTTTTCGGCAGGCAGGCCGATGGCCTGCGCGACCCTCATTTCTGCCCCAAGGCCGAGAACAGCGCTTCGACGTTGGCGGGTGGGATGTCCGGCAAGATCGCCTCGTGGCTTGGGGAAATGACCAAGCCGGTGGGGAAGATCTCTGCCAGCTCCAGTACCTTTTCCCGCACTTCAGCCTCGGTGCCGTTGACCAGCAGATCCTGAGTGTCGACGCCCCCGCAGAAG
>JAISTE010000090.1 GCA_031272825.1 Propionibacteriaceae bacterium | reverse complement strand
GTGGGGGTGGCGGGTGGGGGGGCCGGGGGGGGGTGACGGGTGGGGGGGACGGGTTGGGGCGACGGGTAGGGAGGGCGAGTAGGGGTGACGAGGAGGGATGACGGGTAGGGATGCCGAGGAGGGATGACGAGTAGGGATGACGAGGAGACAGGGAAGGACGGTGGTATCGCGGTAGACGAAAAAAGAGGACGGTACAAGTTCAGCTTGCGGCTTCTTCATCTTCCGCCGGCTCTTCTTCCGGCACCCGCTCGGCGATCAGCGTCGAGATGGCGTGGCGTCGGCCCGACGAGCGTTCGGCCGTCAGCCGGATGCCGTTCCAGTCGGTGCTCGCTCCCGGGATCGGAACCTTGCCGATTTGCTTAGACAGCAGCCCGAGCACGGTGTCGACGTCGTCGTCGTCCAGATCCATTCCGAACAGTTCCCCGAGATCGTCGACGGTGAGCCGGGCCGAAACCCGGTAGCGTCCGTCCCCCAGATCGACGACCGGTGCCACCTCCTGGTCGTATTCGTCCTGGATTTCCCCGACGATCTCCTCCAGGGCGTCCTCGATGGTCGCCAAACCCGAGGTTCCGCCGAATTCGTCGATGACGATGACCATCTGCGAGTGGGTGCGCTGCATGTCCTTGAGCAGGTCGTCGACGGGCTTGGAATCGGGGCAGAAGCTGGCCTTGCGCATGATGGACTCGACGGTTTCGGTGCGCTCGCCCGCCGGGTAGTCGAAGGCCCGCTTCATGGCGTCTTTGATGTAGAACACGCCGATGACGTCGTCGGTGTCCTCGCCGAGCACCGGAATCCGGGAGAACCCCGAGCGCAGAGCCAGCGAAATCCCTTGCCGCAGCGTCTTTCCGCGTTCGATGGAAACCATCTCCGTGCGCGGAACCATGATCTCGCGCACGATGGTGTCGCCGAGCTCGAACACCGAGTGGATCATCTTGCGCTCGTCGGCCTCGATGAGGTCGCGCTCCTCGGCCATGTCGACGAGCTCGCGCAGCTCCGCCTCGGAGGAGAACGGCCCCTCGGTGAAGCCCTTGCCGGGGGTGATGGCGTTGCCGAACAGGATCAGCAGCCGGGCGAACGGGCCGACGATCGAGGTGATGAATTTCAGCGGCCCCGACGCCCGCAAAGCGATGGATTCGGAGTGCTGGCGCCCGACCGTCGCCGGTACGACGCCCAAGAGCACGAACGAGACGACCGTCATGATGAGTGCGGGAAAGAGGATTCGCTCCCAGTCGAAAACCATGGTGTCGAAGAACGCCAGCGCGACGAACACGACCGCCGCGATCTCCAGCAGCGAGCGCAGCAGGTGGGAGGAGTTGAGGTAGCGCGAGGGGTCTTGAACCATGGCGGCCAGACGCTCGGCCCCGCCGCGTCCGGCTTCCACAAGCTCTTTCGCGTGGGCCTTGGACATGGATTGGAACGCAGATTCCACGCTCAGGCCGACGGCGGCGAGCACCACGCAGGCGAGCGCGGCCCCGAGCCAGATCCAATCCAGGGTGTTCAAGCTATCTTGTTCCAATCGTTGTAGAGCCGGTCGTTCAGCCCGAACATCACGACGGCTTCCTCGGTTTCGGCGTGGTCATAGCCGAGCAGGTGCAGCAGCCCGTGGATGAGAAGGTAGTCGGCCTCCTGGGCGGGGGTGCGGTTGTGCTCGGCTGCCTGGGCGTCGGTCACCTCGGGGGCGAGCACGATGTCGCCGAGCAGCCCCAGCGGCGGCTGTTCGCCGGGTCCGGGAACGCGCAGTTCGTCCATGGGGAAGGAGAGCACGTCCGTCGGCCCCTCGTGGCCCATGAATTTCTCGTTGTAGTTCGCCATGGTGTCCTTGTCGACGAACAGGATCGACAGGTCGGCCTGCGGGTGGATGGACAGCTCGGCGAGCACGAACGCGGCGAGCCGCTGGAAGCGCAGCTCGTCGACGGGCAGCCCGGATTCGTTGTTGACTTCGATCATTTCGCTCCTTTACCAATGGGGACGGTTCCTTTTGGTAAACCCTTTACCAAAAGGAACCGTCCCCATTGGTAAAGTCTGGCCGTCATCGGGCCCCCTGCGTGGCCTCGTACTTGTCCCAGGCGGCGACGATCTTGCCCACCAACTGGTGCCTGACAACGTCTTTTCCGGTCAGACGGATGAACTCGATATCGTCCACGCCTCCCAGGATTCCCGGTACAGTGCGCAGGCCCGACTTGGAGCCTTTCGGCAGGTCGATCTGGGTGATGTCGCCGGTGATGACCATCTTCGAGTTGAAGCCCAGGCGGGTCAAGAACATCTTCATCTGTTCCATCGAGGTGTTCTGGGCCTCGTCCAAGATGATGAAGGCGTCGTTCAGCGTGCGCCCGCGCATGTAGGCCAGCGGGGCGATCTCGATGGTGCCCGCGTTCATCAGCCGCGGAACCTGATCGGGATCGACCATGTCGTGCAGGGCGTCGAACAGCGGGCGCAGGTAGGGATCCACCTTTTCGGAAAGTGTGCCGGGCAGGAAGCCGAGCCGCTCGCCGGCCTCGATGGCTGGGCGGGAAAGAATAATGCGGTTTACTTGCTTGGATTGCAGGGCCTGCACCGCCTTGGCGACGGCCAGATAGGTTTTGCCGGTGCCCGCTGGCCCGATTCCAAATACGACGGTGTGGGTATCGATCGCGTCGACGTAGCGCTTCTGGTTGAGCGTCTTGGGCCGGATGGTCTTTCCCCTTGCCGAGAGGATATTGGCCGTGAGCACTGCCGCGGGGGATTCGCCGGATGCGGTCATCGACACCACCCGGGCGACGGCATCCACAGGCAGCCCCTGCCCGGTTCTGACGATGGCCACCAACTCGCTGAGAACGTCTACCGCGCGCTGGACGTCGGCCTCGGTGCCTTTGATGGTGATCTCGTTGCCGCGCACGTGCAGGGAGGCTCTGAGCTCGCGCTCCAACACCCGCAGGTTTTCATCGCCCGCGCCGAGGATGGTGACCATATTTATCGAAGACGGTATGTTCACCGTCCGCTCGGTCTCTAACAAGTGTTCCTTTCGACAGGACTGATTCTAGCTACCTGGCCCCAGCCTGGTGCTCAGCCCTCCATCAGGTGTACGGCAGCTTCTTCGGCGCTCGCCGCCCCGCCGTCCAGCCCGACGTCCTCAGCCAGCGCCTCAGATTCGGTGTCGGCCTCGTCCCAACCGCCTTGCGAGCTCACGATTCGCCCGGCCCGCGAGTGGCCGACCTCCTGGTCTTCGTCCGGATCCCATTCGTCGTCGATGTCGACGTCGGGTTCTTCCTCGCTGAGGCGTTGGTCGATGGAGTCGCCGCGGGTTCCGTCGCCGCGCATAAACACCGACCAGCGTTCGGGGGCGGTGTAGCCCTCGTCCAGAACGTCGTCCACACCGCGATCGATGAGGGTGTCGTCGGATTGCATCTGGTCGAGCTGCTCCGATTCGTCTGGGATTCCGCCGTATTCACTCATAGCTCAATCATGCCAACTTGAACCGAAATTGAGAAGCACCGGGCGGGATTGTGAGTGTTGGTGGCGGGACGGGCGATGGGCGGCGGGATCTGGGGTTGGGTATTGGGTGTGCTTACCCCGCAGTCGGGCGAAGCCCGCGCCTCGGTCTCAAGGAGCAAAGCGACGAATAGGATCCGCTTTCGGGTGGACTTTGGATCGTAGATCCTGCGACTGCGCGCAGGATGACGGGGTGGGGAGTGCGGGATGACGAGGGTGAAGAGTGCGGGATGACGAGGGTGGGGTTGCGCAGGGGGCCTGGGTTTCCCTTCCTGTCATGCTGCGTGAAGTCGCGGGATCTCTGGGGTTTGGCGTTGCTCACTCTGGGGATCTGGGCTTCCCTACCCGTCATCCTGCGCGAAGTCGCAGGATCTCTGGGGTTTGGCGTTGCCCACTCTGGAGATCTGGGTTTCTCTACCCGTCATCCTGCGCGAAGTCGCAGGATCTCTATTGCGTGGGCGCAGGATCCGCTCTACTTCCCCGCCGCGTCCAGCTCTCCTAGCAGTTCGCTCTTGCGTTTGTCGTCGGCGAACGACGTCTCTATCGAGTTTCGGCACAGCGTTACCAACTCGGCGTCGGTCAGTTTGAGGGCCGCGGTGATGGCGTCGAACGTGTCGGCTAGGTATCCGCCGAAGTAGGCCGGGTCGTCGGAGTTGACGGAGGCCGGGATTCCCGCGTCCAGGAAAGTGCGCAGCGGGTGAGATTCCAGGCTGGGGATGGCCTTGAGGCGCAGGTTGGAAAGCGGGCAGGACGTCAGCGCGATGTGGTGTTCGGCTAGGTATTTCAGCAATTCGGCGTCTTCGCGGGACTGCAGCCCGTGGTCGATGCGCTCAGCGTGCAGGTTCTTCAGCGCACCCCACACGTACTCCGGCCCGCCCTCTTCGCCGCCGTGGGCGACGAGGTGCAGGCCCATCTCGCTAGCTGCCCGGTAGACGTCCTCGAAAAGCTCGGGCGGATAGCCGACCTCCGTCGAATCCAGGCCCACCCCGATGATGAACGGCCGGATTGCCTGGGCTTGTTTCAGGAGGTCGGCGGCCGCATCAGCTCCGAGATCGCGCAGGAAGCACATGATCAGCCCGCCGGTGATGCCGAACATCTCCTTGGCGTCGTTCATCGCCTCCCACAGTGGAAGCGCGACGTCCTTGAGCGAGTTTCCGTTCTTGATGTGGGCCTGTGGGTCGAAGAAGATTTCCGCGTGACGCACCCCATCCTCGGCGGCTTTGGCCAGGTAGGCCATGGCCAGCTCGTAGAAATCCTGGGGTTTGCGCAGCACGGCCATAGATTCGTAGTAGAGATCGAGAAAATCCTGGAGTTCGCCGAAGTCGTAGCGCGCGCGAAGCTCTTCCAGCGAAGCCCACGGCAGCTCGACGCCGTTGCGCTCGGCGAGCCGGAACGTCATCTCGGGCTCGAGCGTCCCCTCGATGTGCAGGTGAAGTTCGGCTTTCGGGAGGGTGCGTATGTCCATTCCCACACAATAGTGCCTGCCCGCACTTGCGGGCACTGGATCGGCCTGGGCGGGAGAAGCGCGACTGCCCGGGGTTGGTGGTTCGCCGCTGCGGTTCCGCGCAGGGCGGTGTTTTTTCGCGAGCCGAACCCGCAGCTACGGCAGACGGATAATCGCTAACTACGCCAGGGCCATCAGCTTGGTGATGTCGAAGTCCCACATGCCGACTTCTAGTTCGTCGTCGGTGAGAGCGTCCTTGAGGGCGGTAGTGGTGACGTCGGTGCCGGGCGGGATGATGGCGTCGGGGAACTGGTTCTCTTCCAGCGCGCCGATGTAGTCGTTGTTCTTAGCGAAGACGGCGTCGGGGGCGATGTTTCCGTCGGCGAGATCGCGATATTGGATGTGCTCGGCCTCGGGCATATCGTGCTTGATCTGCTTGGCCATTGCGCCAATGGCCTGGACATTCAGTGCCTTGCTCATGAATCCCACCCTAGAACGCGTTTGGGGATGGGTCAACGGGGCTAAGTTCATCGTCATCTAGCGCGTGGTGCAGACCGCAGCCGGGCGAAGCCCGCGCCCGGTCTCAAGGAGCGTAGCGACGAATAGGATGACTCCCGAGGGTAGGGGATCCATCCTTGGATTTGGTGGGGCGGGGGAAATGGAGATCCCGCGACTGCGCGCGGGATGACGAGTCAAGAGACCCTGGATGGGAAGAGTTTTGGTCTGCACCTACATCGGCAAGGTATGCGAACATCTGGCGAGCGACGGTAACCCCTGGATGGGAAGAGTTTTGGTCGGCACCCACATCGCTTCGCTTGTGTGCGGAATGGTGGGTGGGGTGCGTCGGGATGACTGGTGAAGAGTCTTGGATTGGTGTGGGTGGGAAACTGCGAGTGGAGCGACACCCACATCGTCATCCCGCGCGTAGTCGCGGGATCTTACTGTGGTGGGGCGAGAAACGTGGCACCCGCGACTGTGCGCAGCGTCACGAGTGAGGAGAGTCGGGGTAAGAAATGGGATGAACCCCACCCCGTAGACTTGAGCCGATGTTCGTTTCCCAGCTGTCCCTGCGTGACTTCCGCTCTTACCCCGTAGCCGAGGTGAGCTTGGAGCCGGGGGTGAGCGTGTTCGTCGGGGCGAACGGGCAGGGGAAGACGAACCTGGTTGAGGCCGTCAACTATATTGCGACGCTCGAATCCCATCGCGTCGCCTCGGACGCACCCCTTATACGCAAGGGCGCGCAGCAGGCGGTGATCAAGGCCCAGATCCAGGCCGGGGTCGACGACAATCGCAAGTTGGGCGTCGAGATACAGATTAATGAGGGACGGGCGAACAAGGCTTTGGTGAATCGCTCGCCAGTGCGCCGGATGCGCGATGTGCTCGGTTCGCTGCGCACGGTGCTGTTCGCTCCCGAGGACTTGGAGATCGTGAAGGGCGATCCGGCCACGCGGCGGCATTTTCTCGATGGCTTGCTCGTGCAGCGTTGGCCGCGGCTGGCGGGGGTGCGGGCCGACTACGACAAGGCGCTGAAGCAGCGAAACGCACTGCTGAAATCCATCGCGGAGGGGGAGGGCAGCGCCGAGTTGCTCCCCATCTACGATGAACAGGCCGCGCGCTTCGGGGCGGACATCTTGTACCACCGCCTGGTGGTGCTCGGCGAGCTGAACCCGATGCTGGCTACGGCATATGCCGACATTGCGCCGGGTTCTGAGTTGGCCGTCGCCTCCTATAAGACTTCCACCGAGCTGCCCGAGAATCCCACCCAGGCGCAGGTGGAGGAGGCTTTGCTGCGACGGATGGACTTCCGTCGCCCCGTGGAGTTGGCCCGCGGCCTGACGCTGGTGGGCCCGCACCGCGACGACCTCACCTTGAACCTGGGCGAGTTCCCGGCCAAGGGATACGCCAGCCACGGGGAATCGTGGTCGTACGCGCTGGCGCTGAAGCTGGCGGCCTTCGAGCTGCTGAAGGCCGAGGGGATGACGCCGGTGTTGATGCTGGATGACGTCTTTGCCGAGCTCGACGAAACCCGCCGGGCATCCCTTGCCAAGACCGCTGCCGAAGCTGAGCAGGTGCTGATCACGGCGGCCGTCGCCTCGGATGTGCCGGAGGCTTTGGGCGGGCGGCAGTACCTGGTGGAGAAGGGAAGCGTGCGGGCGCTTCAGGATTGATTCCGGGGTTGCTTGCAGCTCGGTATTTCGCCGCGCAAGCGTATTTTAGTTATCGCTGTTATTCGTTCGCCATCTAGTATACGTGCGTTCAGTTATTATTCAGTTATTGTTATTGCCCAGCCCTACGCTGTCGTAGCTCGTTTATTGGCGGGCTGCTGACTCATTTAGTAAGGGGGCCGTGCGGGTGAGTTTGCGGGAAATATGCGCGGGCTATATATAGGTGCAACCTTCGGCGTAATGCCTCAACCTGCGGTGGAGGCTCTGAAGGAGCCGCGGTACGGAAGGGTTCACCAGATCGTAACCAGGTATTTACCTGGCATTTTGGGGCTCGTACAGGAGTTCTGGCGTGCTGGCGATGGCAAGTGAATGGGAACTACTGAAAGGGGTCAACCGGATTTCCGTAACATACGAAGAAAGACCTATTTGGCGTCGTAGGCCGTACTTTTCCGTCTCGCGCCCGAAACTGGCCCGGGCGAGAGTCTCAAAATGTTGAATAGCGTTATATAAAACTTGACATCCCCCCCCGGGCTTGGCGTACCGTAAACGTCGAACTCAATTCCGAGCTTCCCCCTGGCCCCCCGGCCAAGACAACAACAAGGAGCAATATGCTGCATAAGAAATCAACGGCGGCCGTTGTGGGCCTCGTCACTTTCGGCCTCAGCCTCGGCGGTCTGGTCGCCCCGGCACAGGCCGACGCGAAGCATCTCGCTGACAACAGCCTGTCCACGTCCTGGACGACCGGCCAGGCCTATACCCCCACCTGCACCCCTGACTCCCATGCGGGCCAGAAGGATGACATCGCTACCCCCACTCTGTACCTCGACGGCGTCAAGATCGTCGACACCAAGACCAAGGACGTCCCGCGAGTTGACAAGTACGGCGACCCGGTCAAGGACGACAAGGGCAACCAGATCATTGACAAGGTCACCTACAAAGAAGATGCCACCTCCTATACCCCTGGCATCAATGACTTCGGCAAGACGCTGACCAACACCTGCACCTTCGCCTATGCCTACGACGACAATGGCAAGCCGACCAAGGCCGAGACCTCCGCTGTCTCGCAGGGTTCGCTCATTCGCATCTGGAAAGATGCTGCGGATCTGGTCGTTAAGGTAACCGGTACGCCGCAGGTGGGCGCAACCCTGGGCCTGGCTTTCGAGCGTCCGAGCAAGGCGCTCAACGAGCCGATCCTTCCCGACGGTTACACCTTCTCCGCCACCTGGTTCCGTGGCGCGGTTTCCAACAACCACAGCGCCTCCGCTCTTGAGGTTGTCGGCGAAGGCCCAACCTACAGCGTTCTCAAGGCTGACCTGGATCGCGATATCCACGCTGACGTCGCCATCCGCGTCCGCGGGCTCAATGTTCTCGCCACCGCTAGCAACGCCAACGTTGCTGCCGAAGCTGCCGCCAAGACCATCATCCTCGACGGCGTTGAGGCCACCAAGCCTGCTCCGGCTCCCGTCGCCTCCAAGGCCAAGATCACGGTCAAGAAGGCCGCTTCTGTGAAGAAGAACAAGACCGCCACCTACAAGATCACGGTCAAGGCTGACGGCAAGGCTGCCAAGGGTTATGTCACCTTGGTGAAGAGCTCCAACAGCAAGGTTCTCTCCGTTGCCAAGCTCAAGAACGGCAAGACCACCATCAAGGTGAAGCACGCCAACAAGGGCAAGCAACACATCAAGGTGAAGTACGATTCCAACTCCACCGCAGTGAAGAACGCCACGAAGTCCTTCAAGATCAACGTCAAGTAGTTCATAGGACGAGTACTTCGCGAGGGCCCTGGTTCGCCAGGGTCCTCGTTCTATATCCATACGGTCTTCATTCCAATCAAGCGGGTAGGGTGAGCCCATGAGCGAGACGCACGATAACCACGGGTTAGACTTGGCCCACCTGGTGGCTGCCAAGGCCCGCGGGGCGCGGCCCACGCCCAAGCGCGTGCGCAACGGATCCTTGCAGCCGCTCGCAGACGTCATGCCCGAGGTCATCAAGCAGCAGGGCTGGGTCAAGAAGGTGGGGCTCGCGCAGGTCTTGGCCGAGTGGCCGCAGCTCGTCGGAGAGAAGAACGCCCTGCACTCCAAACCGGTCGGCTTCAAAGAAGGTGTGCTCACCGTCCAGGCCGACGCCACCGTCTGGGCCACCACCTTGCGTGAGCTCGCGCCCGCGCTCGTGGCCAAGCTCAACGAGAAGCTCGGCGACGGATCCGTGCTCCGGGTTCAGATCTTCGGCCCCAAGGCCCCATCCTGGAAACACGGAAAGCGGACGGTCAACGGGCGCGGCCCGCGGGATACATACGGCTAGGCTCCGCGCAGCGAATGCACCATCGTCCTGGCTTCTTCCTGGGCCTCGGCCAGGGATTGTTTTAGCAGCGCCGACGTCTTGGCGTTCGGGCCGCCTTCTTTTTGTAGCTCGTCGTCCAGGGTTTCGGCCAGCATGTAGGAGCCGTAGATCGACTTCGTCACCGAATCGTGCAGGCCCTCGGCCAGGGACAACCGCTCCTCTAGCTGGGAGTGGGCCCGTTCTTCCGAAACCAGACGGGACCAGGCCGAGTTTGCCGTCAGCACTAGGGCATTCACCCTACGGCCCAGCACGAAACAGCCGCCGATGATCACCATTACCAGCAGCTTGCGCAAGATAACGTACGTCAGCTCCCCGGGGTGGAAATAGTTCAAGATGACGACGTGGGCCGCCATCGACCCCAGCAGCAAAACCGTCACCGACCAGGGGATATAGCGCTTCCTGGAAGATGAGACGTCGAACATCGTGAAACAAAAGTGGATCATCGCCAGCACCGAATCGGGTTGGGAGAGCAGTACCAGCGGCCCGACGGCCAACTCCAGCGGCATCCACCACCGCGTCCGCATGATCCAACCGCGATTGCCGGAGGTCGCGGCCATCCCGGTAGCCGCGACGGCGATGCCGACAAGGGAAGAGGCGATGCCGAAATCAAAACCGGCGGTGAAAGTTTGGTACAAATCCTCAACCAGGAGGGTCGCGCAGCAAAGCACGCGCAGCGCGAAAGTCAACCGCTTGAGGTTGGCCACGAACATGGCGGTGATCGCATCTGGGCTGTTCACCCAAATATCCTACCTTCGCGCAGGTAACCGCGGGCGGAAGAGCAGATTTCGATTTTCGGCCCTTTGGACGGCCCGGGCCCGGCCCAGTACCCCCGTCCTCAGATCGCCCTAAATCGCCCCAAAGTGCCCTCAGCGCCCCGCAAACGGCCATGGCCGCCTTTCAATGCCAGGATTTGAGCGGTGACGCGGTAGACTTACGGGGTTGCGGTTTTCCATCTGAGAGGACGAAAGTTGAGCGAAGCTCCCCAGGAGAACGCTGCCCCTGAAAGCCACTACGGCGCCGAGAACATTACCGTTCTGGAGGGCCTGGAGGCGGTGCGCAAGCGTCCCGGTATGTACATCGGATCGACGGGGGAACGCGGCCTCCACCACCTGGTTTACGAGGTCGTCGATAACTCCGTTGACGAGGCGCTGGCCGGGTTCGCCGACCACATCGAGGTCGTGATTCTGCCCGACGGTGGCATTTCCGTCACTGACAACGGGCGCGGCATCCCCGTGGAAACCCACCCGACTGAGGGAATCTCGACCCTGACCGTCGTTCTTACTGTGCTGCACGCGGGCGGCAAGTTCGGCTCGGGCGGCTACAAGATTTCCGGCGGCCTGCACGGCGTCGGCGTCTCGGTGGTAAACGCCCTTTCCAAACGCCTGATCGCGGACGTCTACCGCGACGGCTACCACTGGCGTCAGTCCTTCACGATGGGCGATCCTGACGCCCCTGTCGAAAAACTTGAGGCGACGGAACGGGTCGGCACCACCATCACGTTCTGGGCGTCGGACGAAATTTTCGAAACGACGGTCTACTCCTACGACACCCTCGTCACGCGCTTCCGCGAGATGGCCTTCCTCAATAAAGGCCTGACGATCAAGCTCACCGACCAGCGCCCGACCGTCAACGAGGAAGAGGGCGAGGAAGACGCCGAGGCTGAGGACGTCGCCAAAGAGCAGACCTTCCACTTCCCCGGAGGCCTGCGTGACTACGTCGAATACCTGACGGGAAACAAGGAGACGGTGAACCCGACGATCATCGACATGGAGGCGATGAACGACGAGCACACCATGAGCCTCGAAATCGCGATGCAGTGGAACACCTCTTATGGGGAAAACGTCCACACGTTCGCCAACACCATCAACACCTCCGAGGGCGGCACCCACGAGGAGGGCTTCCGCTCGGCGCTGACAGGTACCGTCAACAAGTGGGGCGAAACCTGGGGGCTGGTGAAGAAGAAGGAAGACCGCGTCTCCGGCGAGGACATCCGCGAGGGCCTGATCGCCATCGTCTCGGTGAAGCTCGCCGAGCCGCAGTTCGAAGGCCAGACCAAGACCAAGCTCGGCAACACCGAGGCCCGCTCCTTCGTGCAAAAAGTCGTGAACGACCTGCTCGGCGACTGGTTCGAGAAGAACCCGCAAGAGGGCAAGGACGTCATCCGCAAGGCGCAATCCGCGGCCGTGGCCCGCAT
>JAISTE010000045.1 GCA_031272825.1 Propionibacteriaceae bacterium | reverse complement strand
TCCTGCCCCGCAAACTGTGCGCGATACAACCGGTAGTACGCCCCCTGCTTGGCCAGCAGCTCCTCGTGGTTGCCTTGTTCTACTATGTCGCCGTTTTCCATTACCAAGATGGTGTCGGCATCGCGGATTGTGGACAGGCGGTGGGCGATGACGAACGAGGTGCGGTCGGCCCGCAGCTTGCCCATCGCCCTTTGCAGCAGCAGCTCGGTGCGCGTATCCACCGAGCTGGTGGCCTCGTCGAGGATTAGCAGAGCCGGGTCGGAGATGAACGCTCGCGCGATCGTGATCAGCTGCTTTTCGCCTGCCGACACGTTCGAAGCTTCGTCGTTGATCATCGTCTCGTAGCCTTCGGGCAGCGAGCGCACGAAGCGGTCGACGTATGCCGCCTTCGCTGCGGCGATCACCTCCTCGTCCGTGGCTCCCACCTTGCCGTAGGCGATGTTTTCGCGGATGGTACCGTGGAACAGCCAGGTGTCTTGCAAAACCATGCCGATCTGCTCGCGCAGGTCGTGGCGTCGAATCGAAGAAATGTCGACGCCATCCAACGTAATCATCCCGCCGTTCAGCTCGTAGAAACGCATGATCAGGTTGACCATGGTCGTCTTTCCAGCACCCGTCGGCCCAACAATAGCGACGGTCGAACCCGGGCGAACCATCAGGGAAAGATCCTTGATAAGCGGCTTTTCGGGGGTGTATGAGAAGGAGACGTGCTCGAAGCCGACGCGACCGTCGCGCTCACTCGGGAGCGCACCCTCGCCGTCGGGAGCCTCCTCCTCGGCGTCCAGGATCTCGAACACCCGCTCGGCAGAGGCGACGCCCGACTGCAGCAAGTTGGCCATCGAGGCCAGCTGCGTGATCGGGTGGGCGAAGCGCTTGGAGTAGACGATGAACGCCTGCACGCCGCCCAGGTTCAGGTTTCCGGAGATCACCATCATGCCGCCGGCGATCGCGATGATCACGAAGTTCAGGTTCGAGACAAAGTTCATCAGCGGCATGATCATCGAGGAGATGAACTGGGCGCCGAACGCGGCCTGGAACAGCTCCTCGTTCTTCGCCTGGAACAGCTTCAGCGTCTCCTCCTGGCGGCCGAAGACCTTGACCAGCTGGTGGCCGGTGTAGGCCTCCTCGACCATCGAGTTCAGATCGCCGGTGTTCTTCCACATCGCGGTGAACAGCTTTTGTGCACGCGAGCCGACGAACACCGTCACCGCCAGGGCGATCGGGATCGTTATCAGCGTCACAAGGGCCAACACCCAGTTGATGATGAACATCATGACGATGACCGACAGCAGGGTGAAGATGTTGGACAAAACCTGGTTCAGCGTTTGCTGCAGGGATTGGGCGATGTTGTCGATGTCGTTGGTGACGCGCGAGAGCAGCTCGCCGCGCGGCTGCCGGTCGAAGTAGGAAAGCGGCAGCTTGTTGAGCTTCTCCTCAATCTGCTTGCGCATCCGGTAGATCGTGCGCTGCACGATGCCGTTGATCAAAAGGCCGCACACCAGGGAAAGCGCGCCGTTGAGCGCCGCAGCACCCAGTGCCAGCAGCAGAATCCGGCCCAGAGCGCCGAAGTCGATCGCCCGCCCGGCCTGCACCGAGTTGAAGATGACGTCTGTGCCCCAGCCCAGGATCATTGGGTTGGCCGCCCCGGCCAATGTGGAGACGATCAGGCAAAACACCACCAGCACCAGCTTGGCGATCTCACCGGATAGATGCGAGAGCAGCCGCTTGAGCGACGGCACGAAGTTGATCGCCTTCTCCCCGGTGCCGCGCGAATGCCCGCCGCCGCGCATCTTGGGAGAATACTTCGGACGCTCGGGTGCCTTGCGCTCTTCGTTGTTGTTTTCGCTCATTTCACACCCCCATTTCCATCGTCGCGGATTGTGTCGCCTCTTTCTTCGGCGTGAATGGTCCAAACCATTTCTTCGGTGTGGGTCGTACAAACCCTCCCCTCGTCATGCTGCGCGCAGCGAAGCGAAGTCGCAGCATCTCTTTGGGTTTACGGGTGAGATCCTGCGACTTCGCGCAGGATGACGGAGGAATAACACGGGATGACGGGGGAATAACACGGGATGACGGGGGTACTACACAGGACGACGGGGGTACTACACAGGACGACCCGAGAACAACACAAGACGACCCGAGAACAACACAAGACGACCCGAGAACAACACAAGACGACCCGAGAACAACACAGGACGACGAGAAAGTCCCTTCAGACGACGAGAAAGATGCACCCCAGGTGACGGGAGCCGACGCCGCCCACATGGGAGGAAAAGAAAACACAGACGAACTCATTTCACACCCCCTCCGTCTGGAACTGCGATTCGACGATCTCTTGGTACGTCTGGCAACTGCTCAACAGTTCCTCGTGGGTGCCGATGCCGTCGATGCGTCCGTGTTCCATGACGATGATCTGGTCGGCGTCCCTGATCGTCGAGATCCGGGCGGCGACGATGATGACGGTCGCATCCCGCGTCACCGGCTTCAGCGCGGCCCGAAGCCGGGCATCGGTTTCCATATCGAGTGCCGAGAAGGCGTCGTCGAAAACGTACACCTCGGGTTTTCGTATGAGCGCCCTGGCGATCGCCAGCCGCTGTCTTTGCCCGCCCGAGATGTTTGTGCCGCCCTGGGCGATCTCGTAGTCGAGTTGCCCGTCGAGCTTTTCGACGAAATCCCTTGCCTGGGCCACTTCCAGGGCCTCCCAGATTTCTTGCTCGGTGGCGTCGGGCTTACCAATCCTGAGGTTGTGGGCGACGGTACCGGTGAACAGGTAGGGCTTTTGAGGGACGAACCCGATGTGATCCCACAAGTCGTGGAGATCGAGGTTTTTCACGTTGACGCCGTCGAGAGAAACGCAGCCCTCGGTGGCGTCGAACAGCCGCGGGATGAGGTTGACCATGGTCGTCTTTCCCGAACCGGTCGAGCCGATGATGCCGGTAACGGTGCCGGGAGCGGCGTCGAAGGTTAGCCCGGAAACCACGGGGAGTTCGGCGCCGGGATACCTGAAGGCGACGTCGTCGAACTTTATTTCCCGCGTGTGGACGTAATCGGTGACGGGGTTCTCGGGTTCTTTCACCGTGGATTCGCGGTCCAGCACCTCCATGATGCGCTCGGCTGAGACGACGGCGCGCGGGCCCATCATCAGCATCATCGTCGACATCATCACGGACATCAGGATTTGGGTGAGGTAGGACAGGTAGGCGGTCAGCTGGCCGACCTGGATGTCTCCCGCCTGGACGCGGAAGCCGCCGAACCACATGACCGCGACCGAGGAGCAGTCGAGGATGAAGAACACGAGCGGGAACAGCGTCGCCATGATGACGCCCACGGACAGCGCCGTCTTCGTGAGCTTCCAGTTGGCGTTGTCAAAGCGCTTTTCCTCGGTTGGCTCGCGCACAAATGCGCGGATCACGCGCAGGCCGGCGATCTGCTCGCGCAGCACCTGGTTGATGGTGTCGATGCGCGCCTGCATCTTCTTGAAGATCGGCGTCATGCGCGAAACCATGAACACGATCACGATGCCCAGTACGACGACCGCAACCAAGATCAGCCACGACAGCCCGACGTCCTCGCGCAGGGCCAGCACCACACCGCCGATCATCGTCAGCGGTGCCGAGACAATGATGATCGACGTCATCAGCACGATTTGCTGCACCTGCTGGACGTCGTTGGTGTTGCGGGTGATCAGCGAGGGGGCACCAAAGCGCGCGACCTCGCGGGAGGAATACTCCAGCGATTTGGAGAAGATCGCCTCACGGACGTCGCGGCCGAAGCTCATCGCGGTGCGCGAGCCGCACCAGGCGGCGGCGATCTGCCCGACGACCTGCACCGCGGTGACGCCCAGCATCAGCATCCCGTAGTACCAGATGGTAGAAATGTTCTGTTTTGCGATGCCCTCGTCGATGACGGAAGCGTTCAAGGTCGGCAGCAGCAGCGAAGCCATCGCTTGCATGAGCTGCAGCACCACCACAAGGGCAATCAGCCCCCGGTACGGTTTCAGGAACCGCCTCAGCAGTCTTGCCATAATCCCCTACTCAGTTGAATTGCCCATACTACTCGGGATTGATTGTGGGTTGACCACCAGGGGTTGGGGTAGACGATTGCGGGCGGAAGAACAGGGAACCGCACGAGACCAACCCCGGGCCGAGTGAACACGTCTGCAGCTGCTGTGAACAAAAGTGCGAGGCGCCTACCCGGCCTTTTCACTGTACTGTTATTTCAAGTCGGCCGGGGACTACCTCCCACAACGCCAGGCTACCAACGCCTGCGCGAAGCCCGAACATCTGAGGGTGAAGAAGTCCGCAACAGGAAAAAGCGGATTTCATGGTTAAGTCTTACTGCCCGGGTGCGACCGTAGGCCGATTGTCGTGTTGGGAGGTATTCGGGGAGAGATCCCGCGACTGCGCGCGGGATGACGAGTAGGGGAAACGCTGGATGACGAATGGCCGGAGCGCAGGATAACGAGTAGCCGGAGCGCGGGGTCACGAGTTGGTGGAGCGCCGTACCCGGACTCGGCCCTGCCGTCCCCGGGCTTGACCCGGGGCGGCCTATACATGACTGGCCCCCACCGGTTACCCCTACGAAATTTGGTTTGTGTCTTAGCCTCGCCCCGGATCAAGTCCCGGGACGGGTCTGGTGGGGCGGGGAACGGAATGACGGGCGGCACCCGATTCTTGCCAACCGTTACGGCACCGGAAAGCATATGCTGGGGTTATGGAACGCGTGATCTGGGTGCCGGATGAGCAGGCCGAGGCCGTGGAAAAGAATCTGGGCGGCTGGCCCGAAGGCCTAACAGTGGACGTCTACAAGTACGGGGAGGTGCCGAGCTCCGATCCGGAGTTTATCGTCGCCCCTTATGCCGGGTTTTTCAAGGGCTTTGCCGAGCACCTGGGCGAACTGCACAATCTCAAGCACATTCAGCTGCTCTCTGCCGGGTTCGATCACGCGCTGCCGGTGCTGCCCAAGGGCGTCACGCTGCACAATGCCTCTGGGGTACACGATACGGCGGTGGCCGAGATGGCCGTCGCGCTGGCGCTGGCGTCCCTGCGAGAGATCGACCAGTTCTCTCGCAAGATGGAGGCCGGGCAGTGGAAGCAGCACTTCACTGACAACCTGGCCGACAAGTCCTGCCTGATCCTCGGCTACGGTCACATCGGACGGGCGATCGAGCGCAGGGTCGCCGGGTTCGAGGTCCGCGAGATCGTGCGCGTAGCCTCCACCGCGCGCGTGGAGGAAGCGGACGGAACCGTCGTGCTGCCCACCCAGGCACACCCGGGTGCGCCCATTCCGACTGGCAGCCCAACCCAGGTGACGGTTCACTCGTTCAAGGCCCTCGATTCGCTGCTGCCGCGCGCCGAGGTGGTCTTCGTCGCTTGCCCGCTGTCCGATTCCACGCTCCGGATGCTCGACGCCAAACGCCTGTCCCTGCTGCCGGATAAGGCCCTCATCGTGAATATCGCCAGGGGCGGCGTAATCGATACCGAGGCCCTGGTGCAGGCAGCGACGGAAGGACGGGTGCGGGCCGCACTGGACGTCACCGATCCGGAGCCGCTGCCGCCGAACCACCCGCTGTGGCATACCCCCGGCGTGCTCATCACCCCGCACGAAGCCGGTGTGGCAAGGGCATTCTTCCCGCGGATCGCCAAGCTCCTGGCCTGGCAGATCGCACACTTCGCCGGCGGTGAGGAGCTGGAGAACCGCGTGGCCTGAGCCTAAATATCGTCTGCCGAGAACTCGATCAGGCCGTATTTCCTGGCGATCTGGTCGTTCCACATGGATGCGAACTTTTCCTTGTGTTTGGTTGCCTTCTTGTTGACCGCTTCGGCTTTGGCGTCGGCCACGTCGCAGCTATCGGATTCGGCCCAGGCCAGCAGCGCCCGGTCGGCTTCGAGGGAGTACTCCAGGGCGGTTTCCAGCTCCGCAACCAGCTCAAGCCCGTTCGGAACCTGCGTGACGGGCGTGCGCTCTAACGCTCGAAGTAGCTCTTCACGGTTGGCGACGATCCGAGCCAGTTCCAGAGAATCCCCGCAACCTTCAATGGCGGGTTCCAGCGCGCTCCTGGCCGCAGCCGATTTCAGCAGAATTTGGGCTAGATAGAAGAGCTGCGATTTAACAGTTTCTTGGGGGGTGGGAACGTTGTAGTCCCCCGTTCCTTGCCCGGTGCCGCCCATGCCTTGGTTCACGAACATGTTGTATTTGACGGAAAACTGGCGTTGGACGTCGGCCTCGGTTGTCGACGGGCAGGTGGCGCCCGCCGGGCACCCAGAACTCACCACCACGACGGCCGGGGCCGAGTAGCTGCACAGCTTGAGTCCGTCGCCGTATGCGCAGTGGCCGAGGCTGACATCTTCGACTGTGGCGCTGCTTACGCCGGATCGCCAGTCCAGGCTCCAGATGGCCGAAACCAATCGCTCGCCGTCGCCGCAGGTGAGCATCCAGCCGTCCTCCCAAATCGAGTAGGACGCCAGGGTGTCGGCGCTTGGGCAGCCGTCGATTACCGTCGGCTCGAATTGCGAAGTCCCAAAGCGATAATCCCCCGTAGCCGCCAAGTGATACGACGCCTGGTTGCCGTTCGTTTCCCACACCGTGACCAGGCCGCCCCAGGTATACACAAGCACGCTGAACTCGGCCCCGATAAGCTCCCACCCGGCCTCGTCGTAGGTGAGCACTTGGACGTTCTGCTTCATGCCGTCGAGCACCAAGGTGGCGCTGAACCCGCTGTCCCCGCCGCAGACCAGCACCTCGCCGCCGGTGAACTGGGCGTAGGCGAGCGTCGAGAGGGTACTCATGCAGGTGCGGAAACCAGCCGGAGGCTTAAGGCTGATATTGCGGCTGGCCTCTATTGCCGTGACTACGCTCTTTTCTGGTGTCTCGCGGTCGGGGGCGTAGGCGGCGGTCGTTTCCCCGGCGAGGAACGAGCTGGGGTGGAAGGAATACTGCGTCTCGCGCGCAGCCCCAGAGCCGACGTCGAGGAAGAATCGGCGGCGTTCGTCTCCTTCGGCGACGGCCACCCACAAGATGTTTTCCGCGATGGTTCCGAAATCTTCTAGCCTGACGTCCTGGGCCCCCTCAGCGGAGATCTGGCGCTGCCACTGCTGGGAGGTTTGCACGAGGGCAAACTGGGCACGGCCGTCGGCGATGATGCACTCCCCGCCGCGGCACAGCACCTGAACCGACGGGGAACTTACGGTGATCGCCCAGGAGGGTCGGAGCGATTCAAGGATGAAGCCGGTGACGGTGAGCCGTTCGGAGTCGAGTAACACGAGCAAATGCGGATCTGAGGCGGATGGCTCGGCGAAGATCGGGACATCGTAGCTAGTGGAGTAGATACGCACCTGCTGGCCGCTGGCTGAAACCACAGACGCCAGCTGGCTCACCGCCTTGTTTTCGGCTGGCGTGCGGCAAACCACGATGTTCTTCCCGGCGGCGTACGGCTCTAGGCAGGCAGAGCCTGGGCCGCCGAGGAAGGTTCCGTCGGCGGCGCTGAACACCGCACGTCCGAAGCTGGGGGCGACGAGATCACCGAAGACCCCAGCCGGGCGGGAGTTGTAAGCCGTTCCGTCGTTTCTATCCCCTGCGTTTGCGAGGTATTCGACGCTCCAAGTTTGCGTGGTGGGGCTGGTGTATTGGGTGATGGTTGCGTTGCCGGGCTCTTCGCTCTCGGAGGTGACGAGGTAGAGCGCCTCGCCGCCTACGAAAAACTCGGCAACATACTTACTGGGGCTCTGGGTGAGCTTGATCTTGGCGCCGGTTTCCAGGCTGATCAGGTAGGGGAGTTCACCCGTTGCGTTGGCGCACACCGCGTGGTTCTGGAATTGCTCGGCCAAGCAAGTTGGCGTGGTGCCGGTATTGCGCGAACTCGATTTCCACAGCTCCTCCCCGGTTTCCAGGCTATAGGCGGAAAACTGCGCGTACGAGGTGTTCGCGCTTGCCACCGGGGTGGTGATCACCAGATCGGAGTTCTGGTAGGCGATCGTTTCGGAGTTGAGCGATTCCAGCGTCCAGATTGCCTTGTCCCCGTGCAGGAGCGACGTACTCATGTCGGGAGCGTTGTGAACCTCCAGGCCCGGCTGGGCGGGGTTGGTCGGTTCGGGATCGATCGGGGCGGCGCTTTGACTGGGTTTCGGATTCTGGGGATTTTCGCCGAACATCGACGGGGCCGCCCAGACGATCCCACCGAGCGAGATGACCAGGAGGATGGCAAGGGAGGGGATTAGAAAGCGGATGGGATTTTGGGAGGCAGTGGTGTGGGAATAAGGGTTTCCGGATTCAGCTATCTCCGCTCCTGATTCCCGCCCCAAATCGGGGTTGTCTGCCGCATTTGGGGAGTCGGCTTCCGGCTCGATACCGGTGTTTTCCGAGTCTTGATTTTTACGGGCGTTGGCGAGTTCACCCGTCGGCTCTTCTTTGTTTTCCCCGACGGGAGGGATCCAGTCCTTGGACCACTGCTCCTCCCCAGCACCCATGCCAGAAGCCTAACCGAATGCCGAAAAGAATCGAGGGCCTTTCATATCAATATCGAATAGGGTTGAACGTCCCATCGAGAGTCGTACTTATTGATTTACTTGCCGACCCCCCGCTTTCGCGCGCGGGTGCAGCTCAACTCCCGGCGCTCTACCCGGCCCACTTTCCGGTGAAGAACGTCCAGGCCCACAGCACCTGCCACACCAGCGCGAGGGCGGCCAACACCCCGCTCACCCAGCGCCGCGGCCTTTCGGGGATTCGGCCCAGCAGATCGCCCAGCTGCCCGAAGGCTGGGAACCAGAGCAAAACGGCTCTGACTACGGACATCAGCCAATAAGACAGGGAGAAGGCCAGCACTTGCACCGCAACCCACGCCGACTCGGCCCACTGACGGCGAAGCAGCGCGGCGACCGCAACCAGCAGCCCGATACCCCAGCTGACGATCTCCAGCATGAAGACGTAAGAATTGGCGTCGTTCCCAGGGAAATATCCCGGGGTGGCGGCCTCGATCGTGTGGCCGAGCGATTCCCAGGGCCAGGCCCAGCCGCGCGTCCAGTAGGTTTGCTGCACGGAGAACCAGCCATCCCAGCGTCCGGTCTTTTCGTGGACGAAAACCAGGTATCCCGCCAGCACCGCGACCGGGATTATCAGCCAAAATATCCGACGGAAGAACTCGGCAACCTGCCCGCCCTGGGATACGGCGAGGATAAACAACGCCCCGATCAAGAACAGCCCGGAGACCCGGGTAGTCATGGCGATTCCCGCGAGCAGTCCGGCGGCCCACCACTGTTTCGCTTTCGCCCGTTCCCAGGCCCAGAAAGCCGCGGCGCAGAACATCGATTCGGTGTAGGGGGCGAGGGTGAACACGGCCATGGGCGCGAGCGTCCAGGCGATCGCCGCCCGAGAGCCGTAGAGCCGGTAGAGCGCGGCGACGGCCAGCGCCGAGAAAACCAGAGCCAGCGCAACCCCGGCCCACACCAGCGGGATTCCCGTCTTGGCAAGGGTAGAGATCAGCCACGGCCAGCCGGGGAAGAACGCTAGCGATTGCTCGTCGGCGTAACCATTGGCCGCGATACCCAGGTAGTGCGCGGCATCCCAGTTCTGAAAAACGACGTCCAACGCCCACCCCTGCCACGAGACATAGAGCGCCGTGGCAAAGAGCAGCAGCCGGGTGGCGATGAAAGTTTCGACGACCAGGCGCGGGTGGGAGAGGCCGGGATTCTTGCGCACGGGTCGAGTTTAGTGGCTGGGCTTCGCGCGATAGCCGCTACCCGCAGGCGCATCGTCGTTTATAGCCCTAACCCCGGGAGCGCTGTTGCCGATGAAGCGGCGCAGCCACTTGGCGTCGGCACAACCTGCGAGTATCCCCTCGTCCGGGCCCTCGCCGTCGATCCGGACGATGTCCCTTGCCGGGCGGTACATGTCGGCGATCACCCGGCCGCAGATGTAGAGCTGCACGCCGATGCGCAGGAAAACGGAGAGGGCGTAGGGCCAGTCGACGGTGGTGAAGTCGTAGGTTTCGTACAGCCAGGTGAGGTGAATCCAAATCTCGAAGTAATACAGCGATTCGGCGACTGAGAACAGCGCCCAATCCAGCCAGCGCGGACGGGCGAGCACCAGCAGCGGCAGCAGCCACAGCACGTATTGGGGGGAGTAGACCTTGTTGATCACCAGGAACCACACGGTGATCAGGAACACCCCTTGGGCCAGCCGCGGGCGGACGGGCGCGCGCAACATGAGGACACAGATCACGGCCGTCCCGGCGACCATCAGCACCGCTTCTATCAAGGAGAGGTTGTCGATGCGGATGCCGAAGCGGTAGAGGACGTACCAGATGGAGCCCCAGTCGGAGCCGCGGTCGACGTTGAACGTCCAGAACTCCAGCCATCTTGCGGGGGCGAGCCAGAAATAGGGCAGGTTGACGGCCGCCCAGGCGAGCACGCACGCGTAGCAGGTGATGAAGTACTCCCGCCACCTCGACGCCCTAAGACACAAAACCCCTAGCGGCACAAGGAATAGCAGCGGGTAGAGCTTCGCGGCCACGCCCAGGCCGATGAAGATTCCCGCCCAGGCCGGATGCTTTCTAGACCAGGCGAGCAGCGCCGCCGAGGCTAGCAAGATCACTAGGGCGTCCCAGTTGACCAGGCCGGAGAGCCAGATGGCGGGGGAGATGCCGATCATGAAGGCGCCGATCGGCTTGGCGAAGTGCAGGTGCACCCACACGAGCAGCGCGTAGCAGATGAACAACAGGGCGGCGTTTACCCAAAAGAACGTGACGGCCGAGGACTGGACGATGTTCGCGGCCAGGTCGGGAGCGGCTTGGGCTCCGAACAGCCGGGCGATTGCCTGGGCGAGCTGGATAAAGGCGCCGGTCAGCACCGGGTATTCAAGGTCGGATTGGATGATCGGGATGAGGCCGTCTTTGAGCCCGCGGTTCCAGTACAGGACATAAATGTCGGTGTAGCAAAACTTGCCCTGGAAGCTTCCGAAGCAATCCGGCTGCTTGAGCGAAACAACGAGCAGCGACACCGCCAACCCCAGGAAAGCCCACGGGCCGACTCTTTGCCCCCGGGCCCAGCGCCAGGCTCTTTCAATCACAAGGGACAGCCTAATGGTGCAGGGGGACAACCTCCTTGATTGGTAAACCTCAGACCTGCCGCACCAGCGCCTGGGCCTGCTTGAGCATCCGTACCGTTTGACGCCGCCAGTCGCGCGCGCCCGAGGAGTAGGGGCCGAGGGCGAGCGAGACCACCACCGCGGCCGTGCGCACGCGCAGCTGCACGGGGTCGACTTTGGCGTCGAAGTGCGGAACCCAGTCGGCGATGAGCTTGTGGAGGGCCGGTTTGGCCTGCGGGTCGTAGTCCAGCGTGACGAGATGGGCCAGGAACGTCGCCAGGTCGTCGACGCGGCGGCCCGGGCCCGCGGTGTCGGGATCAAGCAGCCCGCTGATGCGATCGCCCGAAATCAAGATCTGCCCCGGGTGGAAGTCGCCGTGGACCGGCTCGGGGGTGCGCGAGACGTACGGGTGCGTGTCGAACGCCGTCTTCACCTCTTCCAAAAGCCCGACGGCCTGGGGCAAGATTCCCGAAAGCAGCGAGGAGTAGTGGGGGAGGGCGTCGGCCCAGGAGGTGCGGGGGGTGAGCCAGGTGAGCTCGTCGGGCAAGCGGGCGAGCAGGTCAAGCAGCGTCGAAATCTCGACGGGCGAACGGCCGACCGCCAGGAAACCGGCCAGCGGGATGCCGGGCAGGGCTGCGGAGACGATTACCCCGCGCGGATCGACGGCCCGGATCGGGGCGACCGGCAGCCCGGCCTCGATCAAGATGCGCTGGCGTTCCTCCATCTCGGCCAGCGCGCTCGGCCGATAGATCTTCGCGTACACGCTTACCCGGCCGTCCGACAGCCGAATTACCGCCCGTCTGGTGGGCCGGTAGCTGACCATCTGAATCTTTAGCGACCCGGCGCCGACGCCGCCAGAAAAGATCTCGTACGCGTTGCAGAACTCCACCGCGGCTTGGGGATATGCCAGCTCCTTGAGCCCGGGCAGCTCGGGATCTTGCGGGTAGAGCCAGGCCCGCTCCCCCTCCATGCCCGCCAATTCCTCGCGCACCCCGTACGGCCAGCGGATGCGCGCGCGGTAGCTTGCGACCGTTCCGGTTGCCTCAAGTTCGACGTCCTCAAGCGCAAATCCCAACAGTTCGCCCCCGCCGCGCTCGGCGAGCTCACGAAGCCGACGGCCTGCGGCGGGCTCAGATGCGCTCGGCCCTGAGCCGCTCCCTTGCCCGGCAAACTCACGACCGGCAAACTCACGACCCGAGAGCTCGCTCATTCTTCCTCGTCGGGCTCGATTTCGGCGAGCTTGGTGCAGCGCACCCGGGCGGCCCGGCGGCCGTCCAGCTCGGTCACTTCCATCACGACGCGGGCCTTGGTTCCGCCCTCGCCCTCCAGCTCTACCTCGACGCGGTCGCCGCGCTGCGGCAGGTCGCCGAGCTGGGCCATCACAAACCCGGCCACCGTGTCGTACGGCCCCTCGGGCAGTACATAGCCGAAGCGCTCGCCGAAATCCTCGATGGTCGTCAAGCCGTCGAGCTCGACCGAGCCCTCGGTGGCCGCACGCTCGGGCTCAACCAGGTCGAATTCGTCGGAAATCTCCCCGATCAGCTCCTCCACGAGATCTTCCAAGGTGACGATCCCCGCGGTTCCGCCGTATTCATCCTTGACGATGGCGATCTGGTTGTTGGATTCGCGCAGCTGCGCCAGCGCGGTGAGCACGTTCAGCGACTGGGGGTAGGCGTCGATCTTGCGGACCCGCAGCCGCACCGGCTCTTCGAGCTGTCGGGGGCTGAGCGAGAGAAAATCGCGGATGTGGATGAAGCCGAGAATGTCGTCGGTGTCCCTGCCGGTAACCGGAAAACGGGAGTGCGACAGGGTCTTGGCTTCGGCAAATGCGCTCGCGCAGGTCTCGGCACCGTCGATGAAGTCGACCTCGGTGCGCGGCCTCATCACCTCACGCAAGGACACGTCGCCTGCGGAAAACACCTCGTCGACGATCTTGCGCTCTTGGGCCGTCAGCGTCTCGGACGCCCCGACCATCGCCCGCAGTTCCTCTTCCGAAACCTCTTCCCTGGCCGCCTCGGGATTGCCGCCGAGCAGGCGAACCAGCCCGTTCGTCGAAACTCCTAACAGCCAGATCACCGGACGGGCAACCTTGGCGATAGCGGCGACGAACGGACCCAAAGCAAGCGCAAAGGATTCGGCGTTTTGCATAGCCAGACGCTTGCTCGTCAGCTCGCCGATGACGATGGAGAAGTACGAGATGACGATCGTGATCAGCACCAGCGCCAGGGGAGAGGCCACCGATTCGAGCATTCCCCAGCCGACGAACACCCCGGCGAGCTTGTCGGAAAGCAGCGCGCCGCCGAAAGCCGCCGACAGGAACCCTGAGAGCGTGACGCCGATTTGAACCGCGGAGAGGAACAGGTTGGGGTCGGAAGCCAGCCGGGCGACCGTCTTGCCGCGCTTGCTTTTCTCGGACAGCTGCTTGATCTGGGATTCACGCAAGGAAACCAGCGCCATCTCGGCCGCCGCAAACACCCCGCCGATCACGATAAACAACAAGATCAGGGCGATGTTGGCAATGATCTCGTTCATCGAATCCTCACGCGCTTCATAGGGCGATTCTAATCGCCCTTCACCGCCTGGGGGACAATCCCTCAGACCCCCTTGCCTATTGGGGTGGATTGTTCATTAGGTTGTTGGGCGCACGAATCCAAGACGGTCGGGGAGAAGCCAATCGCCATTTCCCTCACTCGTCTTCGCCGGTACTACCTGCTTGCGTTTCCCGCTTCCGCGCCCGAATCCGCTTCCACGTCAGAGCTACGAGCAGCACGCCGGAGACGATGACGATCACCCAGCCGACCGCCGAGAGGTTGTTGACCGTGACCGTCACCGACACCTCTTTGGTGACTCGCTCACCTGCGTCGTTCAGGGCGGAAATTTCTAAGGTGAAGGCGCCGCCGGATTTGGAAACGGGCCGTACGTTGACCGTCTGGCTGACCCCCGGCTCGATGCGCACCAAAGCTGAATCGGGCACTGACAAGCGCGAAGAGTTCTCGCTTTCGGCGTGGATGCGGACCGAGATCGGCTCGGGCAGGTTGTTGGTGACGGTGATGGGGAAGTCGTTGGATTCGCTCGACATCACCCACATTTCGGGGGTGTCGAGCTCGATTTTGTCGTCTAAGGACTTCAGCCCGATCTGGTCGATGAGCGCGCCCAGGTACTTCGCCTGGCTGTTCCCCTGCCAGTACATCGACGCCGCGCGCAGCTCGAACGGCCCCTTTTGGGTTTCGGCGAACGTCGGTTTCCCCTCTTCGGAGACGAGCGTGGAATAGCGGTCGATATCGCTCAGCGCCGCCTTCACCCGGCGTACGGTGTTGTCGTCGGCGGGCCGCTGGTTCCAGTCGGAGAGTTTGGCAGGTTCTGTCGGGTTCGACGCCAGCAGTTCAGATAAGGAGCGGTGTTTGAGCCAGCCGGGGTTGAGTTCTTGCCATTGCTTCGCCTGTTCGGGCTCGGTGATCACGCGCAGCTGCCCCGAGTTTCCCAGCAGCGCCGCGGCAAGCTCGTACTGCAGCGAGGCGATGTCCTGCCCGCCGGAGACCTGCCCGGAGAGGATCATCGTTCCGTCCAGCGTCGTCGGGTAATCCTGTACGACGTTGGAGGCCAGCACCGCCGCCGGGTTCAAGACTTTGCCGTCGGCCAGCTTCAGATCGCGGTACGAATCCAGGATCGGTTCACTGACCCCTCCAGAGGGCGGACGGACGATCAGCGGCAGTGAGGCGAGCGCTTCGGGAACCTGCGTAGCGGCGGTCTCCAGCGCATCGGGAAACGAAAGCGTGTCGGGGGAGGCGAAGAATGTGCGCGCCCCGCCGTAGCCGAGCTTGGCGTGGAACGCGTCCAGCCAGCGCTTCGCCGCCTCCTGGCCGGTGCCGTCCTTGAGCTTGCCGTCGATCAGAACCTGGTAGCCGTCTGCCATATCGGCGATCTCGTCGTACAAGGAAGGGTCGATCAGGAACGACGCCTGCTCGCCGATCTCGTCCACCAGGCCGGGCAGCCGCCCGCTGAGTTCTCCGGCCAGATGCTCGTCGGTGAACAGGTTCTCGTAGAGCTTGGACGGCTCCGAGTAGAGGTAAACCAGGTTGGTGATCTGAGCCTCAGCCTCCCCCGCCAGCGAGATAAAGGTCGTAGCCGTGCCCGCGTTATAGCGCGTGTTGATCCCGGATCCGTCGGGGGTGGCGTCGATGCGCAGGCCGACGGCGAACACCGCAGGGGTCGCCTCGGAAAGCCCGAGCGTGGCGTCGGGGCTGCCGTACAAGTTCTCGGTCCACGTCGACGACACCGTCTGGCCGGGCAAGATGGCCTCGTTTTCGGCAGCGAGATTGCGGAAGTTACAAGGCATTTCGGGTATAAACGCGCAGGCTTCCTCAGGGTTCATCCTCCGGCCGGGGTTCGGCTCGAGCTGCGCGGCTTCAAGCGCGGCGAGGCTCGCAATCGGTTCGGTATCGCGCCATAGGTAGGCCTGGGGCGAGTACGCGGGTTCGGTGCCGGTATTGGTGACGTCGGCGGAGATCGCGAGTTTGGCGTCCTTCCCGGAACCGGAAATCTCCACCTGCGTAATGGTGACGGCCAACTGCAGATCCTCCTGCGCACTGGCCTGCAGGGGGTAAGCGCAAGGGAGCAAGGACAGGGCAAGGGCAGCCGCCAAACTCCGAAATCTCACCGCTCAAGCCTAACGGGTGGTGCTGTGCGATGGACGCGCCGTGCCGGTTCGAGTCGGTGTGAGTACGCGAAACGGTTGGATTAGTAGCGGATATAAGTTGGAGACTGTCTTGCTTGGTACCCTCACGGGTTCTCGTCGCTGTGGGGGATTTTCACTTCGTTCAGTACCCCCACAGGGACTCGAACCCTGGACACGCGGATTAAGAGTCCGCTGCTCTAACCAACTGAGCTATGGAGGCAGGCAAGGAGTTAATATAGTCACCCGACCGGGCAAAGACAAAATCCGTAGTCAGCGACACGCCAACACAAGATAATGAAAACCTGCTAATCACCCAAAAGTCTGAATCCGTCGCCTCTTGGCTTGCTGGTTAGACTGGGTGGTGCAGGAGGTCGAGTTGGTTTTCCACATGCCGCAATCGTGGCCGCAGCAGGATCTGATCGCCGTGTCCCCCGTCATGGACGCCGCGACGACCTTGCGCGCCTACCGCGAGGGCGTCTTTCCGATGCCGCTCAACCGCCGCGAGGTCGGCTGGTTCTCCCCCATGCGCCGGGGCGTCATGCGCCCTAGCCAGATGCGCGTTTCCAAGTCGCTGCGGCAGTCGGCGCGCAAGTACCGCACCAGCTTCGATCTGGCATTTCCCGAAGTCATCTCCCACTGCGCCGACCCTTCCCGCCCCCTTGGTTGGATCGACGACCGCATCTTGGCCGTCTACAACCGGCTCCACCGCACGGGGGTTGTGCACTCGGTAGAGACGTGGTCCAAGTCCGGCCGCCTAGTGGGCGGGCTCTACGGGGTTTCGATCGGGGGGCTTTTCTGCGGCGAATCCATGTTCCACGACCCGGTCCATGGCCGCGACGCCTCCAAGGTGGCCTTGCTCGCGCTCGTCGAGCGGCTGGACGACGGCAACGAAAACCGCCTGATCGACACCCAGTGGCAGACGCCCCACCTGGCCTCGCTGGGCGTGGTCCAAATCAGCCGCGACGAATACTTGGGCATGCTGCCCGAACTCTTGGCCGCGCCGCTGCCCCACTGGGACGCGCGCGGCGACTAGTATTGGTGAACCCTCTCGGGCCTTTCGGGAGCAATGAAGGAGATGTGATGGCACAGGTTTCGACTGTTTCAGACGACACTTTCGCAACTGAGGTTTTGACCTCTGACAAGCCAGTTCTTGTGGATTTCTGGGCGACGTGGTGCGCGCCTTGCAAGCAGCTGTCCCCCATCGTGGACGAGCTGGCCGGGGAGTACGCGGGCAAGATCGCGTTCTACTCCCTCGACATCGACGCCAACCCCGCCACGCCCACGCAGTACGGCATCATGTCCGTGCCCACCTTGCTGGTGTTCAAGGGCGGCGAAGTCGTCAAGTCGATCGTGGGCGCCCGCCCGAAGGGTGCCCTGGCAAAAGAGCTTGACTCGGTTCTGTAGTTCTATACGAAAACGGCCCGCGGTTGGCGGGCCGTTTTCGTTTAATTCCGTTTAGTCCCCCAAATACCACCCGACGTCCTGGGCCGCCTTGCAGCCCATACCCGCGGCAGTCACGGCTTGGCGGTACTTCGGATCGGCCAAATCCCCGGCGGCGAACACCCCCGGCACGGAGGTTGCGGTGGTCGGGTGCTGAATCACCACGTAGCCCTTCTCGTCGAGCTCGACCTGCCCGCGGACCAAGTCTGAGCGCGGCGACTGGCCGATGGCGACGAACAGGCCTTGAGCGTCGATCTTCCTAGCGGCACCGGTGATGGTGTCAGTCAATGTGAGGGCCTCTAGTTTGTCGTCGCCGTGAATTTCGGAGACGACCGAGTTGATGTCGATCTGAATCTTGGGGTCGGCCTGGGCGCGGTCGAGCATGATCTGCTTGGCGCGGAAGCCGTCGCGGCGGTGCACGAGCGTCACCTTGGAGGCGAAACGCGTCAGGAACAGGGCCTCTTCAAGGGCGGAATCCCCGCCGCCGACGACCGCGATCTCCTTGCCGCGGAAGAAGAACCCGTCGCAGGTGGCGCAGTAGGAAACGCCGCGCCCGCCCAAGCGCTCCTCGTCGGGAAGGCCGAGGGTCTTGTAGGCGGCGCCCATCGCGAGGATTACCGTCTTGGCTTGGTGTTCCTTCTCCTCCGAATCGACGACAATCTTGGTTTCGCCGCTCAAATCGAGGGAGATGACGTCGTCGCGAACCAGCTCGGCCTCGAAACGTTCGGCCTGCTTCTTCATGGCCTCCATCAGGTCTGGGCCCTGGATGCCTTCGGGGAAACCGGGGTAGTTTTCCACCTCGGAGGTGTTCATCAGCTCCCCGCCGGCGGTGAGCGCCCCTTCGAAAAGCAGGGGGCTGTGGCCCGCCCGGGCCGCGTAGACCGCCGCCGTGTAGCCGGCTGGTCCTGATCCGATGATTATGACGTCACGAACTGTCACGTTCACTCCTATCTTGGGATGGACAACATTACCTTGAGATTGTCTGAGCCGTTCATTCGCGCAATGATGGCCCTATGGATTTCACATTCGCAACAGCCGGACGCCTCATTTTCGGGCCCGGCAAGGTGCGCGAGCTCGCTGGCATCGTCGCCTCGCTCGGTTCCAGGCCGCTCATAGTCACCGGTTCCAACCCTGCACGCGTCACCCCCTATCTGGAAGGAATTTCCGACTACAAGACCTTCCCCGTTTCCGGGGAGCCGACCATGGACGTCGTTCGGGCGGGGGCCGAGCTGGCCCGCCAGCATGAGGCCGACGTCGTGGTCGGGTTCGGCGGCGGCTCTGCCATGGATTCGGCCAAGATCATCGCCTCCCTGGCCACCAACGGGGGCGATCCGCTGGATTACGCCGAGGTGATCGGCAAGGGGCAGCCGCTTTCGGTTCCGTCGCTGCCTGTGGTCGCCGTACCCACCACGTCCGGCACCGGATCAGAGGTGACGGCCAACGGCGTCGTCTCCTCTGGCACCGGTGAGGATGGGGTCAAGGTTTCGCTGCGTTCGCCGTCGATGCTGGCGAAGGTGGCGTTGGTCGATCCGGAGCTGACGCTGGACGTCCCCCCGTCGGTGACGGCCCACTCGGGGCTGGACGCGCTGGTTCAGTGCATCGAACCGTACGTTTCCTGGGCGCACAACCCGATAACCGACGCCCTCACCCGCGAGGGGATGCTGCGCTCGGCCCGCTCGCTGCGCTCGGCCTACGAGGACGGCTCCAACCTGGACGCCCGCACCGACCTATCGATAACCTCCTTGTTCTCGGGGATTTCCCTTGCCAACGCCAAGTTGGGTGCGGCCCACGGGATCGCGGCCCCGGCGGGCGGAATGCTGGGGGCGCCGCATGGGGCGATCACGGCATCGGTGATGCCGGCGGTCATGCGTGTGAACCTGGCCGCCGCACGCGCGGGCCGGGCCCAGGACGATACCGAGCGCCGCTACACCGAGGTGGGCCTGTACCTGACCGGCAAGGCCGACGCGGAGGCCGGGATCGAGTGGTTCGCCGCTACGGCCCGGGCGCTTGGCGTCGAAGGGCTGGGGGCGCTGGGTCTTACCGAGGAACTGGTTCCCAAGCTGGCCGTCGCCGCTGCCCGGGCGTCGTCGTCGAAAGGAAACCCGGCCAAGTTGGACCAAGCCGAGTTCGAGGAAATCTTGCGTGAGTCGCTCTAAATGCTTGGGGACGGGCGTTGAACCCGTCCCCAAGGTGGTTTAGCCGGTGATTACGCTGCGTAGAACGCTTCCTTGATGAGTTTCTTGTCTACGGCTTGGATCCAGCCGCGGTACTCCTTCGAGTTTTTGGTGATCGAGATCAGGAAGTACACCTTGCCCTTGACGACCTTCATTTTACTGACGGTGACGCTCTTGCCCTTGGCTACGGTGAAAGCCTTCTTTGTACCGCCCGCAGTGGTGTATGTCTGGAGCTTGCGGTTGGCCTTCGTGTTCTGGGTCTTCTTCCAGTTCCCATCAGGTCCAGCCCAGAGGGACATGTTCATGGCCTTCTTTCCGAAGGTGACCTTGCTTCCGGAAAGCTTGAAGGTCGCACGCACCCGGAAGCAACCCATGGCAGTGTCTTGACGGTTGAGGTATTTGACGATGGTTCCGTCGCTCTTAGTCTCCACCGTTGTGCCGACGGGCTGGCTGTAGTCACTTTGCTTCGGCATGGCCTTGAGTAGATCGGCGACGAGCGTGAGTTTCTCATTCTTGTAGCGGTACAGCTTGTCCGACTCAAGGTAGTCGTTGACAGAAGAAGTGACGATGTTTATCAGCCGCTCGTTCTTCGACACCCTGAGCACGCTCACTTCCGCGCCTTCGACTTTAGTGGTGTCGGTCTTCCACACCTTCTTGCCGTCGATGGTCAATGATAATTCTTGCTTTTTCTTGGCATTTTTCCGCTCGTACTTAAGGGTGTGTGTAGCCGATCCGGTGAGCTTTGACTGCACGACATTGGTGTACTCGTCCGGCATGTTGTTGTAGCTGACAAAGGCGTCCAGCGAATCGGACACCATCACCGGTTTGTATACCTTCACGGCCTGCGGCTGGACGGCCGGCATTGGTGCGGCCTGCGCTTGAACGCTCTGCATCCCTGTTGCAACGAGTGCCAGGGTGAAGATTCCTGCTATGTATTTCACAATGACTCCTTTGTGTCCTGCGGGGCAGTGGTTCCAGCCTCACGCAACCTGCATGAGGCTGGCAACCCTTATGTCCCGAAGACGACTAAAGAGTAGAAAACGTGCAACCGCGGCTATTGCTGGTGCCCGCTCTTGCGGGCACTGCGGCGGCGCGGGCCGGACAAGTGTGAACGCTCAGGCAACCTCCGCCTGAGCACTCACCTGTTCGCGTCCCTTATACGGCGAGAGCGAGCGCAGCACCGGGGAGAGCAAGGACAAGGCCATCACCAAGATGGTGGCCAGCGAGGCGACCAGGGTGGAGATCGTCGCGCCGAAGATGTCGGCTGCCATGCCCGCCACGATCAGGCCCAGCGGAGCGAAGATCAGCGAGCCGAAGGCGTCGTAGGAGGCGACCTTGGAAAGCGATTCCGCGGGGACTTCCAGCTGCATGGCCGTCATCCAGTAGATGGAGAAGATCTCCATGCCGAAGCCAAGGCCGAGGGCCAGGACGAACACCAGTGAGATAGGCATCACAAACGAAAGCCCGATGCCGGGCAGCCCGGCCAGCATGGCCAGCACCGAACCGACGTACAGCGGATGCTTGGGCCGCCAATACATGCCGACGACCACCGCGACGATCGCCCCGATGGCCTCGCCGGCCAGCACGAAGGTCCAGCCGGTAGCGCCGCCGTAGAAATCGTTGGCGAGCACCGGGCCGAGGACGCCCACGATCCCCTGGAAGAAGAAGGTGACGAACGCATAGGCGACCACGACCACCCACAGCCACTGCCGGGAAGAAAACTCCACCCAGCCTTCCTTCAGCTGCTCGACCATGGAGGCCTGCTTGTTGCCTGTGGGTTGAATCTTGGGCAGGGTGAAGGCGAGCGCCGAGGAACCCCAGAACAGGGCCGTGGCGCAGAAGAGGGCGAGCGGGCCGCCCAACAGGGCCACGGCCGTCCCGCCGGCGACGACGCCGATCAGACGGGCGAGCGCGTTGGCGCCCTGCAGGTAGGAGTTGGCCTCGGTGAGGTATTCCTCGTCCACAAGGTCGGGGATGATGCCGGTAAGCGCCGGATAGACCAGCGAACCGCCGACGCCGATCAGGGCCGCGAACACGCACATCATCGGAACCGACGGACGATCGAGAGAAAGCTGCCAACCCAAGAGCCCCCAGGAGGTGCCGACGATGAACTCGGCCGTGCCGATCAGCAGCGCGCGCGGGTAGCGGTCGGCGATGACTCCGCCGAACAGCTGGAGAACCACCTGCGGGGCCATCTGGAAGAACAAGATGAGCGAGAGGACGGAGGCCGATCCGCCAGGCATCCCCAACACGCCGAAGCTCAGCGCCACCGGCGCGAACGCGAACGCAAACAGCGCGCAGGTTCTGCACGCCAACAGGGTGAGGTATGCGCGGCTCTTCAGCACGACGTTAGCCCCAGCCGGCTTGTTCATTTCTCTCCTAATGTCCTCATCCACTTTCGGGCGATCTACAAGCGAAAACACTGAAATATTTCACCCGCTGCGCCACTTAGGCACAGCCTGCCATTCTTTCACTGGAGGTTGGCCGGGGGCAAGTTAAAAGCGGCTGCGGGCCCCGTCAGGGGTGGGGCCCGCAGTCGCTTGGCTAGTTGTTAGCTGTTAGTTGGCGTAGTGCGCCTCCTTGATCAGCTTGGTGCTTCCGGCCTTGATCCAGCCGCGATACTCCTTGGACTTCTTGACGATCGAGGTCAGGAAGTAGACCTTGCCCTTGACGACCTTCATGTTGCCGATCCAGAACGACTGACCTTTGGTTAGGGTGTAGGACTTCTTGGTCCCACCCGCGGTGGTATACGTCTGGAGCTTCTTTGTGGCCGTGACGTGATTGCCGCTGTGGACGGTAACACCATTCTTTGTCGTTAGCATAGAGATATTGACTGCCTTCTTGGCCAAGGTGGCCTTGCTCCCCGAGATTTTGAACGTGACGTTCGCCTCGTATAGACCGACGGCGCTGTTTTGGAACACCAGGTACTTGACGACGGTGCCGTTGGATGTGCCGATCGTCTTGCCGATATAGCGGTTTTGTGCACCTGGAGTTGCCTTGAGCAAGTTGACGGCCTGGACTAGCTTTCCATCCGCGTATCGGTAGAGCTTGTCTCCTTGCAAGATACCGTTCGTCCCGGTGGTGACGATATTGACGAGTTTCTCGTTCTTGGACGTCTTCACGATGCTGACCTCGACGTCGTCATATTGGGATTTGTCGTCGGACCACACGACCTGGCCGTCGATCTTCAAGGTGTAGGCCATCGAACTATTCGCGGGGTTGTCGCTGCGCGAGTACTGAAGCTGGTGGGTGTCCGCACCGGTAAGCGTCGAGGTGATGACTTTCGAGGTGTAGTCGGTCGGGTTGCTTGCGGTGACGTTGACTCCGGCCTTGTCGGACACCATGGTCACGCCTTTGTCCCAGTGAGCGTAGTAGGTGGCGTCCTCGTCGAGCTTGGTTTGGGCGGTGATCTTGGTGCCGCCCTTTTCGGCGGTGAACCAGCCCAGGAACCAGGCGTCTTCTTTGATTCTCTTGGTGGTCGGCAGCTTGCCGATTTCAGTGCCCTTGTCAATGAAACGGCCCTGCGCGACGGGTGTGCCGCCGTTGGCATAGAAGACGGCCTGGACGAGCTCTCCGATCTGCGGTACAGCTGCCGGTGCTGGTGCTGCATGTGCTTGCATGCCTGCTGCAGCCAGGGCCAGGGAGAATATCCCTGCTAGTGCTTTCTTCATATTGATTTCCCTTTGTTTGGTGTTGTGTGTTGGTTGTTGCGTTTTCGTCTAGTTGAAGTTCAGATGCGGCCAAATATTGGCCAGATGTGGGCCCCGACTCCAGCAGGGCCCACATCCGTACTAGCAGGTGGTTACGCTGCGTAGCTCGCTTCCTTGATGAGCTTTTTATCGACGGCCTTGATCCAGCCGCGGTACTCCTTAGAGTTCTTCACGATCGAGATCAGGAAGTAGACCTTCCCGTTCACGACCTTCATGTTGCCGATGGTGATGCTCTGACCTTTGGCTACGGTGAAAGCCTTCTTTGTACCTCCCGCGGTGGTATAGGTCTGAAGCTTGCGATAGGCCGTCGCGTGATGGGTCTTGACGTGGACGCCATCGCCGCCCGTCCACAGCGACATGTTCATGGCCTTCTTCCCGAAGGTGACCTTGCTTCCGGAAAGCTTGAAGGTGGCGCGCACATGGAACAGACCCATAGCCGTGTCTTCAAGGGTGAGATGTTTGGCGATGGTTCCGTCGCTCTTGGTCTCGACCGTCGTGCCGACGAACTGCCTGTAGTCGCTTTGCTTCGGCATGGCCTTGAGCAGGTTCGCGACCAGCTTGAGCTTCTCACCCTCGTAGCGGTACAGCTTGTCCGACAGAATGTAGTCGTTGACGAAAGAAGTGACGATGTTGATGAGCCGCTCGTTCTTCGACACCCTGAGCACGCTCACCTCAACACCCTCAGCCTTGGTGGTGTCGCTCTTCCACACCCTCTTGCCGTCGATGGTCAAGTAGAACTCGGTTGTCTTCTTGGCCGTGTTCTTCTTCCTGTCGTACTGGATTGTGTGAGTGGCCGAGCCGGTCAGCTTCGACTTCACGACATTGCTGTACTCGTCCGGGTTGTCGTAGGTGACATGCACGTCCAGCGAATCGGACACCATCACCGGCTTGTAAACCTTGACGGCCAGCGGCTGGACGGCCGGCGTCGTCGCGGCCCCAGCTTGAACGCTCTGCATCCCCGTTGCAGCGAGCGCCAGGGTGAAGATCCCTGCTATTACTTTCTTCATTTCGATACCCCGTTCTCGATATCTTGCGCCTGCTTCGGCTCTTATCGGCCCTCGTCGATAATTGCGAGGAATCCTATACTGATAAAACCCCCTTGACTACCGATGATTCCTTCAAGCTCGCGAAAATTGGGCCTCCGTTTGTGCTAGCCAAGTGCCGATTTCGGCGATCTGTCCACTTGGTAAACGTGCGCATTCCTGAGAACTCAATAAGATATTCCCAGACGAGCCGAACAATCCCAAACTCCCCGCAATAACCCCTTTAGATTCTCAGAAAACTATTAACCATTTTGTGCAACGCCCAACCAAGATTGGGAAGCAATTCCCAATTTTCAGGAATTTTGTGGCGCGGCGCTCCGGCGGGCACCAGGGCTGTCTTGAGCGGGACGGTGGAGGTGGGTAACTACGCAGGTGTCTACTCCCCTCCAAGATCGTGAACGGAAAATCAGTTGCGGATGGCTGACCGTCAGCATTTTCAGCAGAAAATACCTCTTATCGCTGTGAGGATCGGGCCGATACCGTTCACAATCTTGCGAGAGAGGGAGATCTCAATCCCGTGCCGGAGCCGTCGAGGCGCGTTGGATCAGCTCCGTTTCGAAGACGTGGCGCTCAACCTCGCTGTTTCCGTGTTCCAGCGCATCCAGCAGCAGCTGGGCGGCTTGTACCCCCTGCTCGTAGACCGGCTGCGCAACCGTGCTGAGCCCGACGATATTGCCCAGGTTGTGGCCGTCGATACCGATCACTGAAATGTCCTCGCCCGGAACCAGCCCGTGGCCGCGGATGGCGGCCATCGCGCCCATGGCCGTCTCATCCGAGGCGGCAAAGATCGCACTCATGTCCGGGTTGCGCTCGATCAAGGTGTCGGCGGCCAAGTAGCCGGATTCGGCGGACATGTCGGTTGGCGCGACCAGGTTCGTCGACGGAACCAGCCCGGCTTCCAGCAACGCATCCCGCCAGCCCTTCTCGCGCAGCGGGGTGGGTGAGGCCGGGTTGCGGTCGGTAATGGCGCCGGAGATATGCCCGATGAATCGATGCCCGAGCCCGATCAGGTGCCTAACCGCCGTCTTTGCCGCCTCGTAGTCGTCGATCCCGACGAACGGGAAACCCTCTTCAGGAATCGAAATAAACACCGCCGGGAGGGACAGCGAGCGCAGCGCCTCTACCTCCTGAGAGTCGAAGCTGATCGAGGCCACCAAAACCGCATCGACGCGCGAGCGCAGCACATCGGCGTCGAAGCGCTTGCGCGGGGGGATACGGTCGGGAAGTGAGTACAGCAAGGCGTCGTAATCGGCCTCGCGCAGGGCATCCTCGGCACCCTCCAGTGCGGTTGCGAAGAACCAGCGCGAGATCGCCGGAACCACCAGGCCTACCGAGCGGGTTTTCCCGCTGGCAAGCGAAGATGCCGATTTCGACGGAATATATCCCAGTTTTTCCGCAACCGCCCTGACTTTGGCCGTCGTCTTTTCGGTCACCGACGGCAATCCTCGCAACGCCCTGGAAACTGTTGCTGTAGAAACCCCGGCCGCCGCCGCGACATCTTCTAATGACGCTCCCACGCGGCCTATTCTGCCACAAAAGCAAGCGGTTACATCGCTATTTGTGTTGGGGAAGGATCCCTGGCGACCCCGGCGAAGTGTGTACAGCGACGAATAGTACGTAGAACCTATGGTGACTAGTACGGTCACCTCGGGTTAGATTCTGCGACTGCGCTGCGCTTGCGCAGGATGACGATATGGTGCGTGCAGGGTGAGGGCGCGTCTCAAACCCCGGCTTCACCAACTCTCGACGGCAGCGGACCATGGATTCCCGCGGCTGCCAGCGCGGCCACCGCACGGGCCAACAACTCGCGCTGGACGCCGTAGTGCTGGTTGGGTTCGGTCTTGGCGATCATCATGATGGTCTTTTGGTCACCCGTCACCTGGTTGACCCCGGCAACTGTGGTGGGCTGGACCAAGATCCGTTCGTATTCTGGGTCGCAGTCGAACTCGTGAGCCACCTTTTCAAGCACTTTTGTCGCCCGATCGGTGTCGGCATGCGGGCTCATGGGAACCTCGACCATGGCCGTCGACCAGCCTTGGGAGATGTTGCCCAGCTTCACGATTTCGCCGTTGCGGATGTACCAAATCTGCCCGGTCGAATCGCGCAGCCGGGTGACGCGCAGCCCGATGTCCTCGACGGTGCCGGTCAGGTCGTCGATGGTGACGATGTCCCCCAGCCCGTACTGGTCCTCGATGATGATCGAAATCCCGGCCAGGAAATCTTTCACGAGCCCCTGGGCGCCGATGCCGAGGGCGACGCCGCCAACGCCCGTCGCCGCGATCAATGGAGCGACGGGAACCCCCAGCATCGCGATACAGGTTGCGATGGCGACGGTCACGATCACCAGCGTGACGATCGAGTTCAGCAGCGCGGCCAGCGCTCGGGTGCGGGTGGCGTGGCGTTCGGAGAGCGTGGGGTCGGCGATCTTGCGCAGTGCCCCGAGCGTTCCCGACGGCGTTTCGCGGCGCTTCTTAGCCCTAGCGACAACGTGCTTGGTCCAACGCGAGATCCCGAAGATGATCAGTGCCCGCACGATGACCGCACCCACGAGCACGGCCAAGATCCCAAGCCAGGTCTCGGCGCTGCGCCACGCGTCCCACATGCGTCCCCCCTTTGCCTTGCCCCAGCCACTCTACCGAACCGGCCAAGCCGCTACTTCTTCGCCCCTTTCAGGGTGCCGACGGTCGTGGTCTTGTCCGAACCGGCCATGCACACCAGCCGGTGGTCTTTCACTTCGGGCCAGAGTTTGGCGTCGGAGATGTAGCGCCAGGAGTACTCGTACTTCGATTTTTCGACGTCCAGACCTACGAACTTCGTAAAGCCCGCGGAACACTTCTCCGAGACGATCTCCTGCACCTTCTTCTCGCTCGGCAGCTTCTTCGACTTGATGGTCGTAACGGCGAAGACCTCCCAGTTGTGGGCGGCCGCGCAGGGCAAGACCTCAAGTTCTAGCAGCGGAACATTGTTCGGCCCGGTGCATTCTCCCTTGTCGGGAAGTAGATTCGTGTCGCCTTTGGCGGAGCCGAGCCAGTTTCCGGCTTGGCCTACCAGGCACACGATCTCGCGGTCCGACGGCGTCTTCCACGTCTCTTCATCGGGTGCCAGATAGGCCGAGGTGTAGCGCGAATAGGTGGCCGCGACGCCCACGTACTCGGTAAACGCTGTGCCGCACTTGGCCACAGCCTCGCTCTTCAGCGCCTCCTGGCCGGGGTATTCGTCGCCCGAAACGGGGATCACCGCCGAAACCTCGTAGGCGTGCAGGTTCTCACACGTCGACGGGCGAACTCGGCTCGCCGGCTGCGCGAAGTCGATCTTCCCTGTGCAGTCCCCCACGGCCAGCCCGATCACCGGTTCTGGGGTGGGCGTCGGGGTGGTTGGCGGCGCTGAGCTCGGCGTCGGCGCGACGGTCGAACTGCAGCCAGCCAACAACACCAGCGCAAGGAGGGCGGCGGTCTTTCTCATCGGCATCAGTCTAGCCGGGCCTACATTCGCTCCGGAGCCTCGATTCCAAGCAGATCAAGTCCCCTTGCCAGCACCTGTTTCACGGCCTGACACATGGCCAGACGCGAGCGCCTGACCTCTCCTTCGGATTTGAGCACCGGGCAGCGCTCATAGAACACGGAGAGCGATTGGGCCAGCTCGAACAGGTAGGTGCACAGCCGGTGGGGCTGCAGCGTTTCGGCCACTTGGTCCACGACCTCGCCGAAGCGCGAAAGCTTGATGGCGAGGTCCTGTTCCTCCGGCTCGGCGGCGACGGTCACCGCGTCGCGGTCGAAGCCCTCAGCGTCGGCCTTGCGCAAGATTCCGGATACCCGGGCGTGCGCGTACTGCAGGTACGGGCCGGTATCTCCGGTGGTCTTCGACATGCGCTCGGCGTCGAAGGCGTAGTCCTTTTGCAGCGCGTTGGATAGGTCCGCGTACTTGATCGCCGCGAGCGCGATCGAGGGTGCCGCGTGCTCTTCTGCCTCGTCAAGCAGCGAATTCAGTGTGACGGCCGTGCCCTCGCGCGTAGAAAACTTCTTTCCGTCCGGCCCCAGCACCATGCCGTAGGGCACATGCTCAGCGACGACGTCGTCGGGCAGGTATCCGGCCAAACGCGCGGCCGCGAACAGCTGGTTGAAGTGGAAAATCTGCTCGGATCCAACCACGTAGATGATCCGCTGGGCTCCGGACTGCACACGGTGACGGATGGTGGCCAGGTCGGTGATGAAATACCCGTAGCCGCCAGCCGAATTGCGGATGATCGCGGGGGCCTCGAACCCGGGCAGGAACATGACCAGCGCCCCGTCGTCCATCTTGGCCAGCCCTCGCGATTCGAGATCCTCGGCGATCACCGGCAGGTCGTCGTTGTAGAAAGACTCGCCCACGACGTCGCCGTCGTCGAGCAAAACCCCCATGCGGCGGTACGTTTCGTTGAAACCGGCCTTGGAGACGTCGATCAGCTGCCGCCAGATGCGCCGGGTGAGCTCGTCGCCGTGCTGGAGCTTGACCACCCGCTCGCGGGAGAGCTCGGCAAATTGCTCGTCTTCTTTGAAGTGGGCGTTCGCGCGCTTGTACAGCGCCTCGGCCTCGGCCAAAGATAGCTTGGAGGCGTCTATCCCCTCGTCCAGAATCTGCTCGACGAGCATCCCGAACTGGCGGCCCCAGTCTCCGATGTGGTTCTCGCGTTTGACGTCCTCGCCGATCGCGGTGAGCACGCGGGTGAAGCAATCGCCGATGATCGTCGAGCGCAGGTGCCCCACGTGCATCTGCTTAGCGACGTTCGGCGACGAATACTCGACGATCACGCGCTGTGGGTGTTCTACCTTCTCAATCCCTGTATTGGGATCGTTGAGGACGTCCGTGGCCACCTTCGCCAGCACCGACGTCAGCACCCGGATGTTGATAAAACCAGGGCCTGCGATCTCCAGCGGTTCGGTGATCCCGGCCAGATCTACCTTCTCGACGATCTCCTGGGCCACCTCGCGCGGCGGCTTCCCGGCTTGCTTGGCCAGGCGCATGGCGACGTTCGTCTGGTAGTGGCCGAACTGCGGCTTGGTGGCCGCGCGCAGCTCCGGATCGACGCCAACAACAGCCTCAAAGCGAGAAGAAATCAGGGCAGGCAGAGAAAACACGGGGTTCATTCTCTCACGGCCAGCACGCTGTGGCGCACGCACCTAAACCGGAAGACGCATCAGCATGATGACGTGGCGGTAGCCCGGCCTGGGGTCGCCGTCGATTTCGTCCAGCTGAGTTAGCACGCAGGGCTTGCCCGGGGCGGTGAACTCGAAGGAGACGAACGGCGAATCCAGCACGTTCAAGGCGTCTTGCAGGTAGTGCGGGTTGAATCCGGCTGCCGTGACCGCCAGCCCTTCGCCGCCGGAGTGGTCCTCGACTACCGCTTCCAAAGATTCGACGGCCTGGGCCTGGTCGCCCGTCGCGGCTTCGAGCGTGATGCCCCCGGCTTCGATAGCCATGCGCATCGAGGTGTTGCGCTCGGCTACCAGCGCGACGCGCTTGACCGACGCGATCACCTCGGAGGTGTTGGCGCGAACCGAGACCGACGGGGTGATCTCCATCAGCTTTTCGACCTTCGGGAATTCGCCGTCGAGCAGTCGGGTGGTGATCTGGGAGGTGACGCCGTTGTGGGTGCCCTGGAAGCCGATGAGGCCGTCGCCGGAAACTTCCTTGGCGAGCGAGATCAGCACTTCGTCGGAGTTCTGGAGGGCTTTGGATGCCTCCGAGAGCACCTTGGCCGGTACCAGTGCCACGGCTTCTTCGGTGGCTACGGCGTCCCACTTGAGCTGTTTTTGGGCCATGCGGTAGCGGTCGGTGGCCAGCATGGTGATGGATTCGGGGCCGATAACGAGCTTCACCCCGGTGAAGATCGGCAGCAGTTCGTCGCGCCCGGCGGCGACGACCACCTGGTTGACGCCCTCAGCGAACTCCGATGCCGAGATCTTGCCCGCGACCGACGGCATCTGGGGCAGGGCCGGGTATTCGTCCGTCGGCAGGGTTTGGAGAGTGAACCGGACCTTGCCGCACACCAGCTCGGCCGAGGACGGCCCGGCGGTGAACTCCACCGGCTTGTTCGGCAACGACTTGGCGATGTCGGCGAGCAGCTTGCCCGAGACGAGCGCCTCGCCTTCTTCTTGCACGTGCGCGGGGACGGTGATCTTCGCGGATGTCTCGTAGTCGAAGCTGGAGAGCACAACCTCGTCGCCGGCCGCCTTCATCAGCAACCCGGCCAGGATCGGCAGGCTCGGCCTTTGGGGCAGCGACCTAGCCGCCCAGGCCACAGCATCGGCCAAGACATCGCGCTCAAGAGTGATCTTCACCGCAACTCCTCACGTTAGTAGTCACAGCATCTTATCCGCCGCAAGTGCCCAGTGCGTATTCGGGTGCGCAAAACCGGGCACAACCTCAAGCGGGCATAGAACTTTGGATCGACGACGGGGTTACCAAGCCGCGCATACGGGATTGTTTTTCTGTGCTCGGGAAGAGATCCTGCGACTGCGCGCAGGATGACGCAGGAGGGATGCGTCTGTCACCTGTGTCACCCCTACCCTCGTGCTCCCGCGCGTCCTACTCTCTCGTCATCCCCTCAAGCAAGGCAAGGTCACGCTGCGCTACGCGTCCTACTCTGTCGTCATCCTGCGCTACGCGTTCAACTCTGTCGTCATCCTGCGC
>JAISTE010000004.1 GCA_031272825.1 Propionibacteriaceae bacterium | reverse complement strand
CTGGCAACATAGGTATTGCACGTTGTCAGCGGACTTCCGGAGATCTTCAGCCCTTTCACGTACCAGGCCTGGCGGTTCTTTCCCAGCCCGTGGGTCGTCGAATACCCTTCCTGTTGGTTCAGCTGGTCGTCGCCGATTCCATACATCAGCTGTTCCAGAACCTGTAGCTGCGCCTGGGTGAGCCCATTGGCCTGCTCGACGGATTCCGTCCAGCCCCCGGCGAAGCAATCGGCCTGCATCTCGGTGCGGCGCGAATAATCGTTCTTCTCGGACGTCGAGCTGGCATAGTGCTCAAGGTAAGCGTCGGCGTAGAGAATGCCGGTGCGCGCCTGGATGGCGTGACCGAACTCGTGTGCGACAACCGTCTCGGTGGCGAACTTCGCCTCACCTAGCCCGGGCTTGATGTAGTCATCCATCATCTCGAACAAATCCGTGGCGAAGTAGATCTGCTGATTGGCCGAGCAGTAGGCCGCGTTCATAGATTCCATCTCCCCGCAAGGGGTTTTGACCTCTGAGCTGTAGATGTTGACCAGCGGGCGGGGCAGCTCGAAGCCGGCGTTGGTCACCGGCTCGTTCCACACGGCCCACAGGCAGGCGGTGAGCTGATTGAGGTGATCTTCAAGCTCGCTTTCGCTCAGATCGGCCACTTCGACATCACCCAGCGAGCACTGCACGTTCTGCGGCAGCGACTCGGTGTAGAGCGCATTGGACTCCACCCAATCCCTGGACTCGGGCAGGTTCTTCGGCACGGGCAGATCCGATGGATTCTTGTCGGGTTCGGGAATGCCGGTTGGGATAACCGGGCCGGTCGGGGTTGGGGACGGGACGATTTCGGTACCCCCCAGATTCATCGCGACTGTGGCGAACAACCCAAACAGCCCCAGGCCCACGATCACCAGCAGCAGGGGTACGAGCGGCGTGCGCTTCTTCGGCGGGGGAGCATATAAATAGGGTGCGTAGTAGGCCGAACGCTGCTGTGCGCCGTAGGGGAGCGTCGCCTGGCCGGGCCGGATGTACTGCTGGCTCGGCACCGGCCCGCGGTACTGCGGCGGGGCCGCATACTGACGGTACTGGGCGGGCCCGCCGGGAGCGCCCGGATACCCCGGAGCCGACGGGCGAACCGGCGGTTGGGTGAAACGCGCGGGTTGTTGGGCGAGCGGCTGGACGCCGGGCTGCTGCTGGCCGGTTTGCTGCGGCGATGGGCGAGTCGTTGGCGGGCGAACGCCGCTGGTTCCCGATCCTGCAGACCCTGGAATTGAGGATCCCGGAATCCCTGTTCCTGAAGTTCCCGTCCCCGAAGTTCCGGCCCCAGAAATTCCTGATCTCGGGACTCCCGACCCCGTAACTGGAGAACCCGCAATCCCCGACCCAGGCATTCCTGAACCCTGAGTTCCAGAACCCCCGGGAACCGGGGCATTCGGCGTAGCCGCGGCCAGATTATCTGCCCTCCCTGGGGAGATGGGGGGTTGCGCGGACGGGGTCGTGGGAGCGGGAGGTACCGGTTGCGCGGGTGGTACCGGTTGCGCGGGCGGGTTGGAAGAAGCGGGTGACGTCTGTGCGGGTGGAGCGGCTGGCGTGGGCGGGGTACCCATGGGCTGTGTGGGTGGCGTGGCTGATGTTGTGGGCGTCGCTTGCGTGGCCGGCGGACGGTCGCTGCCGACTCCCGGCGTTCCCGAACCCCCGGGAACTGGCGCGGCTTGCCCGGGCTGTCCCTGTTGGTAGTACCGCGGTGAGCCGGATTGCCCAGATTGCACCGGGGGCGTCGGGCTTGGAGCGCCGCTTGCCCGCCGCGGAGGCCCACCGCTCGGCGTCTGCCCTTGTGCAGGCGGATATTGGCGTAACGGTTGCTGCCGGTTTCCCGACCAAGGGTTATGGTTTGACCACCCAGGCGCTCTCTCACTCACATTCGTTAGTTTACGTAAGATCGACGACACTGGCAGCTTTTCAACGTAGACTCAGATTTGTGAGAAAAATTGCCCTGGCTGCGTCATTGGCAATCGTGCTGTTAGCCGCCGCCCCCTCGAACGCTGTCGCCGGCCCCGATGAAATCGACCAATTCGACGCCACACTCGCCGTCTCCCCCGACGGAACGCTGGCCGTCACCGAGAACATAACCTTCTCATCGGAACATAGAGTTTTCAATCAGGCGATCGCTCTGTCGAGCCCGTCCGCCGGAAATTACGATAACTACTACACCGTAAGCGATATCACTGCCACCGTTTCCGGTGCCCCAGCCCAGGCGATGACGAGCGAAACCGAGGGCGTGTTGCTTATCTCTGTTACCTCCGACGACGCCACCGAGTTTTCCATCAGCTACAAGGTGGCCGGTGCTGCTCTTAAGGCCACCACAGACGAGACGCTGGTGAGCTGGCCGGTGCTGCAAGGGCTGGACGCCATAGTGTCCAATATCACGATCAACACCTCCATCCCAGGGGCGCCGCGCTCCATCGACTGCGAGGTTGGCCCCGCTAGTTCCGCCACGAAGTGCGACGCCTATTCGGGCGGCACCGGCGAGAACCCGATGCCGTCGTTCGAGCAAAAGTCCTTGACTGTCTACGACAGTTCGGTGCTGCGCATTGAGATGCTCTTCTCCTCCGACACGGTCGCCGTCAACCAGGACGCCCGCGAGCGCTGGAGCCTGGATCGCGCGTTCTCCTTCGACTGGCCGCAATCCGTAACCGCCGCCCTAGTGCTGATCCTCGGCGGGCTGGCCATGTTCATCGTTCACCGCCGCGTCGGTGCCGACGCCGCCCCCGGCAAGCTCATTCGGGTTGCGGAATTCCACCCCATCGGCGAGGGCCAGGCCGAGTTCCGCGTGCTCGGCGACATCCGCCCGGGCATGGTCGGCACGGTCATCGACGAAGAGGTAGACCCCATCGACGTGACGGCCACCTTGCTTGATCTCGCTGTGCGCGGCTACCTGCGCATCGAGGAGCTGCCCCGCGAAACCCCCTTCTCGGCACCCGATTGGACGCTTACGCGCATCGGAACCGACACCGACGATCTCGCCGACTACGAGCGCACCTTGCTCGACCAACTCACGCCCGTCGACGCCAACCCGGTACTCATCTCGCAGCTGACAGGGGTGGTGGCCCCGGCCGTCGCCGAGATCCAGAGCGAGCTGTACACCGACGTCGTCAAGCGCGGCTGGTTCCGCCACAACCCGCACGAATCCCGCACGGTCTGGGGTCGCGTGGGCTGGGGTTTCTTGATCGCCGCCGTCATCGCGACGATCCTGCTGGCGGCCTTCACCTCTTGGGCGCTGATCGGCCTGGCGCTGGTGCTGCTGGGGATCGCCTCGGTGTTCATGAGCTTCGAGATGCCCTCGCGCACAGCCGCGGGCGTCGGGCTGCTGGACGGCCTCAACGCGCTCAAGGGCATCTTGGCTAGCCAGCCGGTAGATCAGCTGCCGAAGGGCAGGGAGTTGCAGCAGGTTTCACTGGTGCTGCCCTATGCGGTGGTGCTCGGCGGCTACGAGCGCTGGCTTGACGCCCTAGTGGCGATGGACGACGACGACACCCCGGACAGCCGCGAAATCTACTGGTACTACGGCCCCGAGGACTGGCACTTCTCCGACCTCCCGGCCTCCCTGTACAACTTCATCATCACGGTACAGGGGACGTTGTTCAGCCGGTAGTTATTGAGTACATTCCCACCAAGTAGATGCTGCGACTACGCGCAGCATGACGAAAAAGGGAAGACTCAACTCGTCAGCCTACGCACAGCATGACGAAAGAGGCACACCCTACCTCGACATCCTGCGCGAAGTCGCAGGATCTCCAATGACACGTAGCCCCGCCCCGATCTTGAGGAGCGAAGCGACGAATGGGATCTCTTATGCTGTTCAGCCGCTAGTCATCCAGCTCGGGCGCTATATCCCCAAGTGAAATGCCGGTAATGGCGCTCAGCTGCTCGGCGATCGTGCGGTAGACCAAGCGTCTGAGGTCATTTCTGGACGCCGCCCGTCGCTCCAAGGGACGACGGTACAACACCACCCGTCCGCGCTGGTCGGGGCGGGCGGAAACCGAGGAACCGAGCGGCACGTGGCTGGCCCAAGGGTCGATGCCGAGCGGGACGTCCTCGAAACCGATGTCGATGCCGTCCAACACTTCGTCGTTGTTCTCGGCGATGCGATCCACAGAAGACGCGATGCAAGACATGAAATAGGACTGCCGGGAGCGTATCCGCCGAAGCGGCACGGGCGTCCCGGTGAGCTTGTTCGGGTAGGCGATGGGCCCGCGCATCCCGCGCGCGTGCCGGTCGCGTTTTCTCAGCCGCCCTTGAGTGTTCATCACGGCCAAGTCTAATCGGGGAAATGAAAGCGGCGGCGCAGGCTGATCACCGTGCCTGCGCCGCCTGAGAACCTAGCCTTCGAAGGCGGGGATGACTTCCCCGTCGGGCCAGGTGGTCTTGATGAACTCGTAGACCTCCTTGGAGGTGAGCAGCTCGCCGAGCTTGACCAGCTCCGGGCGGCTTTCATCCTCGGTGCGAACCACGAGGTAGTTCGTATATGGATTGTCGACGCCGGACTCCAGCGCCAGCGCGTCCTCAGACGGCTTCAGGTCGGCCTCCAGAGCGTAGTTGCCGTTGATAACCGCCAGATCGACGTCCTCAAGCGAGCGGGCCAGCTGCTCGGCGGGCAGCTCGACGAACTCGAGATTCTTGTCGTTCTTGTCGATGTCCAGCGTCGTCGGATCCTTATCGCCGGTGTCCTTGAGCGTGATGAGCCCGTTGGCGGCGAGCAGCTGCAGGCCGCGCCCCTGGTTGGAAGGATCGTTAGTGATACCGACCTTGCCGCCGTCGGGCGTCTCGGCGATGGTCTTCACCTTGGACGAATAGATGCCCAAAGGCTCGATGTGAACCCCGGCCGTCGCTGTGAATTTGTAGCCGAACTCGGCGATCTGGGCCTCCAGATATGGCTTGTGCTGGAAGTAGTTGGCGTCGATCTCCTTCTCATCCAGGGCCGTGTTGGGCAGCACGTAGTCTTGGAATTCGACGATCTCGATATCCAAACCGGCGTCCTTGGCCAGGTTGTCCTGCACGTACTGCAAGATCTGGGCGTGAGGCACCGGCGAGGCGCCGACCTTGATCTTCACCACATCTGCCGGTGCTGACGCGGCCTCGGAAGCCGAGCCCGCAGGCGTTTCGGTACCACCGCTGGCGCAGCCGGCCATGGTCAGTGTTATGGCCGCTGCGAGTGCGACCACGCTATTTCGAATGTGCATGATCTTTCCTTTCGTAGTGGTTTCCCGAACGCTTTAGCGCCGGTGATCCATCCGCTTGGCACATGCATCACCAAGCAGCTGGAAAATTTGGACGACGATGATGATGGCGATCACGGTGACGAGCATGACGTCGCCCATGAAGCGCGACCAGCCGTAGTTCTGGGCCAGGGCACCGAGGCCCCCGCCGCCGACGAATCCGGCCATCGCCGAGTAGGAAACGAGGGTGACGACCGTGATCGTCGCCCCGGACACGAGGCCGGGTACGGCCTCCGGGATGAGCACTCCGGTGATTATCTGCCACCTGGAGGCGCCCATCATCTGCGCGGATTCGATCTTCCCGCGCTCGACCTCGCGGATGGCGGTTTCGGCCAGCCGCGCGTAGAACGGCATCGCGCCGACGGCCAGCGGCACGGTCGCCGCCTCCCAGCCGATTCGGCTTCCGACAACGAGTTTTGTGAACCCTGAGATGGCGACCATCAGCACGATGAACGGCAGCGACCTGCCGATGTTCACGATGAATGCGACGATCGCGTGGGCCACCGGCATCTTGTTCAGGCCGTTCTTGTCTGATACGACGAGGAACACGCCGATCGGCAGCCCGATCAAGATGGCGAACAGCGAGGAGAAGATGACCATCTCGAAGGTCTCTAACACCGACGGCAGGAGCTTGGCCGAGATTACGTTCCAGTTCTCGAACATCACTTCACCTCTCTCACGCTCAGGCCGGCGGCCTTGAACTTATCCACAGCCCCGGAGCCGGGTGCCACCCCCACCTGGAAGCGTCCGACGGATTGGCCCGCCAGCGTCTCCACGGTTCCGGAGGTGATGGTGACGGCGTCGGCGAGCTCGGCCAGAACCTTGAGCACGGAGGCGGTGGGGGTGTGGGCCGTCGAGTATGAGAGTTCGTATTGGGCGCTGGCGTCGCCGATTTGGGTGGCGGCCAGCGGGATCAGCTCGTGGGAAAGCTGGGTGGATTGGTCGGCCAGCAGGTCGGAGAGCTTGCCGCTTTCGGCTATTTTCCCTTGCCGCAGGGAGGTGACGGTGTCGCAGGCTTGACGGACGACGGCCAGGTCGTGCGTGATGATGAGCACGGTTATCCCCAGCCTGTCCCTGAGGTCGACGATCAACTCGAGTACCTGCCGGGTGGTGTCCCAGTCGAGGGCCGAGCTGGGTTCGTCGCACAGCAAGATGGGCGGGTTGGCGGCGAGCGCACGGGCGATGCCGACGCGCTGCTGCTGCCCGCCGGAAAGCTGGGCGGGGTAGTGGTCGGCGCGGTCGGCCAGGCCGACGAGTTCGAGCAGCTCGGTGGCCCGGGTTTTTTGCTCCTCCTTGCTGAACCCGGCGATCTTCATCGGGAAGACGAGGTTCTGGAAGGCCGTGCGCTGGTCGAACAGGTGGACATGCTGGAACACCATGCCGATGGAACGCCGTGCGTTCTTGATGGTGTGCGCGTTCAGCTTGGTGATGTCGGTTCCGTCGACGATGACTTGGCCGTCGGTGACCCGCTCTAGGCCGGTGATACAGCGCATGAGCGTCGTTTTCCCGGCGCCGCTAGGGCCGACGATGCCATGGATCGAGCCGCGCTCGATGTGGAGATTGATGTTGTCGAGTGCCAGAAACGGCGGCCTGTTGGCGCTGCCGGGGTACTCTTTGCGGACGTTTTGCAAGGTGATCATTGTGATATTTCTGATTAGCGCAGGCGTGGAACACCTATGGATGTGGTTTGGGTGGGTTCAGCTATTGCGCACGCGACGGGGCCAGCTGAGAGCTAGCAACACATTCGACGCGAAAACATAGCCGTCACGCTACACGACAACCGAAGTCCGGCGCAAGCCAAGCGCCGAAACTCCCTCTATCCCCAGAAATTTCCACATATCCCCAGGCCGTACACAGCCATACGCACAACCTTTCCACAAAGTTATCCACAGCCTGGGGATAATCACATGGTTGTGATTCTGGGCTATTCGGTCGTCCCGGGCGGCAGGATCTTCGGCGCTCGGCACGAGTTGGCCAGGGCGACAACCAAACCCAGCACCCCACAGACGTAGAACGCGCCCCGGATGCCGATGCCCTCTACCAGCGGGGCGAGCAGGCCCATGCCTACCGGGTAGGCGACGGCCATCATCACGTTCATCAGGGACATCATGCGCCCGAGCATGGTTTCGTCGGTGTTTTCTTGCAAGACGGTGTTGCCGACCGTCTCGATTCCAGGAACTGCGATGCCGTAAACGGTAGTGAAAGCGATGAACCACCAGATGTTCGGCGACCAGCCGAGCAAGAGTGTGAACACCGCGAACGCGAAGGAGACGATCAGCATCATCGCCATGCGGTTCTTCAAGCCGCCCCACACCGCCAGCACCGCACCGCCTGCGATGGCTCCGATGGAGAAGACCATCTCGACGGCCGCCAGCATCCAGGTGTCCGTGCCGAAGCAGTCTTTGATGAAGATCGGGGAGTAGCCGACCGGCGCGACCACGATCAGCATCACCGGAGCAACCAGCAGCATCGCCCGCCACAGCACGCGCGAGCGGCGCAGGTACTTCAGCGCCGCCAGCGTTCCCAAGAAGTAGCCGACATGTTCGCTTTGTTCGACGGCCTTGAGCGGGAGGGGCAGAACGAATGCGATTCCGATAAGCGCAGTGGTGACGTCGATGAAGAGGATTTGGCCCAGCGGCATGAACGCGATGAGCGCGGCGGCGAGCGCCGGGGCGACGATGTAGACGGCGTACTGCAGCGCCCCGTTGACCGAGTTGAAGCGCAGCAGGTGTTTTTCGGGAACGAGCATCGGGATCGCGGCCATGGCTGCCGGGGATTGGATTCCGGCACCGGTTCCGCGCAGTACCAGCACGATCAGGATCAGCCACAGGTCGGTGGTTCCGGCCAGCCATGCGAGAGCCAAAACGACTGTGGCTACGGCAATCCCGGCATCGGGGGCGACGATGAGCCACTTTCGGTTGTAGCGGTCGGCCCACACTCCGGCGGGTATCGACAGCAGTGCGATGGGCAGGTTCGCGGCCATCACGCACAGCGCGTACGCGGTGGTGTCTTGGTTCAGGGCGATGTTCCAGATGATCGCGTAGGCGACGACCGCCGAGCCGAACTGGGAGAGCACCTGCCCCGCCATATACAGCACCGCGTTTCGACGCCACTTCACCATAGGGCCATCCTGCCAGGTGTTTAACGGGCGCGGTGACTAGTTCGCCAAGCGGCGCTTACTCTTCCCCGTCGACGTCCTCAACCGGCAACCGGCTCGAAAGCTTGCGCTGCAGCGCGGCCCGAATCAGACCCTTGAACAGCGGATGCGGCCTGGTGGGGCGAGACTTGAGCTCCGGATGCCCCTGGGTGCCGACGTAGTAGGGGTGAAGTTCGCGGTCGAGTTCGACGTTCTCCACCAGCGTCCCGTCCGGCGACGTTCCCACGATCTTGAGTCCGGCGTCCTCCAGCTGCTTGCGGTACAGGTTGTTCACCTCGTAGCGGTGACGGTGACGCTCGGAAATGTGCGTAGTTCCGTAGGCCTCGGCGACGATAGAACCCGGCACCAGCTCGGCGGGATAGGCCCCCAGGCGCATGGTCGCGCCCATGTCGCCCTCGCCGGAGACGATCTCGACCTGCTCGGCCATGGTGGCGATCACCGGATACTCGGCATCGGGGTCAAACTCGGAGGAGGCGGCCCCCTCCATGCCAGCCAGGTTGCGGGCGGCCTCGATCACCATGCACTGCATTCCCAGGCACAGGCCGAGGGCCGGAATCTGGTTTTCGCGCGCATAGCGCAGGGCGCCGAGCTTGCCTTCAACTCCGCGGATGCCGAAGCCGCCGGGTACGACGATCGCGTCCTTGTCGGCGAGCTGTTCGCGCGCCCCCTCGGGGGTTTCGCAGGTGTCGGAGGCGACCCAGTGGATGTTGACCTTGGTCCAGTTGGCGAAGCCGCCGGCGCGCAGCGCCTCGGAGACCGACAGGTAGGCGTCGGGCAGGTCGATGTACTTGCCGACCAGTGCTACGTCCACTTCCTCTTTGTAGTTGTGGACGCGCTCAAGCAGGTCGTTCCAGCGCGTCCAGTCGACGTCGCGGAAGGACAGCCCAAGCTTGGAGACGACGTAGGCATCGAGCCGCTCGGCGTGGAGAACCTTGGGGATTTCATAGATCGACGGGGCGTCGGGGCAGGCGATGACGGCCTCTTCCTCGACGTCGCACATCAGGGCGATCTTCTTCTTGATGTCTTCGGGCAGCTCGCGCGAGGAGCGGCAGACGATGGCGTCAGGATGGATGCCGACCTGACGCAAGGCGGCGACTGAATGCTGGGTTGGCTTGGTCTTTAGCTCGGCAGACGGCCCGATGTAGGGAACCAGGGAGACGTGGATGAAGAAGGTATTCTCGCGGCCGACGTCCCGGCGTACCTGCCGCGCGGCTTCCAAGAAGGGCTGGGATTCGATGTCGCCGACGGTGCCGCCGATTTCGTGGATGCAGACGTCGACGCCCAGCTTCTCCATCTTCAGCATCTCGTCTTTGATCTCGTTGGTGATGTGCGGGATCACCTGCACGGTGTCGCCCAGGAAGTAGCCCTTGCGCTCCTTGGCGATGACCTGGGAGTAGATCTTGCCGGTGGTGAAGTTTGATTCCTTGGTGAGGTTGACGTCGAGGAAGCGCTCGTAGTGGCCGATATCGAGGTCGGTCTCGGCGCCGTCCTCAGTGACGAAGACCTCGCCGTGCTGGAACGGGTTCATGGTGCCGGGGTCGACGTTGAGGTACGGGTCGACCTTTTGCATGTTGACCTTGAGGCCGCGGGCCACGAGCAAGGACCCGAGTGATGACGCGGTGAGCCCTTTTCCAAGAGAAGAAACGACGCCGCCGGTAACGAAGATGTGCTTTGTTGCAGATGTTCCCACGGGCCTTCAGACTATCACGGGGCTGGGCAGGGAGATCGCCAGGCTCGCCGGGGGTAGTCAGCCTGCACGTAACCCAACCTCATCATTCCGCGCCCAACCCAACCTCATCATTCCGCGCGCAACCCAACCTCGTCATCCTGCGCGCAGTCGCAGGATCTCAGCGGGGCGCATCCCCCGCCCCGGTCTCAATGAGCGAAGCGACGAATAGGATCTCATCATTCCATACCACATCCAAGATCCTGCGACTTCGCTGCGCTCGCGCAGGATGACGACGGAAAGACGTGGCCCCATCATCACCCCTGTCCCTCTACCAGGTTGACGAACACGTCCTCGATCGTGGGTCGGGCCGCGTCCCCGCCGTAGTCAGCGCGCAGTTGGTTGGGGGTTCCGTCGGCGATGATCTTCCCGCGGTAGATGAACGCGAGCCGGTCGCAGTGCTCGGCCTCGTCCATGTAGTGCGTGGTGACGAACAGCGTCGTTCCACGCTGGGCGAGCTGATAGAGCAGGTCCCAGAACTGCTTCCTGGCCACCGGGTCGACGCCCGAGGTCGGTTCGTCGAGGAACAAGAGCTCCGGATCGTGGATGGTGGCGGCTCCGAGCGCGAGCCGCTGCCGCCAGCCGACGGAGAGGTTGCGGGCCAGCTCCTTTTCGCGGCCGACCAGGTTGGCCATCTTGAGCACGTAGTCGCGCTGCTGTTCGTAGCGTTCCTCGGGCAGGTTGTAGATCCCGGCGTAGAACTTCAGGTTCTGTTCGACGCTCAGATCCTCGAACAGCGAGAACTTCTGGCTCATGTAGCCGATGCGGGGTGCGATCCGCTGCGGGTGTTTGGCGACGTCTTCACCCAGTACCCGGATGGAACCCGAGGTGGGTTTCATGGTGCCGGTCAGCATCCGGATTGTGGTCGTCTTGCCCGATCCGTTGGGGCCGAGAAAGCCGAAAATCTGACCGGTCGGCACCACGAGGTTCACGTGGTCGACGGCGGTGAAGTTTCCGAAGGTCTTGGTTAAACCCCTTGTAGATATGGCATCCATCTTGGCCTCAATCCGTTATCCGACGTCTGGTGGCCAGCACCGCAACCGTGAACAGCGCTATCCCGAACCCGGCCAGCACCCACAGTTGGGTGGCCATGTCGGCGAACGTCGAGCCTTTGGCGAACTCGGAGCGCAGTACCTCCATGATGTAGCGCAGCGGGATGGCGTAGGTGATCGGCTGCAGCCAACCGGGCATGGAGTCGATGGGGAAGATGAACCCGGACAGGATCATGAACGGCAGCATGAAGAACAGGATCGTCTGGATGGCCTGCTGCCGGGTGCGGGAGATGAGTGATACGAGCAGCCCCAGGCCGATGCTCGTCATCATGAACAGGGCCATGGCAAGGGCAACTACCCAGAAGTTGCCGTTGAAGGGTACGTGGAACCAACCCAACCCCACCGTCGTTACGATGACGATCTGGGCCAGCGCCAGCAGCACATAGGGGGTGATCTTTCCGACGATGTACTCGCCCGCACGGATGGGTGTGACGAACATCTGCTCCAGGGTTCCCGATTCGCGCTCTTTGACGACGGCCTGGCTCATCACCACTAGCAGCGAAATCATGGAGATTACGGCAATCAGGCCGGGCAGCATGTTGTTGATCGACGTCAGGGTCGGGTTGTACAGCACCCGCACCTGGGCGCTGATCGACGGCCCCGAAATCGCCGTCGATGTGGCTCCGGCTTGGGCGATCACCTGGGAGGCGTAGCTTCCGGCGACCGAGGAGACCTGGGAGTCTGAGCCGTCGACGATGACGCCGATTGGGGCCGTCATCCCGGAGTTGAGGGCCGCTTGGGTACCTTCCGGAATGACGACGGCCAACTGCACGTCCCCTGGATCCATGAGGGCGCGCAGGTCGGCCTCCGTCGCCGGATGTTCGGTGACGGTGAAGTACTGCGAGGCCGAGAACGCTGAGTCGATCTGGCGCGAGATCGTGCTGTGGTCCAGGTCGACGATCGCGGTGTTCAGGTGGTTGATGTCGACGGCAACCACGTAGCCGAAGACGATCAGCTGCAATATCGGGGCGGCGAGCAGGATTCCGGCCAAGAACGGGTCTTGGCGCAGCTGCAAGAACTCTTTCCAGATAAGCAATCGAATGCGTTTGAAGCTCATTTGCGCGCCTTTCTCGCATAAAGCACGGTGGCGATCAGCAATAGCGCCGCGGAGGCGATAGTAAGGGCCGCCAGGTCGGGCCAGAGTTCGGCGAATCCGCCGCCTTTGAGGAATACTCCGCGGGCCAGATCGACCATGTAGCGGGCCGGGAACACGTAAGAAATCCACTGCACGATTTCGGGCATTTGCCCGAGCGGAAATACGAATCCGGAAAGCAGGAAGGATGGCAAGAACGCGATCATGAGCGCCCCGATATTCGCGGTGTCTTCGCTGGGGGCTACTGCCGAAATGGCCAAGCCGAATCCCAGGGAGGAGAAGATGAACAGCGTCGCTCCGAGGGCCAGTACGGGTATGGAGCCGCGCAGGGGCACGCCCATGCCGAACACCCCGATGGCGACGATCACGATTACGTCAATAAAGGCGAGCAGCGTCCAGGGGATGAGCTTGCCGACCATCAGCTCGACTTGTTTGAGCGGGCTGACTTCGAGCTGTTCCTCGGTGCCGAGCGTGCGCTCACGAACCAAGGTGACGGCCGTCTGCTGGATGGTGACGATGGCCAAGATTACGACCATCAGGCCGGGAATCAGGTAGTCAGAGGACTGACGATCGGGGTTGTACCAGGTTCTGATCCGCGGCTCCAAGGTGGCCACCGAGCTCAAGTCCAGACCCTGGCGCTCAGCCCAGTCTTGGGTGAGCTCGGCGGAGAACAGCTGGTTGAGGGCCACCGAGTAGACCTGCCCGACCTTGGCCGAGTTCGGCTCCGAGCCGTCGACCAGGACGGCGACCTCGGCGCTCTCGCCCGAATCCACCGTATGCTCGAAGCCCGCCGGGATGATGACGGCCACGCGCGCCTCATTCTTTTCGAAGGCGGTATCGACATCGTCCATTTGAGTACCGTTTGCAACCACATTGAAGAAGGTTGATTGCGCGTATTGGTTGGCGTAGCGCTGGCTGAGCGCGCTCTTATCCAGGTCGATGACGATGGTTGGCACCTCGGTCACGTCGAAGCTGAGCGCATAGGCGAATAGCAGCAGCTGAATAATGGGCAGCAATATAACGATGGCAAGCGTTCTGGGATCGCGCCAAAGATGCTTGAACTCTTTGGCGGTTACCGCGCCGATTCGGATCCAGGAGTTCATCCGTCCTCCCTCTTTTCGGCCAAGTAAATGAAGGCGCTTTCCATGGTGGGCTCCTCGGGGCCGGGCGGAACCTTGGCCTTGATCTGGGCGGGAGTTCCGGATTCGGTTATGCGCCCCGAATCCAGGAACGCGATGTCGGTGCAACGCTCGGCCTCGTCCATATAGGGCGTGGCGACGAGCACCGACTTGCCCTCGTCGTGCAGGCCTTGGAGGATGTGCCAGAACTCGCGGCGCGAGACCGGATCGACGCCCGTCGTCGGTTCGTCGAGGAGCAGCAGGTCGGGTTCGTGCATGAGGGTGGTGGCCAGCATCAGCTTTTGCTTCATGCCGCCGGACAGGTGCATGGCCTGGCGGTCTGCGAACTCGGCCAGGCCCATGGATTCGAGCAGCTTCGCACCTCTAGTTTGGCGTTCTTGCTTGTCAACCCCGCGTATCTTGGCGAAAAAGTCCATGTTTTCGCGCACGGTGAGGTCTGGGTACATCGAGAAACGCTGGGACATGTAGCCGATGCGCGGGCGAACCGCCTTCGGATCCTTCACCACAGAAATGCCGAAGATCTCGGCGTCGCCGGAATCGGGCAGCAAGGTGGTGGCGAGCATCCGAATCAGGGTGGACTTGCCCGCACCGTCGGGCCCGAGCAGGCCGAACACCGCGCCGACGGCGACGTCCAGGTCGACGCCCGCAACCGCGAGCGTCTCGCCGAACGAGCGTTTCAGGCCGCGTGCGGAAATGGCTTCCATCTCAACCCCTACGACAAGGTGACATCCACGGGCATCCCGGGCTTGAGCGTCCCGGATGAATCGTCCAGCTGAACCCGCACCTCGTAGACCAGCTTCACCCGCTGATCCTTGGTCTGGATGGTGTTGGGCGTGAACTGGGCCTCGGAGGCGACGAACGTGACCTTGCCCGAGAACGTATCCGTGCTGGAGTCGGTGGTGCCAGTGGCCGCCTGGCCGACTTTCACGTTGCCGATGTCGGTTTCCTGGACGTACACCCTTGCGAACAGCTGGTCGCTTTGCGAAATGACGAGCATCGTCTTGGCCGGGGACGCCGTCTGCCCGACGTTGGTGCTGACCGACGTCACGGTTCCCGAGGCCGGGGCTTTGACGGTCGCATAGGCGAGCTGGGCCTTAGCCAGCTTCACCGCCGCCTGCGCCTGCTCGACCTTCGCCTTGGCCGAGTCGATGTCGGCCTTGGTGGAGTCGTCGTCGTTCTTGGCGTTGGTGAGCGCCGCCTTGGCGACCGTCACCCCTTGTTGGGCCTGTTCGACCTGGAGTTCAAGGGCCATCGGATCGAGCTCGGCGAGCACCTGGCCCTCCTCCACCTTGTCCCCCTCGGCGACCTTCAGCTCCTTGACTTGCCCGGCGATGGCCGGTGCAATCTGGTACTCGTTAGCCTCCAGCGTGCCGGTCAGCACCGTGGCCTGATCGGCGGGCGCGCTATTGCTCGACGCCCACCACCAATAACCGCCGCCTGCCAGCAGCAGCACTAGCACCGCGATCCGCACCGGGATCGGCGGGGCCTTTATCTTGCGTTCACTCATGATTTTCCGTTCTCTCGTGGGTTTACCAGTACTGGTAAAGCGTGGCTTCTGTTCATCCATGGTTCTCACACCCATCTAGCGTGACGTCCACCGGAACCCCGGCGGGAAGACTCGCCTCGGTACTAAAGGAGACTTTCAGCGCCCGAGTGAGATGGATTTCGTCCGTCGTGACGGCCGTGGGCGGGTATTCGTAGTCGGTGCCGATGTACGCGAGCGTTGCGGGTTCGGAAATCCCGCTGCCCATCCAATCGCCGACGACCGCCGCCCCTTCGCCCGAACAGACCTCCCCCGCTTGGGCCGGAGAGAGCCAGGCGGTGATGGTGCTCGGCTGGTCGGGGCGGATGACGACGAGCGGCGCCCCGGGAGCCAACTGTTCCCCGCTGTTGGCCGCTTGCACGACGATTCCAGTAGCGGGGGCCGTTATGGTTCCCAGCTGGATTTGCGCTTTGGCCAGCTCGACCGGCACTGACGAGGCGTCGGCTGCCGATTGCGCCAGCTTCTTGGCCGCCTGCAGGCTGGCCCTGGCATCGACGATTTTGGCCGCGGCATCGTCGAGCTTAGTGATGGCCGTCTTTGCCGTCTTCAGGCCCTTATCGATCTTGGGAATGGCCTCCGCGATTTGCTTTAGTCCGGCGTCGACCTTCTTTATCGCTGCCTTCAGCTGCTTGATCGCCGCCTTGAGCTCGGCCTTGGTAGGCACTCCGGGCACGGCCACGGGCGGGTAGTTCGCCAGCAGTGTTTGCGCCTGTGAAAGCTTTTCCGCCAGCCCGGGACGGGTCTTCTTCAGCTGCTTTTGCGTCTTCACGAGCTTTGCCCGGGTACTCTTCGCCTCCTTGACGGCCTTCTTGGCCTTTGCCTTCGCCTCAGAGATTTCAGCGGCCTTGTCGTAGGTGGCGTCGATGGCCGCCTGAAGCACCGGAACTTCGGCCTTCGCCGCGGCCTGGTCGGCCTTGGCCTGAGCGAGCTGGGCGTCCAAAGTGGAGGTATCGAGCACGGCAATCTCCTGCCCCTCGGCGACCGTGTCGCCCACACGCGCTTCCATCTTGGAAACGCCGACGTACTCAGCATCCCCGAGCGTCGGGACGGACATGGTCACGGTCGTGTCATCGACGGTTCCGGTGACGGTGAGCGCGGCCGATGGCGTCGACGTGCATGCGGCGAAAGACGTGGTGAGGGCCAGAGCGAGCACGCCGATTGCGATTTGCTTCGGCCTTTCGCGCTTGGTTCTCAAGCCTCCAGCATCCAAGCCAGAACCAGCAACCACTCTTTGCCTGCGCCAAATTAAGGTGCGGCTTTCCCAAAATCGCCGCATAAGCTCCGGCCGCTTCATAGCTCGTCCCCTTGCTCCCGCCCATGCAGGAAGAACTGAACGTGGGCCGTCGGGTCGAAGGGGGTGGCGGTGAGGTCTTCGGGAGCGGCGGCGACGTCCATCACGATGTAGCGGACGAAGATCGGGCCGAGGAACGCGGGAACGAGGGTTCCGTGCGGTTCCGGCGCTAGGCGTCCTTCCTGTTGGTAGCGGCCCAACATTGCGGAAACTACGGCAAACAGCTCCTTTGGGCCGCGTATGCCAGCCGACAACTCGGGGTTGAGCGGCAGTTCGGCGAGCATCGCGCGCGCCACCGGGCCGAGTAGTTCCAGCGTGTTCTTGACACCGTCAGCGAGACTCACCAGATCGGCTTCGATGTCCCCGGTGTAGTGCACGGACTCGCGCGCGACGGTCTCCATCCGCGTGTTGACAGCGGTTTGGATGAGCTTGTTCTTCGAGCCGAACTGACGAAACAACGTCACCTCGTTGACCCCAGCCTTCTCGGCGATGAGCCGCGTGGTGGCCCCCTTGATCCCGCGCTCGCCGATCACCGCGAACGTAGCTTCCAAGATTGCCTCACGGGTACTTTTCTTGCTCATGCCACAAAGCTACCCGCGGTAACTCACTTACGCAAGCAAGTACTTGCTTTCTACCGGCCTCGCGCTCAGCTTGCCCTAGATTGCCAACCCGGCCTCCTGCTCGAATACACCCCCGACGACGCCGAACCTTCCGCCTGATTTGAGTCAGGTGCCAATCCTGAGTACGCTTGTGCCTTGCTTGCCAAGCAACCCGGGCCACTAGCTCAGACGGTTAGAGCGCCGCCCTGATAAGGCGGAGGTCACTGGTTCAAGTCCAGTGTGGCCCACACCGGCTCACGAGCGCATCTTCATCTCCTCGCATACGCCGTGTACACCGTCGAATTCCCACGTCTCGCTTTCGCCGCGCAAGCGGCCCCGGTAGGTGCCGAACATCTGGAAGTAGCGCACCTCGGCCAGCACCAGTTGTTGGTTTACCCCCTTGCGGCCGAGCGGAGTGAAGACTACGTCCAGGCGTCCGTCGGCTGATTTGATCTTCCATTCGGCCATGGGATCGGAAGACGACGGACTGAAGCTGATGTCGGCCAGCGGTTCGGCCGCCTGCGGAGTCCAGATGCACGATTCCTCCTGCTGATCGGGCAGCTGCGGACGGACGGCAAAGTTGGCCCCCGCGTACTCTCCAGCCACCGGCAGCGCGAAGGTTCCCCATGTCCAGCTCGTGCGATAGGGCAGGTGGGACTTGTGTTCGTCGAGAATCGCAAAGTCGACGCTCGGGTCGAACACGTACTCGCGCTCGCCAACCCGCAGCGTGCCGCTCGCGGGGAAGATGATCTTGTTCGTGTACATCGACCCCTTCGGCAGCTTGGCCGAAACCACGAGCGGCGGCGCCGCATGTTCGACGTCCAACTCCAGCCGCCCCTCAACCTTGGGCGCGTTGTCGGAAGCTGCGATTGCGATCTCGACCACAGCCGTCTTCGGCCCGAAGGTATAGGAAATCCGATAGCCCTTGGCCTCGAACACGATGCGGCTAGCCATTATGTTGGTCGGCAGCGAGACGCTACCCGCCGGTTTGCTGGCCGCATGTTGGAAGAGCTGTCCGCTGGCGGCGTCAAACAGATACCAGTCCGAGCTGACCAGGTATTTCGCGTCCTGGATGATCATCGAGGAGAAGAACTCCCGGTGCGTGAGCGTGAACCCGGCCCATTCCTTGGTGCGGAACCTCTCAAATGCCCGACGGACGCCCGTATATTCGTCGACCGGGTTGGCGTTAGCGGGGGTGCGAAGAAATCGGCCCCAGTGGCGTTTCCCATTCTCAACAACACTGTCAGCAATGATCATGAGGTAACGGTAACACCGCCGGGCGACCGGGTGATCGCTCGCTTACACCTCCTGCCCCGCAAACTGTGCGCGATACAACCGGTAGTACGCCCCCTGCTTGGCCAGCAGCTCCTCGTGGTTGCCTTGTTCTACTATGTCGCCGTTTTCCATTACCAAGATGGTGTCGGC
>JAISTE010000089.1 GCA_031272825.1 Propionibacteriaceae bacterium | reverse complement strand
GGGCTCGCACCGCCCATGCGCTAGACTTGCCCACTGGTCGAACGACTATGTGAAGAGGAGCCCGGCTCCCACCTGTTGGCATCACGGCACAGCGGGTCTGAAAGCGCTTGACGCTTGCGCGTCATGCCGCGCTATATCGGGCACCCCTCCACGCAACTTCTACTAGGAGGGCTTATTAGCACCGAACCGCGTATCAACGAGCGCATCAGAGTGCCTGAGGTCCGCTTGGTCGGCCCGCAGGGCGAGCAGGTGGGGATCGTGCGCATCGAGGACGCGCTGCGTCTGGCCGAGGAGGCCGAACTCGACTTGGTCGAGGTGGCTGCCCAGGCCCGTCCGCCAGTGGTCAAACTCATGGACTACGGCAAATACAAGTACGAGACCGCGCAAAAGGCCCGCGAGTCCCGTCGGAACCAGTCGAACGCGCTGATCAAGGAAATGAAGCTGCGCCCGAAAATCGACACCAACGACTACGAAACCAAGAAGGGGCACATCCTGCGCTTCCTGCGCGCCGGGGACAAGGTGAAAGTCACCATCATGTTCCGCGGCCGCGAGCAATCCCGCCCCGAACTCGGCTTCAACCTGCTGCAGAAACTCGCTGAGGACGTCGCCGAGGACGGCACCGTCGAGTTCAAGCCCAAGCAGGACGGCCGCAACATGATCATGGTGCTCGCGCCCACCCGTAAGAAGGCCGACGCCCGCACCGAGCACGAGAGTGCAAAGGCCGCCAAGGCCGCCGAACGCAAGGCCGACGAAGAGGCCGAGCGCGCCGAGAAGACGGCCTCCAAGGCTGCCGCCGCGCAAAAACAGAAGAAGAAGCGCGGTCCGGCCGACAACATGGACCCAGACATCGAGTTCTAAGAAAACAGATAAAGGAGAGCAGCAATGCCGAAGATGAAAACCCACTCGGGGGCGAAGAAGCGCTTCCGTCTCACCGGAACCGGGAAGCTCGTACGCCAGCAGGCTGGCAAGCGCCACCTCAACGAGCACAAGCCCACCAAGCGCACCCGTCGGCTCGATGGCCGCGTCGCGGTCGCTAACGGCGACGCCAAGGTCGCACGCAAGTTGCTCGGCAAGTACAACGCGAAGTAAAGAGGGGTATAAGAAATGGCTCGTGTAAAGCGTTCTGTAAACGCGCAGAAGAAGCGCCGTGAAGTACTAGAGGCAGCCTCCGGCTACCGCGGCCAGCGCTCCCGCCTGTACCGCAAGGCCAAGGAGCAGCTGCTGCACTCCTACACCTATGCGTTCCGCGACCGCCGCGCCAAGAAGGGCGACTTCCGCGCCCTGTGGATCCAGCGCATCAACGCCGCCGCCCGCGCCCAGGGGCTGAGCTACAACCAGTTCGTCCACGGCCTGAAGCTGGCCGGTGTGGAAGTCGACCGCAAGATCCTGGCCGACCTCGCCGTCAACGACGTGGCCGCGTTCAACTCCCTGGTCGAGGTGGCGAAATCCGCAAAGTGAGTGCACTCGCTACAGTGGGTGTTACCAGCTTTGAGGAGGGTAAATGAGCGAACAGCGAATGGAGTTGCCTGAGCCTAGCCAGGCTCAGCTGCGCGCCGACCGCGCCCTGCTGCGTTCCAAGACGCGCAAGGAAGAGGGCCGCTTCCTAGTGGAGGGCCGCCAGGCCGTGCGCGAGGCGCTGAAAGCGCCGCACGTCACCGAGCGGCTCTACGTGCGCTGGGACGCAGCCATCGCGAACACCGACCTGGTGGAGTTGGCCCAAGCCAACGACGTCCCGGTCTTTGCCCTCTCCGAGCAAAACCTCGCCACGCTGACCGACACCGTCACCCCGCAAGGGGTGGTGGCCGTCGCCAAAGCGATCAACGTCACCCTCGGCTCCGTGCTGCACGAGGCCCTGCCGGGGCTGTCGGAGCAAAGCAGACCCAAGTTGGTCGTCATCTGTGCGCAGATCCGCGACCCAGGGAATGCCGGAACGGTGATTCGCTGCGCCGACGCCTTTGGTGCCGACGCCGTGGTGATCTCCTCCGATTCGGTCGAGATCACCAACCCGAAGGTGGTTCGGGCCTCCGTGGGCTCGATCTTCCACCTGCCCATCGTCGTCGACGTGGATCTGGCCTCGGCCATCTCCGCTTGCCGCGACGCTGGAATGCAGGTGTGGGCCGCCGACGGAGCTGCCGAAACGACGTTGCTGGACGTCCAGGAATCCCTGTCGAAGCCCACCGCGTGGGTGATGGGCAACGAATCCTGGGGTCTGCCGCTGGAACACCTGGAACTTGCCGATCGTTCGGTCGCCGTGCCGATCTACGGCAAGGCCGAATCCCTGAATTTGGCCACGGCTGCGGCTGTATGCCTTTTTGAGTCTTCCACCGCAATCCGGGGGAAGTAACTCTCAACAAGGTCGCCTGCTCCGGTTTCGGGGCAGGCGACTTCTTTGTTCGCGGTTCGCCCGGTTGTCTTGCCCGCGAAGAGTCGGCACTAAAGTAGTGATGGTTTAAGGAGAATCATGGATCTGTCCCAGGACGCGATCAACCAAGTCGTCCAAGAAGCGCTGGCCGCCTTCGCATCCGCCGGATCGACGGTCGAACTAAAGGCCGCCAGAGCCGCCCACCTCGGCGACAAGGCGCCGATCGTGCTGGCGAACAAAGCGCTCGGCGCGCTGCCCAAGGAAGAGCGCAAGGCCGCCGGTCAGGTGATCGGCAAGGCCCGCGGGCAGCTGAACCAGGCCTATGCCGCCAGGGAATCCGAGCTCAAGGCCGTCGAACTGGAGCAGGCCCTCAAGGCCGAGCGCGTGGACGTCACCCTTCCGGTGGCAAAGCAGCCGGTCGGAGCCCAGCACCCAATCACTGGGCTGATGGATCTGATGAGCGACATCTTCGTCTCGATGGGATGGGAAATCGCCGAAGGGCCGGAACTCGAAGCCGAGTGGATGAACTTCGACGCACTGAACATCGGCCCCGACCACCCGGCCAGGGCCACCTCCGACACCCTGTTCGTCGAACCGCTTAGCAATCATCTGCTGATGCGCACCCACACCTCCCCGGTGCAGATCCGCACGCTGCTGGATCGCGAGCTGCCCGTCTACATCGTCTGCCCGGGCCAGACCTACCGCGCGGACGAGTTCGATTCAACGCACGTACCGGTCTTCCACCAGATCGAGGGTTTGGCCGTCGACAAGGGAATTTCCTTGTCTAACCTGCTGGGAACCCTGGATCAGTTCGCGAAGGCGATGTTCGGCGACGCGATCTCGACGCGCATTCGCCCACACTTCTTCCCGTTCACCGAGCCGAGCGCCGAGGTGGATCTGCGCTGTTTCGTCTGCCACGGCGAATCGGTGGGCAATCCCGAGCGTCCGTGCAAGACCTGCAAATCCGAAGGCTGGATCGAGTGGGGCGGCTGCGGCGTGGTGAACCCGCGCGTGCTGGCCGCCTGCGGCATCGACACCGATGTCTACTCCGGATTCGCCTTCGGCATGGGCATCGAGCGCACGCTCATGTTCCGCAACAACGCCGCCGACATGCGCGACATGGTCGAGGGCGATATCCGTTTCTCCCGTTCCCTGAAAGGAGCCGCCAGATGAGAGCACCGATTTCGTGGCTGCGCGAATACGCCGACATCCCCGCCGACGTCGATGGCCGCCAACTCGCCGAGGTGCTGGTGCGCACCGGGCTGGAAGTCGAAGCCGTGGACGAGGAGGGCGCGGAGATCACCGGCCCGCTCGTGATCGGGCGGATTTTGGCGTTCGTCGATGAGCCGCAGAAGAACGGCAAGGTCATCCGCTGGGTGCAGGTCGACGTCGGCCCGGAGCACAACCAGCCCGACGAGCGCTACCCGCAAGGCTGCCGCTCGGTGGTTTGCGGCGCCCACAACTTCGCGGTCGGCGACCGCGTAGTCGTCTCGCTGCCCGGCACCACGCTGCCCGGCGGCTTCACCATCTCCGCACGCAAGACATACGGCCACATGTCCGACGGCATGATCTGCGCCGAAGACGAGCTTGGCATCGGCCACGACCACACGGGCATCATCGTGCTGCCCGAGCGCGACGACTTTGGGAATGAGTTGCACCCCGGCGACGATCCGGCGGGTGTTCTCTACCTGCGCGATACCGTGCTCGACATCGACGTATCGCCCGACATGGGCTATTGCCTGTCCATCCGCGGCCTGGCAAGGGAGGCCGCCATCGGCTTGGACGTTCCGTTCCGTGACGTCATCGACAAGGAGACCCCGGCTGAGCTCGTCGAGGGCTATCCGGTGGTGCTCGAATCCGAGGACTGCCCGCTGTTCGTGGCCGTGCGCGTGCGCGGCATTGATCCGGCCCGCAAGTCCCCGCGTTGGATGGCCCGCCGCCTGGCGATGGCCGGGATGCGCTCGATTTCGCTGGCCGTCGACATCACCAACTATGTGATGCTGGAGACCGGCCAACCGCTCCACGGCTACGACGCCAACGCCCTGCAGGGCCCCATCGTCGTACGTAAAGCCCGTGAGGGGGAGACCCTGACAACGCTGGATGATCAGCTGCGGCAGCTCCATCCGGACGACCTGCTCATCACCGACGACCGCGGCCCGATCGGCTTGGCGGGGGTGATGGGCGGCGCGACCACGGAGCTGAACGACGCCACCACCGATGTGTTGATTGAGGCGGCGAACTTCTCTCCGCGCTCGATCGGCTGGACGCTGCGCCGCCAGAACCTGCCGTCGGAGGCCTCCAAGCGCTTCCACCGCGGCGTCGATCCCGCAGCCGCGTATTCGGCCGCCCACCTGGCCGCGAAGTACCTGGTCGAACTGGCTGGAGGTACGCTCGATGAGCTGGAGACCGTCGCCGGTTCGGTGCCTGTCCCGCATGCCAGGCCCATCGACGCCGACCTGCCTGCCCGCATCTTGGGTGCCGACGTGCCGCCGACCTTGGCCGCCGAGCTGCTGCGCAAGTCGGGCGTCAAGGTGGAGCTGATCGGCTCTTCCAAGGCGACTCTGGCAGCCGAGATCGTGGGCTCTGCCCAGCACAAGCTGAAATTGACTACGGGGGAAGCGCCGAAACTGGACTTGGCCGTCCCGCAGACGATGGCCGTGACGCCTCCCACCTGGAGGCCGGATCTCAACGATCCGTACGATTTCGTCGAGGAGGTGGGCCGCAAGTTCGGCTTCGACAACATCCCGTCGGTGCCGCCGATCGCCCCGCCCGGGCGCGGCTACACGAAGAGCCAGCGGCTGACCCGGGTGGTCTCCCGGGCTGCCGCCGCAGCCGGGTTTGTCGAGGTGATCTCGTTCCCGTTCATCTCCGAAGGTGAACTCGATTCGCTCCAGATTCCTGCCGACGACGAACGCCGGAACCTGGTTCGGCTCGCCAACCCGCTGGCCGAAACCCAGCCGTTCTTGCGCACGACCATGATCCCCGGCCTGATTTCGGCTGCCGCTCGCAACCTGTCGCGCGGCAACGAAGACCTGGCCCTGTTCGAGACCGGTTCGACGTTCTTCGCCGGTTCGGGCCAAGCCGCCCCGATTCCAGCGGTCGACCACCGGCCCTCCGACGAGGAGCTGGCCGAGATCGCCGCTGCACTGCCGCCGCAGCCCAAACACTTCGGCGCTTTGCTGGCCGGAAACTGGATCGCCGCTGGCTGGGAAGGCCCGGCGGTGCAGGCCGGGTGGGAGCAGGCCTTCGCGCTTGTCGATACCGTGGCGTTGGCCGTCGGCCTTGAGGTGAAGCGCGTTGCCGCCAAGATCGCACCCTTCCACCCCGGGCGCTGCGCGGCCATCACCGCCGCAGGCGAGACCATCGGCTATGCAGGTGAGCTGCACCCGTCCGTCGTGGCCGCGTTCGGTCTGCCCGAGCGCGCGGCTGCGGTCGAACTCGATCTGGATAAGCTCATCGCCCTGGCCCCCGACGGCGGCGACGTCGCCTCCATCTCCACGCATCCGGTGGCGAAGGAGGACGTGGCGCTGGTCGTCGACGAGGAGGTACCCGCAGGTGCCGTGCTGGAGGCTCTAAGAGAGGGCGCCGGGAAGCTGCTGGAATCCATTGAGCTGTTTGACGTCTACCGCGGCGAATCCGTGCCCGCCGGTAAGAAGTCGCTGGCGTACGCCATGCGCTTCCGCGCCGACGACCGCACCCTGACCGAGGCCGAGACGAGCGCCGCCAAGGAGCTAGCGGTAGCCGAGGCCGCCAAGCTAGGCGCCGTCCAACGGGTTTAAGGTTTACTAAAAGGAACCGTCCCTACCGGTAAAGGCTTTACCAGTAGGGACGGTTCTTTTTTGGTAAACGCCGCTTTCGTAGACTAGCTATCAGCTTGCAGCGTTATTCGTTGGTCTGTAGCATTGGTCAGTTATGGATTCTGCTGTTACCGTCACTCCGGCGCAGCTGCCGGATCTCTTGCTTCACCTGGCAACGGTTCGGCCTGTGTTCATTTGGGGTGCCCCGGGTATCGGGAAGTCTGCGCTGGCTCGGCCCATGGCCTCCGCCCTGATCAACCGGATGGTTCACGTCCACCTGAAGGCCGACGTCACCGACTGGCTCGTCTGGGCGGCCAACGAGGGCCTCCACCCGTTGATCCTCCAGTATCTGACGGAACGCCCGGATCATCTTTGGTCCCCTGCCCCCAAGGCTCAAGAACCTTTCTCGACGCCCCGGTCGTGGCACATCCTGTCGGACTGTATGCTGAGCTACCCGGCCGACGACCTCGACGACGCAGTCTTGGAAGTTCTGACCTCCGGACTCCTCACCGCCCAGCACGGCTCGGCCTTCCGTGCCTGGATCAAGGTCGTCCGTAACCGTCATTCCCTGGAGCCGATCATTAAAGGCGAGGTCGGCTGGCCGGCGGCGCCTGAGGATCGGGACGTCCTCTACTTCCTGGTCGAGACCTTCCGCGAGCGCCTCATCCGCCAGCTTCCCGCGGCCAAGGAGGGCGGGTCGCCGGATTCGCGCCAGTTCGCCCACCGTGCCAAGGCCATGCTCGTATCGCTGGCCGAGATCTCGCTTGAGATGGCCCAACTGGTCGTGGCCAACGACACCGACGGAACGCCCGTCCTGCCCGCTTGGTACCTGGCCGAGATCGTCCGCGACCTGCCGCGCCTCGTCGCGGCCCGCGACTGACATGGCCAGGCAAAAGGCCAAGGCCAGCCCTGCCCAGGCCGCCCGCGAGCTGGCCTGGGTGAGGATCAAGAATCATCCGGCGCTGTATCACCTAGCCTATTGCCTAGCCGCGAGATCCCCCGAGCCGACCCCGGGTGACGGCGGCCCGTGGGCCCGGCTGGCATTCGGCGGCAAGCCGACGCAGATGTGGTTCCAGATCCGAGTTAACCCCGCGCGTCTGGCTGCACCGGAGGAGTGGGAGTGGGTCTTCGCCCACCTTCTGCTTCACCTCGGCCTCAACCACTACGACCCAGCTACGACCGGGCGCCTTGCGCGCGATACCGAACACTTTCAGGCCGCCTGTGGGGAAGCGAACTCCTTGTTGGCAGCTCTGCGGGTAGGACGGGCCCCGTCCGAGTTGACGGGCTTGGGCGCGGCCGGCATGGACGAAGACATTCTCGGCCCGATCCTTGACTGGGGCGATAGGTACAACCTCAGGTACAGTCGGGAGCACTCCGATGCCCTCGCCACTGGCCTGGCCAACGCTGTCCACCGTGCCGTCAAGCAGGCCGCCGGTGTTGAAGAAGACCAGTCCGGCAAGGTCAAACACTCCTGGGATCGCGCTATGAGCTGGTTCATCTCCTCCTATCCTCTCCTGGGAGGTTTGGCTGCGGGCTTCAAGATTGTCGCCGACGCAGATCTGTGCAGCCGCTGCGACATCTCGATTGCGGCCGTCGACCCGGCCCTGGCCGAGATCTACGTCAACCCGCGGGCCCCCTTGGGCCAGTACGAGTGGCGGTTCGTCCTGGCCCACGAGATGCTCCACGCCGCACTCCGCCACGGCGAGCGGGCCATGGGACGCGACCCCTACCTATGGAACATCGCCGCCGACTACGTCATCAACGGCTGGCTGGTGGAGATGGAAGTCGGCGAACTGCCCTTCGGACTACTCCACGACCTAGAACTCCAAGGACTCTCCGTGGAGGCCGTCTACGATCGCATTGCCAACGATCTGCGCCGTCTGCGCAAACTTGCCACTCTCCGCGGTAAAGGCCTGGGCGACATCTTGGGCGAGCCGCTGCCCGGTGCCGGTGAGAACCGCCGCGGCATTGACCTTGACGAGTTTTACCGCCGCGCCCTGACCAGCGGCCTCACCTACCACGACAGCGCCCACCGTGGCCTCATCCCGGCTGGATTGCGAGAGGCCATCCAGGTTCTCGACCAACCGCCCATGGCCTGGGATGTCGCCTTGGCCCGCTGGTTCGAAGATCACGTCCGCAGCCCCGAACCAATACGCTCCTACGGCCATCCGTCCCGCCGCCAGGCCTCCGCGCCCGACATCCCCCGCCCTGGCCGATACTATCCGGAGGGAATGGAACTCACCTGTACGTTCGGCGTCGTCCTCGACACTTCGGGATCGATGTCCGGCAAGCTGTTGGGCAAGGCCCTGGGCGCCATCGCTGCCTACGCACGGGCAAAGGATGTTCACTCGGCCCGGCTCGTCTACTGCGACGCGGCACCCCACGACGCGGGCTACGTCCCGGTCGAATCGATCGTGGACAAGGTGACGGTCACTGGCCGTGGCGGCACGGTTCTCCAACTGGCCATCCGCTTCCTGGAACGAACGCCCGACTTCCCTGCGGACGGCCCGATCCTCATCATCACAGACGGCTGGTGCGACAACCTCACGGTCAAACGTGAACACGCCTACCTGATACCGGCAAAGGGGAAACTTCCTTTCCCCCCGCACGGCCCGGTCTTCCGCGTCGTCTGACGCCAAAGGTTTACCAAAAGGAACCGTCCCTACTGGTAAAGGCTCTACTTTCGGCGGCTCAGGAAGGTTAGGCCGCCAAGGGTTAGCAGGACGCCCAGGGCGGCTAGGCCGGCGAAGTTGGAGCCTGTGTACGGCAGGATGCCGCCCTCACGGTAGACCTCGATCTTGGCCTTGGAGAAGTTGTTGTCCGTGCGCGACTCTTTCGTGGTCGTCGAGACGCGGCCGGAGAGCTCCAGCGAACCTGCCTTGGTGGCCTTGCCCGTGATTCGGTACGTGACCACCTGGCCGGGCTTGAGCTCGCCGATCGTGCAGATCAGCGAGCCGATCTTGCACTTGGCCTTCGCCTTTGTGCCGCCCGAGGAAATCAGCACGCCGGAGTATTTCTCGTAGCCCTTGGGCACATTGAACACCACGGTGACATCCTTGGCTGTATCCGGCCCGTTGTTGCGCACGGTGGCCGTGAACGTCGCCGAAGAGCCGACCTTCACCTTCTTGTCGTTCGCCGTGATCTTCAGCGCGACGTCGGTCACGTCCTCAGCCGGGGGAGTGGGCGGCGTCGGGCCGGGCGGGGTTGGGGCGATCGATTCGGCCTTCGCGTAGGCGGTGTTGTTGTCCACCACGTCGGGAATCTTCGAAGAGACGACGGCCATGTTCAGCAGCGTCCCGGAGACGTCCGCTCCCACGTCGGTCAGGAAGTGGATCGATTGGCCTTGCCCAACGGCCAAAGCCGACAGGTGACAGGTGACGATCGTTCTCCCGTCGGAGGCCGAGCCGGTGATCTCGCACGCGGCACCAGAATCTGTGACCACGTTTCGTCCGTCCGTCGTAACCGGGGTGACGCCCAGCGGCAGCGTGTCCGTGACGATTGGGTTGTCATCGGCGCGCACCGCGGACGGCCCGTTGTTGTGGACGGTCAGCGTCCAGCCGACCTGCCCGCCCGGTTTCGTGTCGGCCGAGTCCGCGGCCTTATACATCACCAGATCGGCCTGATCGATGACGTCGACGTCCGCCACCGAGGTGACCCGCGACGGCCCGGAATCGCGCACGCTCGGCGTGGTCGATGTGGCGACGGCCTCGTTGGGGATCTGTTCGCCGGGGGCCCGGTCGGCGTCGACGACGCCGGAGACCACCACGGTGACGATCTGGGCCGAGGTGTTGGCGCTCGGCCCGGCGATCTTGCCCACGTCGCAGCTGAACTGCGAGCGGTCGGCGGAGATAGTGCAGGCGCTCACCCCGGACGCGAACTTCGAGGCCGTCACGTTCGTGATGGTGAAGTCGGCGGGCATGGTGTCTGAAATGACGACGTCCTGGGCATCGGCCGCACCCGTGTGCAGCTGCATGTCCCCGGCCACCGGATCGTGGTAGGTGAACTCCGGGCCGTTGCCGATGGTCACCTGCATCTTGTAGCTGAACGGCGTTCCGGCAACGTAGGACGGATCCTGGTCGGAGGGGTTGGCAACTGTGTCGAGGGCGGTCTTGGTGATCTGCAGATCCGTCTTTGCGTCCCCGATGTCGTAGGGCTGGGAATCGCCGTTGTTGCCCAGGTTCGATTCCGGCGTCGAGGTCGAAACCTCGGCCCAGCCGCCGGGGTTGTCGCAGCGATCCGGCGGCCCGTAGTGCTCAGGATTGCAGGCCAGGAAGGATTGGCCGCCGGCGTCGGACGACGCCACGACGAACTGGTAGGAGAACGTCAGCGTGGAGTCGGCCCCGGTTGCGGGCATGTTGCCCTGCGGATAGCCGCCTTGCAAGGACAGATCGCACACCAGCTCTTGGTTGACCTTGTAGCAGTAGCTCGGCAGGTCGAGCAGCGTGGAGGTGGCGGCCACGTCCGAGGTGATGATCACGTGCCTGGCCAGCGACGGCCCCTTGTTGGTGATGGTGATCTGCCCGGTTCGGATAGAGCCCGGGCCGGTGTACTGCCCGGCGGAGGCGTCCGGCCCGGTGATTGTGAAATCAATCGAGACGTCGGCGAGCACGGTCAGCGTATCGGTGACGGTCGCCGAGTTGTTCGACAGCGTCGGATCGGGGGTCGTCGACGAAACGGTGGCCGAGTTGGTGATGACCGTACCGTCGGCCAGGGTCGAGGCGATGGTGCCTTGAATCTTGACTTGCCATGTCCCACCGGCGGCGATGTTGGAGGCATCCGAGCAGGTCACCGTTTGCTGTGCTCCGGAGGAAAGCGCGCAGGATGGATCCGAGCCGGAGGCGTCGAATGTCACCCCTGCGGGCAGCGTATCGGTGATGGATGGCGTCACAGCAGAGGTTCCATCTGTAGACAGGTTGGTGGCTGTAAGTGTGTAAATCACCTTGTCACCTGCCACCAGCGGCCCGGAGCCGGATGCCGAGGCTGAGGTCTTCACCAGTTGCAGGTCAGCTGCGGCCGATTGTGTGAGAATCCACGAGGCTTCATTGTTGCTCTGGTTCGGATCGGTCGAGGTCGTGGAAACCGAGGCATCCTGAACCACGGTGTCGGGCCGCGTGGTGTAGTTGGCCTGCATGGCAAAGGTCACCGTCTTGCTTTGGCCCACGTTTAGGTTGCCGATATTCCAGCTCTGGCCGCCATTGCCGCAAGTGCCGTCGGGCGCAGGGTCGGGGTTGGGAGACACGCTTGTCTTCAAAGCAAGATCAGAGGGCATGACGTCACACAGCACTACGTCCGTGGCCACTGAGGGGCCGTTGTTCGAAACTGTGACGGTGTAGTTGGGCCCGTCGGTGGTGCCTGTCTGTGGCACGACCACGGTGTCGGCCGTCTTCACAACCTGCACGTCGGCCTGCGAAGACAACGACGTATCGGCCCGGGCGTCGTTGTTATCCGGGTTGGTGTCCTTCGAATCGGAGGAGACGGTTGCCCGGTTCGTGATAGAACCCGAGACCAGATCGGAATCCAAGGTGGCCGAGAAGGTCACCCGGAAGCTGGCAGTCGGGCCGGATGCCCCAAGCGGTGCCGGGAAGGTGGGACGCACGCACGTCAGCTTCTCTTGAGCGCCGGAGGTGTCTACAGTGCACGTGCCCGAGTTGGCCGTAATCGAGGATTGATCCACGTGGACGCCCGCGGGCAAGGTATCCACGATGGTGGCGTTTTGTGCATCCGACGGCCCGTAGTTGACCGCCGTCAGCGTGTAGGAGACCCGTCCGCCGCCGTAGGAGGCCGCGGTGCTGGTCTTGGAAAGCGCCAGATCGGATTCGGCCTCGGAAATGGTGACGTCCGTGTTGTGGTTGTTGTCCGTGTTCGGGTCGGTGGTATCGGAGATGACGGAGGCGGTGTTGCGCACCTGCGTGCCCGCCGGGACGCTGGGCACGACGTAGGCGGTGACCGTCGCGCTAGCGCTCTCCCCGGCCTTCAGCGTGGGAACCGTGCACTCGGCCTTCGTGGTGGTGTTATCGCAGGTAACCGAGCTGCTCCCCGGGGTGACCGACTGGATCACCAGCTGCGAGTAGTCGGCCACGTTGTCGTCGAAGTAGACGTTGACGGCATCGCTCGGCCCATTGTTCTTCGCGGTGATCGTGTAGGTGATCGTCGAACCCGCCGGGGCCGTCGCGGGATCGGCGGTCTTGGTGACCTGCAGGTCGGCGGCTTGGGCCATCGGCACGGAGGCCGAGGCGGTGTTGTTGGTCAGATCCGGATCAAGCGTATCGGTGGCCACGGTGGCCACGTTCGTCACCGCAGAGGCGGGCGAATCGGAGGCCAAGGTGCCCTTGATGGTGATGGTCTTGGTCGTGCCGACGGCCATCGTGCCCAGGTTGCAGTTCAGCGTGCCGCCGCGGGCCGGGGTCGCGCAGCTCTCGCCGCTGGAAACCTCGACGGAGGAGGGGATGATCTCGTTCGGCAGCTGATCGGTGGCCGTGACGTTGTCACCGGCGTCTGGGCCGTTGTTCGTCACCGTGATTGTGGTGGTGAGCGCCTGCCCGGCCAGCGGGTTGTTGGGCGTCATGGCTTTGGAAACCATGATGTCGGCGCGCGGGGCCGGGGTGATCGCCGAGCAGACCTGCGCTGGGTTGTTCGACGCGTCCGGGTCGAGCGCCTCGGAACCGGTAAGGGCCGCGTTGCAGATCTGCCCGGTCATCTCGCGCGGAATCGTGAACGTGACGGTCGCGGAAGTGGATTGCCCTGGCTCCAAGTCTCCCGCCGCACACTTGACCACCTGCTGCTGGGTCTGGTCGTCGGCGATGGTGCAGTCATCGCCGCTGGCCGTCGTACCGGATGCGAAGGTCAGGCCGGAAGGCACCGGATCGGACATGACCACGTTGTGGGCCAGGGACGGGCCGTTGTTCACCGTGGTGAGCTTGTACGTGACGGTCGAACCTGCGTCCACGTCGCCCACAACCTCCTTGGTGAGCGCGGTATCGGCCTGAACCGTGACACTTACCGTAACCGGAGCGGTGTTGTTGTCGTAGTTGGATTCGGGCGTGGTCGTCGTCGTGTTGTTCGTCGAGGTGTACGCGCCCGCCGGGGTGTCGGCGGGGATGTGGACGAGCACCGTGCCCGGGATCACGAAGCCGGTGAGGAAAGAATCGCGGTAGGGGGTGGGCTTCAACCCGACGCAGTGCAGCGTATATACCAGGTCGGGGTTATAGGTATTAATCGACGACGGCACATCACCGGTATGCGTAAACGAGCAGGTCATCGTCGGTACGTTGATAGCCGGGCACGAGGTGTCGCCGTCGGCGCAAGGATCGCCATTGGAATCCAGTGGGATGAACCCCGGCGGCATGATTGCCGTAGTCACCGGGTTATCGGCGGTCGAAGGGCCATTGTTGACGCCGGTCAGTGTATAGGACAGGTTCGACCCGGCAACGGGCGTCATGGAAGAGGCATTGGCCGTCACCGCGATGTCCGCCAGCATCTTCATATCGGTAGTGATAGAGGCCGTGTTATTGCCGGGCTTGGAGTCCTGCGCCGAAGATGAGACGGTCGCCGTGTTAGTGATGTCGCCGACTTTGCCGTCCCAGTTGTCGGGATGCGTCGGAGGATCGACTACATCACAGGTCTCCGTCGGATTGGTTGTCGGGTCTTGCCCGGGGCACCAATAAGGCCGCGTCCAGCGCTGATCGGTATCGGCGACGATGTGGATGGAGAGGTTCTGGGCGTTGTCGAGCGCGATTCCGCTGGGATCGCCAACGCAGGTGATGGTCTGACCGGTGGTCATCCAATCGCCGGTTGCCTCGCACTTCACGCCGGTCGGGATCGTCGAGGCCGTGGGATTGAATATGAGGCCGACCGGCAGCGTATCGACGACCTGGGCATCGCTCACCGCCGACGGACCGTTGTTGACCGTCAGCAGCGTGTAGCCGACCTGCCCGCCTGCGTACGACGTGGCGGCGTCGGCGATCTTGTACTGCTGCAGGTCGGCCTGGGCAAAGATGTTTACTGTTGCCGTACCCTGAGCCGGATCCATGTCATAGGTGGCCCCGTTGGTGTGCGGGGTACTGGACTTGGCCGTCGCGATGTTGACGGCGCTCGGCGGACTGGGGACGGTCGTCGAGAGCTTGCCCGAAACCGTGATCGTCACCTGCTGGGAACCGCCCGCAGAATCCGGACCCGAGACCGTGCCCAGGTTGCAGGTGATGGAGGTTGCCCCCTGTGGCGGAATCGTGTCGCAAGTTCCCTGCGAGGTGGTGATTGCCGTGGCGGTGAAGCCGGTCGGCAGCGGGTCGGTGACCACTACGTTCTGGGCATCGGCATCGTCCGTGGTGATCTGCAACTGGTAGCTGAACAGGCCGCCAGCTATATAGGAGTTCGCAGGGTTGGTCGTCGTTCCGAGGGCGGTCTTGGTGATCGCCAACTCAGTGCCCGCCGCGCCAATCGATAGCGGGGCGTACATACCGTTGTTGCCCCAGTTGGTCTCGGCAGTGTCCGTGGAGATGTCCGCCCAGCCGCCGGGGATCTGCCCGGCTTCGGAATCACCGCTCGGGCAGGTTGCCGCGTGCGGCGGGTTGTACAGGTGCGAGCCGTCGGGTGTACCGCCGCAGGCCACGTAATTGTTGGGCGTCACATACGACGCCACGGTGAAGTGGAAAGTCTTGGTGACCGACGCCCCGGCTGCGAGCGTTCCGACATTGCAAACGAGCTCTTGGTTGACGCCCTGGCAGTCGATTGCGGCCAACTCGCTCTGATCGAGGATTGAGGTCGTTGCCACGTTCGAGTGGATGACGACGTTCTGAGCATCCGATGTGCCGTTATTAGTTGCGATGATGGTCACCGTCCGCTGCGAGCCCGGGCCGGTATAACTCGAAGCCGGAGGAGCAATAGTGAAGGTAATGGAGGTGTCCGAGTTTTGGGACACGGTGTCGGTTACGGAGGCCGAGTTATTGGCCAGCGAGGGATCGGCGGTGCTGGAGGTGACAGTCGCTGTGTTGGTGAGGGAGGTGCCCGCATACGAAGAAGCCAATGTACCCTGGACCTTTACTGACCAGCTCTGTCCATAGTCCAGGCTGGAGCCTTTCGAGCAGGTGACTGTTTGCCCGGAGGCGGAGCAAGAGGCGTCGGTTTGTGAGCCTGATGTCGAGGAAGGCACGAACGTCACCCCGTCCGGCAGGGTGTCGGTGATGACCGGGCTGTCGGCGTCGTTGCTGTTGGAGTTGTTCTGCACTGTCAGCGTGTAGACGACCGACTGCCCGGCGGTGAGCGGGCCGTTGGAAGCCTTTGTCAGCGCCAGGTCAACCGGCGTTCCGCCCGTCATCGTCCAGGTTGCGGTGTTGTTGGACGAGTCGTCCCCCGATGAGGAAGTGGCGATGGTGACCTGTTGTTCCAGCGAAGACGGATCGGGAGCGTAGCTAGTGGGGGATTGCAATGTGACGGTATAGGTCTGGGTTCCCACCGGCATATCGCCAATGTTCCACTGCCCGGAGTTCGCGCCGCAGGTGGTGTCTGGGGAGCGCGGGGTGGCCGATACAAAAGTGAGCTGGTCGGGGTAGAGATCGCAAAGGGTGACCTCTCGCGCCACTGACGGCCCTGCGTTGGTAGCCGTGATAGTGAAGGTC
>JAISTE010000052.1 GCA_031272825.1 Propionibacteriaceae bacterium | reverse complement strand
ACTGCGCGCGGGATGACGGGAGGGGGTAGCGAGATGGCGGGTGGGGGTAGCGGGAAGGCGAGTAGGGGAGGCGGGAAGGCGAGTAGGGGAAGCGGGAAGGCGAGTAGGGGAAGCGGGATGGTCGGCAGGTCGCGGTGCTCGTGTCTCAATATGTGGGAATCTTGGCGAAAATTGTCGAACTTAGCACCTAAGCGTGCATAAGAAGCTATTGTTTTGCCATGATCGTGCGGTGCAATGGTCGCACCGGATGAGCGATTACAAAGGAGTGAGATGGGCAAACTCAGGTTCGGGCTCATTGGATGCGGAGGGATCGCCAATCGCAAACACCTCCCCGCCCTTGCGGCCCTTCGCGATGAAGTGGAAATCACCAGCTTTTGCGACGTCATCTACGAGCGGGCCGAAAAGGCCGCCCGCGAGGCCGGTTCCCAAAGCGCCAAGGTCAGCACCGATTACCGCGAGCTAGTGGAAGACCCGCAGTTGGACGTCATCCATGTGTTGACGCCCAACGTCAACCACGCGGAAATCACCGTGGCAGCGCTGGAGGCGGGCAAGCACGTGCTGTGCGAAAAGCCGATGTCGATCAACTCGGCGGGGGCCAAACAGATGCTGGAGGCGGCTGAACGCACGGGCAAGCTGCTTACCATCGGCTACCAGAACCGATTCCGCAAAGACGTGTGCGACCTTCGTGCGATCGTCGACGCCGGTGATCTCGGAGAGATCTACTACGCCGAGGCCTTCGCGATCAGGCGCAAGGGCGTACCCACCTGGGGAGTGTTCCCCGACAAGGCAAAACAAGGCGGCGGGCCGCTCATCGACATCGGCACCCACGCCCTCGACCTCTCGCTGTGGATGATCGGAAACTACGAGCCCGTGGCCGTGCTCGGACAGACCTTCCAAAAGCTCAAGGACTACCCGGAGGGCAACCAGTTCGGCCCCTGGGATCCGGAAACCTACGAGACCGAGGACTCCGCCTTCGGGCTCGTCACCTTGTCAAACGGGGCAACCATCATTCTCAAAGCGGCCTGGGCGCTCAACGTCGCACAATCCAGGGAGGCGCAAGTCCAGTTGTGCGGAACCCTCGGCGGTGCCGAAACCGTGGGCGACACCGCCAGCAATGCGGGGCAGGTGCTGACCAACACAGTCAGCCACGGGCGTCTCATCGACACCAAACCCGGGGTCGGCATGGGCGTCTACGGCTTTGCCGGAGTGCAGGCCGAAGCGCCCGAAGTCCTGGAAGCCAGGCAGTGGGTCAAGGCGATCAAGGGAGAGGGCGAACCGCTGGTGAAGCCTCAAGAAGCCCTCGTCGTCACCCAAATCCTCGAAGCCATCTACGAATCGGCCGCCACCGGACGGGCGGTTTACCTAAACGAGCACAAATAGCCGTCCGGAATCGCAACAATTACCTTCTTGAAGGGACACAACATGTCAACGCAAACAGCTCCTGTCATCGACAAGGACGCCAAGCTCTCATTTCTGACCAAGGTCGCCTACGGTTGCGGCGACATCGCCAGCCAATTCGTATGGACGTTCGTGGGCGGCTATCTCACCGTCTTCTTCACCGACGTCGTGGGCCTGGCCCCGGCCGTCGTCGCCGCTATCTTGCTCGGCGCGCGCATCTGGGACGGCGTCAACGACCCGATGTTCGGCGCCATCGCCGAGCGTACGAAGACTAAGTACGGGCGTTTCCGCCCCTACATTATTTATCTCGCCCCGGCTTGCGCCCTGTTCAACGTGCTCACCTTCACCAACCCGGGGTTCGGCGGCAATGAGACCATGCGCGTTGTCTACGCCACCATCACCTACGTGGTTTTGGGAATGCTGTACACGGCCGTCAACCTTTCCTACGCCTCCCTCGGCGGGGCCATGACCTACGATCCGGTCGAACGCACCGAGCTGGTCTCCTACCGCATCATCGGCACCAACGTGGGCTCGGTCGTCATCAACCTCATCACCATGCCGCTGATCCTCTACTTCTCCGGAGCAGGCGACGGCAAGACCGTAAATGCCACCGGATACACGCTCACGACCATCGTCTACTGCGTGCTGTCGCTGCCGTTGTTCTACTTCATGGTCGCCAAGTGCAAGGAAGTCGTCGTACCGATCAACAAAAAGAAGATCCCGATCCGCACCTCGCTCAAGGTAGTTCTCACCAACCCGCCGCTGATCGTCGCCTTCTTCGGATCCTTGTTCATGATGACGGCCTTCTTCGGACGCATCGGCGTCGTCGTCTACTACTACCGCTACGTGCTGGAGCGCATGGATCTGGTCGGCATCTTGATGATGCTCCCGTCGCTGTTCGGGCCCGTCACCCTGATCGCCTTCATGAAGGTCGTCGACAAGGTCGGCAAGAAGTGGATGTGCATGATCTCCTTCCTGTGCTGCGCCGCGTGCCTGATCGCCATCTACTGCATCGACCCGAAGGAAAACCTGACTCTGTTGCTCATCCTCACTGCACTGTTCGGCATGTCGAACTTCGGAAACCCGATCAAGTGGTCGATGGTGCCAGAGGCGGTTGACTACGCCGAAGACAAGACCGGCGTGCGCGCCGACGGCATCTCCTACGCGGTGCTCTCGCTCTCAACCAAGTTCGGCTCGGCCTTCGGAGCTTCCATCGGCCTGCTCATCATGGGTGCCATGGGCTACGAGGCCAACAAGGATCAGAGCGTCGAGGCGCTGCAGGGCATCAACATCGCCGCCAACCTGCTTCCCGCCGGTCTGTTCATCATTGCTGCCATCATCACCGTGTTCTACCCGCTGAACACGCCGAAGGTGCTGGCCATCCGCGATTCGCTGGCCGCCAAGGCCGCGCTCGCCGAAGCTGCCGCCGCCACCGCAACCGAGGAGAAGTGATGAGCCCGGCGAAAGGCACGCCAAAGCGCGGGGTGTCGCTCTTCAGCTACCAGTGCATGAAGAACTGTTCAGCCACGCTGGAGGACTACTTCGAGGATCTGGCCGACATGGGGGCGACCTGTATCGAGATCTTGGCCTCGGACGTCGAAAACTATCCGAACCCGTCTACGGCCTGGGTGGATAAATGGTTCGGCCTGTGCGAGAAGTACGGCATCACGCCCGGCGGCTACGGCCACTGGTGCGACACCAAGTTGTACGGCCATCGTCGCCTAACCACCGACGAGGCCGTGGCCAACCTGGTGCGCGACTTCAAGCTCGCCAACCTGCTGGGGTTCCACCGTCTGCGCACGAAGATCACCACCGAAACGCGCAACAACGACCCGGAACCGGGCTGGGAAAAGTACATCGAGAAGGCCCTGCCGTTCGCCGAAAAGTACGACGTCGTCATCGGCTCGGAAATCCACGATCCGACGGTGATCTCGACGCCGCACGTCGCCGAATACATCAAGTTCATCGAACGCACGGGGACGGAACACTTCGGCTTCACGCTCGACTTCTCGACGTTCCAAGATCCAGCCAAGATCAACGCGGCCCACTTCCGCCCGCCCGTCGACGACCCGGCTTCAACCCGCGAAGATCTGCTGGGAATCCTGCCGTACGTGCGCCACTGCCACGCGAAGTTCTATTTCATGAGCGAGGATTTCACCGAACCGGCCATCCCGTACGAATGGATCGTGCCCACGCTCGTCGACAACGGATACTCGGACTGCATCATCTCCGAGTACCAGGGAGGCTCCAAGGACGACGCGTTCATCATGGATCAGCTGCGCCGCCATCACGTCATGCTCAAGCGGCTGCTCGGATACTAGGAAGGACAGGGAAATGGTCGAAAAAGAGATCGTGCAGGCGCGCGGATTTCGCAACACCAGGGACGCCAAGGGCAACGTGGACGGATTCCAATTCCGCATCAAGACCGGCTACTACAAGGGCATCTGGCTCTCCCAGTTCCGCGTGGGCGATGCGAAGGTCGACGGGGAAACCATCGCCCGCGAAGACGTGATCTGGGAGATAAACGGCATCGAATACACGCCCGACGAGATGCTCCTGATCGGCGACACCTACTGGCAGGTTGCCACGCCCGCCACGGTGAAGATCAGGCGGCCCGGCGGGCTGGAACAGGGATACCACACCGTTGGGGTTTCGTTCGGCTGGTACTGCAACTACCAGGCGCCCGAGCGCTGCCACCCCCAGTTGGGTACCAACTGGGCCGGCTACTACTGGGAGCGCGAGCTCCTGCTGGTGTGATGTACCCGCCTCCTCCCGGCGTCGTAGTGCCGAGAACGACCAAGCAGCGGATGCTCTTCGCGACCATCGGCGTGCTGCTCATGGTTACGGTCATGTCGATGTTCAACAAGGCCTTCGAGGCCGGGGGGATGGGCTGGGCGCTGTTCGCCCAGTGGCCGATGGCCTTCGTGCTGCGAGCCCCGCTTGCATTCGTGCTGCAGGTGTTCGTGGTACAGAAGGCCGTCGGCAAACGCACCGCCCGCTACCAGTGCTCGAACCCGATCGAGTTCTACGCCATCCGTGCCGGGTTCACCGTGATGTGGATGGCACCCATCATGAGCCTATATTCGACGGTTCTCTACGTCGGATTCGTGCCCGAGTTCATTCCCATCTGGATCACCAAACTCTCCGTGAACTGGCTGTTCGCATTTTGCTCGCAGGTGTTTGTGATCGGGCCGCTGAATCGGGGGTTGTACCGGAGGATCGCGCGGCTGCCCAAGCCTGAGTCTGAGTGAAGGGCTGGCTGTGGGGCCGCCCCGGATCGGAGTCCAATTGGTTTGTGGGGGGGGATCGCCCCGAATCGGAGTCTGGGGATGGGGTGGTTCGGGGACGGGGTGGAGAGTTCGGGGACTGATGGAAGGACGCCCTCGGGCTTGAGTTTTACCAAGTGGCTGTAGTTTGGCGTCGGCCACAATGTTCCACACTCTTTGTTGCCAAGTCCACAAAGTTCGATTGTTAATACATTGCTCCCTCCGACTGTGCATGTCGGCAGGGCGCGATGAAGCGATAGTCAACGAATGGACAGGTGATGATGTCAACGAGGCATTCTAAAAACCCCATTGCCAAGCTGGGGCTCACTCGCACCAGCTTGATCCGGTTCACCATGGTGGTGCTCACTGGGCAGTGGATCTACATTTTCATTAACTTGCGCAAGACGCTCTTCGACCCGTTCATGGAACAGGGCCTGGGGCTGAACATGATGGAGTTCTCCATCGTGCTGGCCATGCAGGGCGTGGCCTCGGTATTCGGAACCATCCTGATCGGCTGGCTCTCCGACCGATTCTCCCTCAAATCCGTGCTCGGATTCTCCGCCATGGGCATCGGCGTCGTCTCGCTGGCGATCACCTGGCTGCCCACCATGCTCGGCCACTACATCGGCCTGATTCCGAACTGCATCCTGTTCGCGATCTTGTTCGTGCTCTCCGAGTGCGCGGCCTGGCCTGCGGTGCTAAAGGGCGTGCGCGTCTCCGTACCTGAAAACGTGCAGGGAACCGCGTTCGGCGTCATGGAAGGGGGCCGCGGCGTCCTTAACCTGCTCGGCGGATCTATCGCGCTGGCCGTCTTCGGTATCTTCGCCGACGCTCACTTCGGCATCCTCGCCTCCATGACGGTGACGTCTTTGCTGTGCTTCGCCGTCGGCCTCGGCGTCTACATCGTCATGCCGCCGGTGCGCCTGGCCACCGACGAATCCGTGGGCTCGACCAAGGTGGCGCTCTCCGGCCTGCTGGACGCCCTCAAGTCGCCCGAGATCTGGCTGTGCGGTCTGACGGCCATGTTCGCGATCTCCTTCTACCGCGCGTTCGACACCTACATGAACCCCTTCATGACCAAGGCCATCAACCTGCCGATCATCCTGGCCGGCGTCATCGCCCTGTTCACTGGCCCGGTGTCCAAGATCGTCTCCGGCCCGCTTGCCGGCGTGCTCTCCGACCTAAAGTTCAAGTCCTCCATGCACTTCATGCGCCTGCTTATGATCCTGCTGGTCTTCGCCGGTCTTGCGCTGGCTATCATGCCGAAGAACCCGAGCACCGCCATCGTGCTGGTCGTGGTGATGGTCGTAGTCATGTGCATCTCCTACGCCATCAAAGCCCTCTACTTCGCGCCAATCGGCGAGATGGGCATCCCGAAGGCCAAGTCGGCCGCCGCTATCTCCGTGGCCGGAACCTTCTGCTACTCGCCGAAGCTGTGGGTGCCGCTGGTGTTCGGCCCGCTGCTCGAGTACACCCCGAGCCTGTTCCCCAACGGGCTGACGGTCTTCGGCATCGAGTACGACCCAATCGATTGCGCCTACTCGCTGATGTACCTGATCCTGACCGGTCTGGTTGTCATCGGTGTGATCTGCGCCTCCATCCTCATCCCGCGCGTCAAGTGGGTGAAGAAGGGGGCAGCCGCCGCCGAAGCCGCTGAGGAAGAAGATAAAGTCTTGGAACGGAGTTCATCCGCTTCTGAGTAAATGGGGTCGGCCGTCCCGGCAGCCCTGCGCGGCCGGGACGGCCACATAACAGAAAGAACACCGATGATCGAATACAACTTCGAGGGGATCGCCAAGGCCGCTGCTGAGGTGGAGGCCGGCGGCGACCACCTGGAGGCCGTCAAGCGCTGGCTGCCCCAGATCCTCGAACCGCAGATCCACAACATACAAACGCCGATCGCCTCAACGAAGAAGCTGAAGGCCGCCGTGTTCAACATGGAACAGGGCCACTACTCTTCCCTAGTCAGCGCGTACTTCAAGTTCGCCCCGCACCTCAAAGACGTCGATGTCATCTTGGCTAACGAAATCGACTGCGGGATGGCCAGAACCGGCAACCGCAACGTGGCCGACGAGATCGCCCGGGCCCTTGGGATGAACTACGTCTTCGCCAACGAATTCCTCTCCCGCAAAGCATATTCGGAAGGAAACGAGACCGGCTTGCACGGAAACGCCGTCTTTTCCCGCTACCCGATAAAGCGTGCGACGGTGGTGGAGTTGGACGTCGAATATGACTGGTTCCACTGGGAATCCGACCCGCGCCTGGGCCTGCGCAACGCGGTGCTGGCCGAGATCGAGGTAGACGGACATATCATCGGCTTGGTCAGCGTCCACCTGGAGAACCGCACATCACCCGAGGGGCGACGCCGCCAGCTGGCCACCGTGTTCGATGCGGTCGATCAGTACTTCGGTGCGAGTACTCCCATCTTGCTCGGCGGCGACCTGAACACCAACGGGTTCACCGCACGCGGGGGAGTGGGGCCGGAGCTGCGCTGGCTGGCCGACAACCCCGGGGAGCAGTGGGCCTGGATGGGCTCGGTTCCCGAACACGAGCCGATCTTCGAGCTGGCCGCTTCCCGCGGCTACGACTACGCCGGGTGCAATGTAATGAACAAGCCTACCCGCCGCAACGTCATCAAAGACGGCTCCATCGTCTTGCTCAACCTCGACTGGTTCTTCTCCCGCGGTTTGGAGTGCTCGCACCCGCTGCGCGTCGAATCCATCTTCCGCTCCAAAGTGCTAGTCGAACCCGACGCTGACTACAGCGGACTCACCGGGCAAGAGATGTCCGACCATGACGTCATTCTTGTGGAGGCCAAAACAGCTTCATAGTTGGCCAAAGTAGTTGCAAAGGAGGGGCTGGCGGTTTCCGCCAGCCCCTCCTTTGTGTAGTCGGTTGGATATACGTTTTACATTGCGATTTCCTTATGGAAGCGCTCCTTGATGCACTGGCCGACCTCGGCACGATCGCCGAGATACGGGCCGACCTTCTCCATCTTCAAGGACACCAGCGCGGCGGCGACCAGCAGCGCCTCGTCAGCCGGACGCGAGGTGCGCTCGGCCAGGTACGACGAGAAGGTCGTGTCGCCCCTTCCTGAACGGCCGGAGAGGTTGCGCGGCAACAAAGGCTCGACGTGCATGGTGTTGCCGTCGTAGCAGATCACCTCGGTGTTGTGGGTGACCATAACCTCCTTGGCCCCCCAAAGGTGCAGCAGCTCGGCTGCCTTGCGGCGATCGGAGGTGCCGGTCATCATCTGGGCCTCAGCGGCGTCGGTTTTCAGGAAATCGATCTGCGGCAGATATTCACGCTTGGCCTCCCAGTCGCGCAGCTCCATCGATCCGTCGGGAAGCACCTGGCGCAGCATCCCCTGGACGTCGACGGCGACCTTGCCGCGCTTCGCGCATTCTAAGATCAGCTCGTTCGGGATGTCGCCCACCACGAGACCGGCCAGATGCCAGATCTTGCCCTGAACGTCGGGGAGGTCGGCGGGGGCGTACGGGTCGATGCGCGAGGTGGCAGTCGAGGTGCGGCGCTCCTTGTCGGTCGTGTGATAGACGTTCTTGATAGCCGACGAGGCGGGGGAAGCGGCGGGGAAGACCTGGATCGCCGGACGCTGGGCGAAGACGGCCTTGGCATCAAGATCGGCACCGCACTTGGGGACGACCGCAACCGGGTGCCCCAGGGCAGCGACCGCATACCCGGCGTAGACCACCGCGCCGCCGACCTCGTTGACCGAGGTGCCGTCGGCATCCACGTTGGTGTCGTTGCACGGCTGCCCGACGATCACCGTGTCGAATGTGGGGCTGTCCATAACCGTTTCCTCCTTTTTCATGCGGTTGTCAACAATATGTTGGAGTTTGTTGGAGTTCGCTCCAAGCGGTGTGGAAAGATGAGTTTTTGGTTGCAAGGGGGGCAAATGATTGGCAATGAGCGCAAGCAGTGGATCAGAGCAAGGATCCGCTCGGAGGCCTCGGTGAACACCACGGACGTGGCCAGACACTTCAGGGTTTCGGTGGAAACCATCAGGCGCGATCTGGTCGAGTTGGAGCGTGCCGGTGAACTGGTGCGCATCTACGGCGGTGCCACCGCACCGCAGCGCAAGCACTCCTCCGAACCGCCCTTCGCCAGCCGGGCCGGGCAATTTTCGCAACAGCGCGCCCGAATCGGTAAGGCGGCCGCGGCCCTGTGCCAGGATGGTCAACTGGTGTTCGTCGACGCAGGAGCAACCCCCCTTGAGGTCGCCAAGGCGCTGGCCGAGACTTTTGATGGCACCATCCTGACGGTGTCATTGCTAGTAGCGAGCGAGTTGATGGACGTTGGCAAGCCGGACGTGGTGCTGGCCCCAGGACGTCTGCGCCGGGGGGAATGGTCCGTGACAGGTGCCGAAACGGTGAAATTTCTCGAGCGGCTGCACTTCGATCTGGCATTCATCGGCTGCGGGGGAGTGGACGGCCGCGATGGGGTCACCGCCTACACGATGGAGGACGTCGCCAATAAGGAGGCCGCAGTGCACAACTCCGCCCGCTGCTGGGTACTGGCCGACGCCTCGAAGCACGCGGTTGTAGCCAGGGCCCGGGTCGCCGACTGGGGAGACATCCACGGGCTGGTCACCGATAAAGAGCCGCCCGCGGGTTTGGCCCGGGCGTTGCATCTTGCGGGGACGGAATTGATCGTCGCCGAGTGAGTGGGGTGAACGAGCGGCCGCCCCGGATCAAGTCCGGGGACGGGGCGGTTGATTCCGGGGACGTCCGTGGTGAGTCCGGGGACGAGCGATAAGCATTAGTCCCTGAGCGGCACGCCCTTGGCGTCTACCGCCGGGGAACCGGTGAGGATCAAGATGCCGTCGATGATGCCCCAGATGCTGGTGACGACGGCCCCCAGGCCGAAGGTCAGCACGGTGATTAGAAGCTGGGCCAGGCCGATGCCCGTGTAGCCCAGGTAGAAACGGCCCACACCGAAAACCCCCAGGAAGCACTGCAGCAGACCGGCGGCCAGGCGCGAGCGCTGCACGTAGTTCGGATTGCCATAGGGCGCCATGGGTGCGCCTGGAACCGAAGCCAGCGCCTGGTTCGGGTTGGGCGCCGGTTGGGCGTATGGGCTTTGGGCGTATCCGTAGGGAGAAGTCGTGCCGTACGGGCCGGGCTGCGCATACGGATTTTCGGGCTGCGCGAAGGGAGTCTGCGCGACGGGCGGGGCCGGGATCTCATAGGGATTGGGCACCTGCGGCTTCGGCTGCTCGCCGAAGTAGGGCGGCTGCTCGAAGGTGAACTCCGGCTCGCTCGCGTTGTCTTCCGTGTTCTCGCCTAGCGGCAAGGAGAACGGGTCGTTTTCTTGCGTCATGATTCCTCCAGGCAGAACACTACTGCCCCCATGCAACGAAAACCCATGGGTTTCATCCCCGGCAAACCCCTGGTTCAAGATTCACCCAAATAGGCGACGTCCAGTGCAAGCAAGTTGTAGGGCTCACTGATCGGCACTCAGCATCGCCAGCGCCTGGTTATGCAACAGCCCGTTGGACGCCAGCCCGCCTGGCCCCGAGACCCCGGGCTTGCCGTCGATGGAGGTGAACATGCCCCCGGCCTCCTGGACGATGATCGCGCAAGCAGCCATGTCGTGCAGCTCCAGCTCGGGTTCCCCGGCCAGGTCGACGGCACCCTCGGCCACCAGCATGTAGTTCCAGAAATCCCCGAATCCGCGCGAGCGCCAGCAGGTGGCCATCAGGTTTGCGAACTGTTGCCCCAGCCCGGCGTCGACCCACTCGGCCACTTCGGAATACGAAAGATAGGCGTCGTCGAGGGAGCGCACCTTAGAAACGTGGCAGGGTTGGGAGGCGACGATTGAGCGGCCGACGAAGGCACCGGCTCCGCGCGAGGCCCACCAGCGGCGTCCGAGGGCGGGTGCGGAGACCATGCCCACCACCGGCTGGTCGTTTTCCATCAGCGCGACCAAGGTGGCCCAGACCGGAACCCCGCGCACGTAGTTGGAAGTGCCGTCGATTGGGTCGATCACCCAAACGCGTTCCCCGTAGCCGGTGTCCTCGCGTTCTTCGCCGTGGACGGCGTCGCGCGGGCGTGAGCGGGCGAGCGTGGTGCGAATCTGGTCTTCGACCGCCAAATCGGCATCGGAAACAGGCGTGAAGTCGGGTTTGCGATCAATCTTGAGATCTTGGGCCCGGTAGCGGGCCATCGAGATTTTGTCCGCCTGATCTGCCAGGACGTGGGCCAGCCGCAGGTCGTCGACCAAGGGGGAAATCACCATGGCTGAATCCTATCTGGGAGCGGGCCGGTTCCACGCCGACTCGCTCGCATTTGGGTTAAAGCTCCCATTCGGGTGTCGTCCACACCTTTGACATGCGCCGGAAGCTCTCCAGCCGCTCGGCGCTCAGCACCCCGTCAACGACGGCGGCATCGAGCGCACATTCGGGGGCATCGTCCGCGTGGGTGCAGCCGCGCGGACAATCCTCGGTCAACACCTCCAGATCAGGGAAGGCGGCCAGCACCGATTCCATCGTCACATGGCTAAGGCCGAAGGAACGCACGCCCGGGGTATCGATCACCCAGCCGCCGAAGGGCAGACGCAGCGCCTCTGCGCTCGTCGACGTATGACGGCCCTTTCCTGTGACCTCGTTTACGTCGCCCGTGGAGCGGTTGGCCCCCGGTATCAGCGCGTTGACAAGGGTAGATTTCCCCACCCCAGAGTGGCCGACGAGCACGGTGGTGTGGCCGCGCAGGACGTCCTCGATCTCGCTCAGATCCCCGCCGACCTGTGTGGCGAACACCGGCAGGCCCAGCGGAGAGTAGATGTCGATCAGCCAGCCGGCCTGGGCCAGATCGGCTTTGGTGAGTATGAGCAGCGGGGCGATCCCGGCGTCGTAGGCGGCGACCAATACCCGGTCGATCATGCCCGGGCGCGGCGGCGGGTCTGCCAGGGCGGTGACGATGGCGAGCTGGTCGGCGTTGGCGACGATCGGGCGCTCGTGCGGATCGTCGTCATCGGCGGTACGGCGCAGTTCTGTCTTGCGCTCCTCGACCTGGGCGATGCGCGCCAGCGTGTCCGGTTTTCCTGAGGTGTCGCCAACGACGCGCACGTGATCGCCCACGATCACGGCCTTTCTGCCCAGCGGCCTGGCCTTGATTGCGCGCACCTCGACGCCGCTGTCCATCTCGACTTGGTAGCGGCCTCTATCGATGCCAAGTACCCGGCCCAGCTCGGCCTTCGAGTAGTCGGGGCGGTCTTTGGTGCGCGGGCGGGTGCGCTTGGGCGGGCGTCCGAAACCCGCGTTCGGATCGTCGGTGATGCGTCCGCGGTTCACAGCAAACCCTCCCAACGCTCGGTGAAATCGGGGATGGTCTTGGAAACCGCCTCGGCACCGTCGATTGTGATGGGAACCCTGAGCCCCAAGATCGCCTCGGCGTGCACCATACGATGATCGTGATAGCCGCTGACCTTCGCCCCATGCAGCTCGCCCGGTTCGATCTCCAGCCCGTCGCCGGTGGCGCGAACCTTGGCACCCACCGAAGTTAGCACCTCTTCGAGGGCGGCCAGCCGGTCGGTCTCGTGACCTTTGATATGCCCGACGCCCGTGATCGAGGAGGGCGAATCGGCCAGCGCAGCCAGGGCCGCGAAGACCGGCGTGGCCTCCGAGATGGCGTGCAGATCGACGCGCGCGCCCCGGATTCGGCCCGCTCCCGACACGGTTACCTTCCCGTTCTTGCGTTCGATGCGAGCCCCAAAAGCGCGCAGTGCCTCCAGCAGCTCTTCGCCTGGTTGCAACGAATCATCGGGCCATGCGGTTGTCAGCTCTCCGCCGGCGGCCAGGGCCGCCGCCAGGAAGGTGGTGGCGGCGGTGAGGTCGGCCTCGATGCGGCCCGACCAGGCACCGATGGTTCCTGGGGCTACTTCCCAGGAATAACCCTCAGAGCACACCTCCACCCCGCGCTCGCGCAGCATCTTCACCGTCATCTCGATGTGCGGCAGCGAGGGCACGGATCCGGTGGCTTCGAGGTTCAACCCGTGAGGGAAGCGGGCAGCGGAGAGCAAGAGCCCAGAGATGAATTGGCTGGACTTCGAGGAGTCTATAGAAACGTGAGAGCGCGTCCTTGGAATTCCGTTACCGCCTGAAGCCGGGCAGGCCGCTCCGCGAGCGTCCGCATCCACAGCGCCGAAACCAGCCCCGCCGCTGACGGAAAATGGCAACGCTTCCCCCTCGATGTCGGCCCCCAGGGAACGCAAGGCATCCAGCAGCGGTGCCACCGGGCGGCGGGAACCCTCCCGGTCGCCTACGAAGTTAGTTCTACCGTCGGCCAGGGCGGCAACCGGGGGCAGGAATCGCATGAGCGTACCGGCCTGGCCGCACTCGATCGTCGCCCCGGAAGCCGGTTCTTGGGGCGGTGTGATGAGCGCTGAATCGCCGGAAATCTCGACTTTTGCGCGAAAATCGCGCAAAGCTTGGAGCATCAAAGCTGTGTCTTTCCCATGAGGGAGTGCGGTGAGCTCGCTGGGCCCAGCATCGGATAGAAGGGCCAGCACTAAAGACCTAGCCGCAACCGACTTCGAGCCCGGTAGCTCAACCTCTCCGCTTACGGCTCCGTGGGCCAGCGGGGGCGTCCAAATCATGCGAAAAACTCCATAAACGGCAGTCTAGCGGGTGGGGGGAGGGGCCTCCCGAGCTCGAAGGATCGGCCCAGTTCGCCTAGACTCTTGCCTGCAAACGTTTCCAATACCTTGAACAGCGCACAACTGAGAGAGAGAAAACCCTTGACCACGCTTACCAAGCCTGTAGAGTCAGTCCTGATGGACGAAGAGTTATACAAAGACTTGGACGCCGCCTCAATGTCGGCCAAGAGTGACGACGAACTCGCCGAAGAGACAGAGACTGCCCGGCGGGTTCGTTTCGAGCGCGAGGCCGTCGTCTATATGAACCGCATGTACGGCATGGCCCTGCGGCTTACCCGGAACCCAGCTGACGCCGAAGACCTGGTGCAAGAAGCGATGTTAAAGGCCTACTCCGCCTTCCACCAGTACAAGCCCGGAACCAACCTCAAAGCCTGGCTGTACCGGATCCTCACCAATACCTTCATCGACAAGTACCAAAAGGACAAGCGCATGCCCGCCACCTCCGGCGATGCCCCGGAGGACTGGCAGCTGCACGCCGCCGAGTCGCACGACTCCCTGGGCCTGCGCTCTGCCGAGATGGAGGCCCTGGAGCGCATCCCAGACAAATTCATCACCGACGCCGTGCAGTCACTTCCCGACGACTTCCGCACAGCAGTCTATTTGGCCGACGTCGACGGCTTCTCCTATAAGGAGATCGCCGAAATCATGTCTACTCCAATAGGAACGGTCATGTCCCGGTTGAACCGGGGGCGTAAGATACTGCGTGAACAACTTGCAGACTATGTGAAGGCCAACCGGCTGTTGAGCGGAAGGACACTGGAATGAGCGACTCCGAGGAGTGCCTGCACATCCTAGAACATGTGTACGCCTACCACGACGGGGAACTAGGCGCCGAAGAGGTGCGAACGGTTTCCGAACACCTCCTCACCTGCGAGGACTGTATGGGCGAATACGAAACGGAGAAGACCATGCGCTCGGTGATCAAGCGCTCCTTCGCCTCCGAATCCGCCCCCGAATCCTTGCAGGCGCGGGTCGGCCTCGCGCTCGAAAACTAGTACTTGTGAACTAGAGCTTAAACGAAAATCCTTCCTAGTTTTCTAGGAAGGATTCTTGTTTTAACGCCCGCTCGGCGTTTTACCTAAGCGGTGGGGCGCTTGCCGTGGTTGGCAGCGTTCTTGCGACGAGCCCTACGTTTGCGTCCTGTCTTGCCCATGTCATCTCCTTTATTGAACCGAGGAGCCATCTTACCCCATGCGCGCAGCTACTATGCTTGGCGCTATGCCTGACACTCTTGAGACCTTGGTTCGCGCCCATTCCAACCTGGAGGACGAGGACATCGAATGGCTCAAACACCTCACCGAAGAATGGTCGGTACTTGCCGACCTGGTCTTCTCTGACCTGGTGTTGTGGGTGCCGGACGTCGACGACTCGATATTCTGGGCCGTCGCCCACATCCGTCCCAACACCGCCCCAACCTCCATGAAGGACGAGATGGTCGGGGAGAACATCTCCTACGACTACGAATCCTTGGTGACGACGGCATATCTTTCCCAGGACATCGCCCATTCGTCGGTGAACAGTGAATTCGCCGACATCCCCGTCGAGGAACACGCGATCCCGATCCTTCGCAACGGCCGGTGCATCGGCATCGTCGATGCCCACGCCAACTTGCTTTCCTTCCGTGCCAAGGGCTCGCTGGAGGAGAACTACCTCAAGGTTGGACGGGTGCTGGCGGGCATGGTGATGCGCCGCGAGTTTCCCCCGGCCACCGAGGCCAACCTCTCATCTTTCTCGCCGCGCGTTATCGACGGCGTGGTGATGGTCGACGCCAACGGGCTGGTCGACTTCGCCTCCCCGAACGCGCGCACCGCCTTCCGCCGCCTGGGATCGACGTCCGAGCTAGATAACGGCGACCCGTTCGAGCCCGTGGTGCGAGCCATCATCAAGAGCACCCACAAGACCACCCCCTGGCCGGTGAAGGAAACCTTGCTTGGCAACGGCGACCGGGAGGTCGAGCTGGAAGTGGGCAGGGTCGGCATGAGGATGCGGTTCTATAAGCTCTCCACCAACGGGGCGCCCTACGGGGTGCTGCTGCTGTGCCGCGACACCACCGACTTGCTCGTGCAGGAAAAGAAGCTCGTTACCAAGAACGCCACCATCCGCGAAATCCACCACCGGGTGAAGAACTCGCTGGCCATGGTCGCGGCGCTGCTGCGGCTGCAGTCTCGCCGGGTGAAATCTGAGGAGGCCAAGCAGGTTCTCGAAGACGCCATGCGCCGGGTTTCCGCGATCGCCGCGGTTCACAACGTGCTTTCGACCAAGTACGACGAACAGGTCGACTACGACGAGGTGGCCGACCGCCTGTTCAAGATGATCGGCACCTCGGGCAAGGTGAACGTCGTTCGGCAAGGATCCTTCGGCAGGTTAGACCCGGAGATCGCCGAGCGGCTCTCGCTGATTCTCACCGAGGTGTGCCAAAACGCCATCGAACACGGGCTCGAATTCCAGCCAGGAGACGTGTTCGTCACACCGCAGCGGGTGAACGGGGTACTTATCACCGAGGTCGTCAACCACGGCAAGCCGCTGCCGGAGGGTTTCGATCTGCGCACCGCGACCTCGCTTGGGCTTTCCATCGCCAAGACCATGGTGAAGGATGTCGATGGGGACTTCACGTTGGAGAACATGGAAGACGGAGGCACAGAAGCGACCATCCGAATTCCATTGAACTCGTAAGAAACCGGCTAACGTCTAGGAGTTGTTGGCGGCGTTCGCCCGAGAGCGCATGCGGGCGGCGCGGCGCTTCATCGAACGCCTCTCGTCCTCGCTCATCCCTCCCCAGACGCCGTGATCCTGGCCTGCGTCGAGCGCCCACTGAAGGCAGGCTTCCTTGACCTCGCAGCGACGACAGACTTTCTTTGCTTCTGCGATCTGGAGGATGGCCGGTCCCGTGTTGCCAACGGGGAAGAACAGCTCCGGATCCTCATCCAGACACGCAGCGCGATGACGCCAATCCATGAAGAGTGGGACTCCTTACTAGTGTTTCGAGCGAAAACGTATAGACCAAGCGTTCCAAGTTATGAGACGGATTTCAAGACCTTTGGGGCAAAAAAGTGTTCAGAATCCAACTTTCTTCGTGAAAATTGGTGCGATTGGCCTATCGATGCTTCGCAGTATTACTCCAATGCTGCTTTGAGTAGGGCAGATTCCTCGGATTGATAGAGCTTCATGGATCCGACCGCCGGGGCAGAGGCCGCCTCGCGGGTGATACCCTGCAGCACTATCTGCCGACCCAGCTTCTCACTCAAGGCTGGTTCGAGTAAGAACTTCATAAACCTCCAGGCCCCCTGATTGGATGCCTCCTCCTGAACGAAACGGAAATCGGTGACGTGGGAGTAAGGCTGCAGCTCCTGAGAAAGGTCTTCCGTGGGCAGCGGGTAGAGCCGCTCTAACGGGATGATGGCGATCTGGCCGTCCTTGCCCGCGGCGGTTCTAGCCTTGACCAACTCCCAGCGAATCTTGCCCGAGCACAGCAGAACCCTGCTGACCTTGCCCGGATCTGTGATCGTTGGGTCGGCAAGGGCGGCACGCCACGAACCGGTGGTGAAATCCGCCGGTTGGGAGACGGCCAGCTTGTTTCGCAGCATCGACTTCGGCGTCGCGATTACGACGGGACGGTGCCAGTGCACATATGCGTGGCGGCGCAGCAGATGGAAATAGGACGCCGGAGTTGAGGGCTGGGCGACGGCCAGCGCCTGTTCCGAGCACAGGTTCAGCCAGCGCTCCAATCGGGCGGAGGAGTGATCCGGCCCCTGGCCTTCCTGGCCGTGGGGAAGGAGCAGCACCACGCCGGACTTTTGCTGCCACTTGGCCATCCCGGAGGAGACGAACTCGTCCGTAATCGTCTGGGCCCCGTTCACAAAATCGCCGAACTGGGCCTCCCACAGCACGAGCGCATTCGGAGCGGCCACCGAGTAGCCGTACTCGAAGCCTAGGGCGGCGTACTCGCTGAGCAGCGAATCGTAGACGCAAAAGCGCCCCTGCTCGGCAGAGAGGTGCTTGAGCGGCACGTAGGCCTCGGAGGTGACGCGGTCGATGACCGCGGCGAAGCGCTGCGAGAACGTGCCGCGGCGGGTGTCCTGGCCAACCAGCCGAACCGGACGCCCCTCAAGCAGGAGCGATCCGATGGCGAGCAGCTCGCCCGTCGCCCAGTCGATGCCGCCCTCGCGAATGGACTTCGCCCGTCGTTCCAAGACCGAGAGCACCTTGGGGTGAACGGTGAAACCGGGCGGGAAGGACAGGTGGGCCTTGGCGACCTTTTCCAGCACCTCGGGGGTGGTGGAGGTGGATTCGTCGAGGGGCCGCTTCGGCGGGTACTTCGGTGAACGCGTGTATTCGACGCCGGGCTCGATGCGGCGGGATTCCTCGAACACGGATTCCAGGCGGGAGCGGAAGCGGTCGTGGGCGGCCGCCGCGTCGTCCTCGGTGATGTCACCGCGCCCGACCAGTGATTCGGTGAAGATCGTGCGCACTGTGGGCTTGGCCTCGATGAGGTCGTACATCGCAGGCTGGGTGAACGACGGGTCGTCACCCTCGTTGTGGCCGCGGCGGCGGTAGCAGACCATGTCGATTACGGCGTCCTTGTGGAAGCGCTGCCTGAACTCGAACGCCAAGCGCGCGACGCGGGCCACGGCTGCCGGGTTGTCGCCGTTGACGTGGAAGATCGGGCACTCCCAGCTCTTGGCGACGTCCGTGCAGTAGATCGACGAGCGGCCCTCAATCGGCGCGGTGGTGAAGCCGACCTGGTTGTTGATGACCAGGTGGATCGTGCCGCCGTTGCGGTAGGCGCGCAGCTGGGCCATCTGCATCGTTTCGTAGACGACGCCCTGCCCGGCGAATGCGGCATCGCCGTGGATCAGCACGGGCAAGATGGGGAATTCGTGGGCCTGCTCGGTGTCGTCGAGGGCGTCGAGCTTGGCCCGGGCAATGCCCTCCAGCACCGGATCGACGGCCTCCAGGTGTGAGGGGTTGGCGGCCAGGGACGTCCACACCGATTTTCCGGTGGGGGAGCTGAACAGGCCCTCCGCGCCCAGGTGGTATTTCACATCGCCGGAGCCGTCCGCGCCCTGCAGGTCGGCGTTGCCCTCGAACTCTTGGAAGATGTAGGCATAGGACTTGCCGACGATGTTGGCAAGCACGTTGAGCCGACCCCGGTGCGGCATCCCAATGGTGACCTCTTCGAGGTCGTTGTCGGCGGCCAGCTCGCAGATCTCGTCGAGGGCCACGATGGCCGATTCGCCGCCTTCAAGGGAGAAGCGCTTTTGGCCGACGTACTTGGTCTGCAAGAAAGTCTCGAACACCTCGGCCTCGATGAGTTTGTCGAGGATTCTGAGGTACTCATCGCGCGTCCACTCGCGCCACACCGACTCGAATTCGTTTTGCACCCACTGGCGTTCGGCGTCGTTGGAAATGTGCATATATTCGACGCCAATGGTCCGGCAGTAGGAGGAGCGCAGAGTTTTCAGGATCTCGCGCATGGTGGCGTGCCCGGGTACCCCGCCGAAATCGCCGGTGCCGAAGACGCGGTCGAGATCCCACAGGGTCAGGCCGTGCTTTTCGATGGCCAGCTGCGGGTGGGAGCGCTGGCGGTATTCGAGCGGGTCGATGTCGGCCATGAAGTGGCCCCAGGTGCGGTAGGCGTCGATCAAGGAGATCAGGCGGGCGCCGCGCGGGAGGGTGGAAAGCCCCTCGTCAGAGGTGTCGGTCGTCCAGCGGATCGGCGTGTAGGGCACGCGCAGCGAGCAAAAGATCTTGTCGTAGAACTCGTGCTCGCCCAGCAGCAGCTCGTTCATAGCCTTCAGGAACTCGCCGGATTGCGCGCCCTGGATCACGCGGTGGTCGTAGGTCGAGGTCAGGGTCGTGACCTTGGAAACGCCCAGCTCGTTGATGCGGTTCTTGGAAGTTCCCTGGAACTCAGGCGGATAGGCGATCGCGCCAACTCCCAGGATCACCGACTGGCCGGGCATGAGGCGCGGCACCGAGTGGGTGGTGCCAATGCCGCCGGGATTGGTGATGGAGCAGGTGGTGCCGGAGAAGTCGTCGACCTCCAGCTTTCCGGCGCGGGCCTTCTTGATCAGGGCCTCGTAGGCGCGCCAGAAGGCGGCGAAATCTAGATCTTCGCAGTGTTTGATGTTGGGGACGAGAAGCTGGCGGGTGCCGTCGTCTTTGGTCAGGTCGATGGCGATGCCGAGGTTTATGGACTTGGGGGAGACCTGGTAGGGCTTACCGTCGACTTCTTCGTAGTGGACGTTCATCTCCGGAATCGCCTTCATCGCCTGGATCATGGCGTAGGCGATCAGGTGGGTGAACGAGACTTTGCCGCCGATGGTGGCGGCCAGGTACGAGTTGATGATCTCTCGCTGGTCGATGGCGAGCTTCATGGGGATCTCGCGCACGGACGTCGCTGTGGGTGTGGCGAGGGATTCTTCCATGTTCTGGGCCGTGCGCATCGGGGCCCCGCGCAATTTGGTGAACTCGGGGGAGTCCTGCGGGGCGGTGGCCGAGGGCTTAGATTGGACGGCCTTGGTCACCTTGGAGGCGTCGCCCGGCTGCGAGGGGGCGGTGGAGTGGGCCGGTGCCGGCGGCTCGGTTCTCGCCGGTGTTGGAGCTTGGGCTGCCGGGGGAGCGGGTTGGATTGGTGCTTGGGCCTGAGAGATTTGGGCCGCTTCGCTTTGGAAGAACGCGGCCCAAGCCGGGTCGACGGACGTCGGATCTTGCTGGTACTGGGCTCTGAGTTGGTCGATCAGCCACTGATTGGCCCCAAAGTCGTTCACTTTTCGCTCCTAAGCACGCGTGTGCACTAAAGAGCCTAGAACGTGAGCGTTATGCGTGCAATTTGTCGGCGCCCCCAGCAGGACTCGAACCTGCGCACCCGGCTCCGGAGGCCGGCGCTCTATCCACTGAGCTATGAGGGCAAAAGCAGGGCCAACCTTACCACCATCGACTTGTTCAGCGACTCGCCAACTGGGCGCACCCGGCGTCGGCCAGGGCAGTCCATTAGGCTTACCCCTCGTGACTCATATGCATGTTGCCGGTTCCATCCACGCCGATGTGGCATCCCCTGCGCCTGTTTGGCTTGAAAAGCCCTCCGACGCGAACGCGCTCGATCCGAAGCTGTGGTCGATTTCCACTACCCGGGCCGATAGCGGCGAGCTGCGCATCGGGGGTTTGGGCGTCAACGAGCTGGTCGAGCGGGTCGGCACCCCGGCATATGTGATCGATGAGGCGGACTTTTGGGAGCGCGTCGAGCGTTGGAAGGGTGCGTTCGACGGCTGGCAGATCTACTACGCAGGCAAGGCTTTTTTGACGACGAAGATCGCCCGCTGGATCGACAAGGCGGGGCTGTCGCTGGACGTGTGCTCGCTAGGCGAGCTGACGGTGGCACTGGCAGCCGGGTTCGATCCGGCGCGCATCGGGATGCACGGCAATAACAAGACCGAGCAAGAGCTGCGCATCGGCATCGAGAAGGGCGTTGGCCGGATCATCTTGGACTCGTTCGACGAGATTGAGCGGGTTGAACGTTTAGCCCAGGAGTACGGCGTAGTCGTACCGGTGATGATCAGGGCAACCACGGGCGTCGAGGCGCATACGCACGAGTACATCGCGACCGCACACGACGATCAGAAGTTTGGTTTTGCGACGACCGGCGGCACCGCGCTGGTGGCGCTCATGCGCTGCTACCACTCGCCGCGCCTCAATCTGCTGGGCGTGCACTCGCATATCGGCTCGCAGATCTACGACACCGACGGCTTCGAGGTGGCGGCCAGGCGCACGCTGAAGCTGTTCAAGCAGTTCCAGGACGCCACCGGCGAGCAGATCACCACCTTGGACCTGGGCGGCGGCTTCGGCATCGCCTATACCTCGGCGGATACCCCCGCCGACCCCGAGACGCTGGCCCCGGCGCTGCGGGACATCATCATCCACGAGTCCCGCGGCTACGGCATCGACGTTCCCGAACTTTCCATCGAGCCCGGACGGGCGATCATCGGCAGCGCCGGGACGGCCCTGTACCAGGTGGGGACGGTCAAGGAGGTCGACCTGGGCGGCTCGGAATCGCGCACCTATATATCTGTAGACGGCGGGATGAGCGATAACATCCGCCCGGCGTTGTACGGGGCCGAGTACTCGGCGGTGTTGGGCAACCGGGCCTCGGGCGTCGCACCGAAGCTCTCGCGCGTGGTCGGGCTGCACTGCGAATCGGGTGACATCTTGGTTCGCGATGTTTTCCTGCCTGGGGATACCGGGATTGGTGACATCATTGCGGTGCCTGCCTCGGGGGCCTACTCGCGTTCGATGGCCTCCAACTACAACCACACCCCCCGCCCGCCGGTCGTCTCAGTTGCCGACGGGAAGATCGAAACCTTGCTCAGGCGTGAGACTCTGGAGGACATGCTGCGGCTGGACGTCGGCTACGAAGGGAGCGCAGATGAGTGAAGCGTTGAAGGTGGCGCTGTTGGGTGCCGGGACGGTCGGCGCGCAGGTCGCCCACGTGTTCTTGGAGCAAAACGAGGAGTTCACCACGCGCATCGGCAGGCCGCTCGAACTGGTCGGTATCGCCGTGCGCGACCTTTCCAAGAAGCGCCCGGGGATCGACAGCTCGCTGCTCACCGACGACACCATCGGCCTGGTGACCAGGGGAGATATTGACATCGTCATCGAGGTGATTGGGGGCGTCGAACCTCCTCGGGAGTATGTGTTGGCGGCGCTGAACGCGGGTGCGTCCGTCGTCACCGCCAATAAGGCGCTGCTGGCCGAGTACGGGGCCGAGATCTACGCGGCGGCCGAGGCCAACGGCGTCGACATCTACTACGAGGCCGCGGTGGCCGGTGCCATTCCGATCGTGAGGCCGCTGCGCGAATCGCTGGTCGGCGACGAGATCTTGGCCGTGACCGGCATCGTAAACGGCACGACAAATTTCATCTTGGAGCAGATGACCACCCTGGGGGCGGCCTACTCGGACGTTCTGGCCGAGGCCCAGGCGCTGGGCTATGCCGAGCCTGACCCGACGGCCGACGTCGAGGGTTACGACGCCGCCGCGAAGGCCGCCATCTTGGCCTCGCTCGCCTTCCACTCCGATGTCAAGCTCTCCGACGTCTCGCGCGAGGGCATCACCGCGATCACGGAAGAGGACATCGCCGCGGCCACCCAGATGCGCCGAGTGATCAAGCTGCTGGCCCGCTGCGAGCTGGCCGAGGACGGCTCGATCTCTGTGGGCGTCCACCCCACAATGCTCCCGATCAAACACCCGCTGGCCGGAATCCACGGGGCCTACAACGCCATCTTCGTCGAATCCAAGTACGCCGGGCGGCTCATGTTCATGGGCCCGGGCGCGGGAGGTACCCCCACAGCGTCGGCGGTGCTGGGAGATGTGGTGACGGCCGCGCGCAACCGGGTGCGCGGCACCTTCGCGCGCGGGTTCTTGCGCGGTACCCAGCGCGCCATCACGCCCGCCGACCAAGAGCGCTCGCGCTGGTACCTGTCCTTGATCGTCAAGGATGAACCGGGGGTGCTCGCCGAAATCGCCGCGGTGCTGGCCTCAAGCGGGGTCTCCCTGCAGTCAGTGCGTCAGGACGAGGCCGACGAGGAAGGCCTAGCCAGGCTGCGCTTGGTCACACACGATGCGGCCGCCGGGGACGTGAACTCGGTGTTGAGCGAGCTCGAAGCTTTAGAGCGCGTCGCCTCCCAGATCAAGACCATGCGCGTGGGGAGTAACTGATGCGCGTCACCTGCCTGGACATGGAGGGGGTACTCACCCCCGAGATTTGGATCAACGTCGCCGAGGCTACCGGCATTGAGGCGCTGCGGCTGACCACCCGCGACATCTCCGACTACGACGAGCTGATGCGCCACCGTCTTTCCATACTCGACGCCAACAAGCTCGGCATCGCGGCGATACAGGAAGTCATCGGCCAGATGCAGCCGCTGCCTGGGGCCGCCGAGTTCATCGCCTGGCTGCGCGAACGCTCGCAGGTGATCGTTTTATCCGATACCTTCTATCAGTTTGCGGCGCCGCTCATTTCTCAGCTCGATTACCCGACGTTGTTTTGCCATAACCTCGTGTTAGACGGCGACAAGATCGTCGGATATCAGCTGCGGCAACCCAATTCGAAGCAGCGGGCCGTTGAGGCGCTGCACGCCCTCAACTTCCGGGTCATCGCCGCCGGGGATTCCTACAACGACACCGCCATGCTGGGTGCCGCCGACCGCGGCATCTTGGTGAACCCTCCCCAGAACGTCGTAGCCGAATTTCCCCAATTTCCGGTCGTGCACGGCTTCGAGGCACTCAAAACCGTGTGGGAAGAAGCGGATTTAGAGCTGAAATAGCGAGTCTCGGTTGACCGCGCGCAGGTGAGTGCTAGTATTTGGGGCGTACGAACCGCTTGGCGGCAATAAAACAAACCAAAACCTTCCCGGTAGAACTGTGAATGCCGTCTGCAAAGCCACATGCCCCCACACATACCTCGAGGTGGGCAAGGAAAGGAAATCCGTTGTCGGAAAATCTGGCAAGTATGAAGTTGGCCGAGCTCAAAGAGCTGGCAGCTTCCCTGAAACTAAAGGGCGTCTCCACCATGCGCAAAGGCGAGCTGGTGGCCGTGATCGCCGCAGCTCAGGCCGGTGAAAACAAGGCCTCCCACAAGGCTAAAGAGGATCAACCCTCCTTGGTCGAAGCCCCCTCCAACCCTGCTCCCGCAGAACCTGCCCCTGCCCAGCCAGCCATCGCAGCTCCCGCTCAGGAATCCGAGCCCGCTTTGCTGCCGACGGACGACGGCCCGGTGCGAAACCGCCGCCGCCGCGTGCGCCGCGTGGTCAACGAGCCCGACACCCACCACCAGCAGCCCGCCGCCGATTCCGCGACCGAGGCCGAGGTGGCCGCGCGCCTGGACGCGCTGCTTGGCAACCCCGCCGCCGAGGTGGCCGCGACTCAGCCCGTCGAGACGCACCACCACAGCGAAGAGATCATGGACGACCGCCGCGGACGCCGCCGCCGCAACCGCGACCGGAACAACCGCCAGCGCGGCAACAAGATGGAGGCTGAGCCGACTATCTCCGAGGGCGACGTCCTCCAGGAGGTCTCCGGCATCCTTGACGTGCTCGACACCTACGCCTTCGTGCGCACCAACGGATATCTGCAAAGCCCTGGGGACGCCTACGTTTCGTTGTCCATGGTTCGCAAGAACGGCCTGCGCAAGGGTGACATTATCACCGGTGCGATTCGGGCCGGTTCCGGTACCGAGCAGCGCGGGCAGAAGTACCAACCGCTCGTGCGCATCGACACGGTGAACGGTGACGATCCGGCCAAGGCCAAAGATCGCCCCGAGTTCGCCAAGCTCACCCCGCTGTACCCGCAGGAACAGCTGCGCTTGGAGACCACCCAGCAGAACATGACCGGGCGCATCATCGACCTGGTTTCCCCGATCGGCAAGGGCCAGCGCGGCCTGATCGTCTCTCCGCCGAAGGCCGGCAAGACGATGGTGATGCAGTCCATCGCCAACTCGATCACCACGAACAACCCTGAGGTGCACCTGATGGTGGTGCTCGTCGACGAACGCCCTGAGGAAGTCACCGACTTCCAGCGTTCCGTCCAAGGCGAGGTAATCGCCTCGACGTTCGACCGTCCCGCCGAGGATCACACAATGATCTCCGAGCTCGCCATTGAGCGCGCGAAGCGCCTGGTGGAGTACGGAAAAGACGTCGTGATCTTGCTCGACGGCATCACCCGGCTCTCCCGCGCCTACAACCTGGCTGCCCCGGCCTCCGGGCGCATCCTTTCCGGCGGCGTCGACTCTGCGGCGCTGTACCCGCCGAAGAAGTTCTTCGGTGCCGCGCGCAACGTCGAGGGCGGCGGCTCGCTGACCATCCTCGCCACCGCGCTGGTGGAAACCGGCTCGAAGATGGACGAGGTCATCTTCGAAGAGTTCAAGGGCACCGGCAACATGGAGCTGCGCCTGCGCCGGGATCTGGCCGACAAGCGTCTGTTCCCGGCCATCGACCTGGTGGCCTCCGGTACCCGCCGAGAGGAGTGGCTGCTCGGCGGCCGCGAGCTGGCGATCATCTGGAAGCTGCGCCGCGTACTTGCCGGGCTCGACCCGCAGGCCGGGCTGGAAATGCTGCTGACCAGGATGCGCAAGACCCACTCGAACGCCGAGTTCCTGGTTTTGATTTCCAGGACTACGCCGAATCCGGAGGACGGGCGGTAAACGGTCATCCCAATCTCGTCATCCTGCGCAAGCGAAGCGCAGCCGCAGGATCTAACGCAAGATGGTGCGTCGTCGAGGGAAAGATCCTGCGACTTCGCGCAGGATGACGGGGTAGAGAAAGGCTCGGGAATAAAACCGCAGCCGCACCCGTTTGGCCGAGTACAAGCCCACCGGCTAAGCTAAACCCTCGGTGCTGGTTCACCTATTTTGGACCCAGCCCACTAAAGGAGAAGAAATGAAACAAGGTATCCACCCCGACTACGTCGAGACCACCGTCACCTGCACCTGCGGCAACACGTTCACCACGCGTTCTACCAAGAAGGACGGCCAGATCCGCGCTGAGGTCTGCTCGGCTTGCCACCCGTTCTACACCGGCAAGCAGAAGATTCTGGACACCGGCGGCCGCGTGGCCCGCTTCGAGAAGCGCTACGCCAAGGTCAAGGCTGCGCAGAAGAAGAAGTAGCTTTACTGAACGCGCCGAGGGGATACCCCTCGGCGCGTTTCACATGTCTAGCCAACTTTCCAGGCCGCAGCTGGCGGCCGCAAATACAAAACTTAGGAGCAGCAAATGTTTGACGCAGCCGAAGGCCTGCGAGAGGAATACGCCGAGCTGGAGGCCGCCCTCGCCGACCCCGCCACCCACACCGACATGGCGAAGGCGCGCAAGGTAGGCCGTCGCTACTCCGAGCTCACCCCCATTATCAAGAACATGGACGCCTACGAGTCCCTGACCGAGGACCTGGAGGCCGCGAAAGAGCTGGCCGCCGAGGACGAGAGTTTCGCCGGGGAACTGGAAGAGGTGCAGGCACAGCTTGAGGACGTCACCGAGAAGCTGACGAAGCTGCTCGCTCCGCGCGACCCCCACGACACCGAGGACGTGTTGATGGAGATCAAGGCCGGGGCCGGCGGCGAGGAATCGGCCCTATTCGCCGAAGATCTGCTCAACATGTACAAGCGCTACGCCGAGCACAAGGGCTGGAAGACGGAAATCCTGGACGAGCAGCTCACCGATCTGGGCGGGGTGAAGAACGCGACGATCGCCATCAAGGCCACCAAGAACGCCGAGCCCGAAAACATGCCCTACGGCGTGCTGAAGTTCGAAGGCGGGGTTCACCGCGTGCAGCGCGTGCCCGTCACCGAATCCCAAGGCCGCATCCACACCTCGGCGGCTGGCGTGCTCGTCATGCCCGATCTTGAGGCGGACGATTCGGAGATTGAGATCGACGAAAAGGACATCCGCATCGACATCTTCCGCTCCTCGGGGCCCGGCGGTCAGGGCGTCAACACCACGGACTCGGCGGTGCGCATAACGCACTTGCCGACTGGGATTGTCGTCTCATCGCAAAACGAGCGCTCGCAGCTGCAGAACAAGGAATCGGCCATGCGCGTGCTGCGCGCCCGGCTCAAGGCCAAGCAAGAAGAGGACGCCGCCGCTGAGGCCGCCGAGGCGCGGCACTCCCAGGTGCGCACACTGGATCGTTCCGAGCGCATCCGAACCTACAACTTCCCGGAAAACCGCATCTCGGATCACCGCATCGGCTACAAGGCCTACAACCTCGATCAGGTGCTGAACGGCGATCTGCAGGCGGTCGTCGACGCGCTGCAGGCCGCCGACTTGGCCGAACGCCTGGGAGTGCACGACTAGATGGCGCTTCCCGCCCACGAACTGCGGCTTTTGCGCGAGCTGGCCCAATCTCCGGAACAGCTCGCCGAATGGACGCGCCGACGGGAAGCCGGCGAGACCTTGCAATATCTCACCGGTGAGGCGTACTTCCGCTACGAGACCCTGTTGGTTGGGCCGGGGGTGTTCGTGCCGCGCCCCGAAACCGAGGTACTCGCAGGTTGGGTGATCGAGCGTATTGGGGAAAAGCCGGGTAGCCCAGTTGTCGTGGATTTATGTACCGGCTCCGGGGCTATCGCGCGATCGATTAGCAAAGAATGCCCGACATCCGAAGTTCACGCCGTCGAGCTTTCTGCCGATGCATTGACTTGGGCGCGGAAGAACCTGGAGGGAACGGGCGTCGATCTTCGCTCGGGCGATTTCAAGGATTCGTTTAGTGATCTGAACGGGCTCGTGGACATCGTCGTTTCCAATCCTCCCTACGTGCCGCACTCGCGCAGAGAAGAGGTGGCCAATGATGTCAAGGAAAACGAACCGCAAATGGCTGTGTTTTCCGGTGACGACGGCCTGGATGCCATCCGTGATCTAATCCCGACGGCTGCACGATTGCTCAAGCCGGGCGGGTGGTTGGCCTTCGAGCACGACGACTCACAAGGGGCGACCGTGAGAGCGCTGCTAGCCGAACATGGCTATAGCAGCATCGAAACCCACCGGGATCTGACCGGGCGGGAGCGGTTCACCTGCGCAAAATGGGGCTGGTAGGAGCTGAGGGATGGAAATGATGGGAAATGACGCAAATGGTCACTAAACGCTGAATAGGTGATGATTTTGGTAAGAAAAGTCTCATCTATTTGACTCTTGTTATCTGCAAAGAGAAGGCATATCTTGGAAACCAACTGACACGCAGAAGGTGTTGGCCCCCCGAAAGCTCTCGTGAAAGGAATAAAGAGGATTGCGCAATTCGATGAAGGGTAGAGTAACTCCGACCGGTTCCTTGTTAGTAAAGTCGGTGCTCTGTTTGTGCATTGTTCTTGCTACGACCTCGTGTGTTGCAGATACTACTGATGTCCCTGGTGGAGTCTCTGTGGAGAAGCCGTCCACTTCGGAGAGCTTGGGCGGAACGTACGTCGAACCTGCCTGGATGGAAAAGACTAGGCGTGAGAGAGAAGAGGCGGATCGTTCGCTTGAGGCTTGTGCCAAGAAAGCCGGGTGGAATATTCAAGTGGAGGCTGATCATACATGGACTCCACCGCAGGGTCTCAGCAAAGAACAGGGTATGGTATATGATGAAGATATCTATAGATGTATCACCTCAGTTGGTGGTGAGAATGTAGTTAAAGATGAAGAATGGTTCAACAGTGCGTATGGACGGGCTTTAGATACCAAGGCGTGTTTGGAGAATAGGGGATACACGATCTCTAGCCCTCCAACGAAAGAATCTTGGGTTCAAGGGAACATGGAAAACCAGACGGTTTGGAATCCGTGGCAGGACATTGTAGAACAGGTCAATAACGGTACTATTGAGTTAACTGGGAGCGAATATCTGGATCTATATACCGCGTGCCCGCAAGATAGCGGGAATAGTATTGCCATCGGTGATGCGGCGTGGGGATGAGGAACTCCATTCGGGTCGCCGCCAGCTGGGTACTTAGCTGCGCACTCGTCGGAGCCGCCTGTTTCTGGGCGGGGACGCAAACTCTTGCCCCGCCCAAGGTTGAGGATTCCGACGTCGTTCAAGAATCGGTGGTTGTACAGGAAGGGGCGCTGGGGCGCTCGCTCTCGGTGCCGGTATTGGCATCGTGGGAGCTGGTTCCCAACGGTGCTGCCACCCGCGAGGGGACGCTCACCACGATCGACTTCAAGGCCAATAAGAAGGTGAAGGAAGGCGCGAAGCTGTTCACCATCGATCTCCGGCCGACGGCGGCGCTGACGGGCAAGATCCCCAGCCACAGGGATTTGTCAGAAGGGGCCAAGGGCGAGGACGTAAGCCAGCTGCAGCGGTTCTTGGTTGATCGCGGGTATCTCTCCCAGGTGTCGGGCTCGTTCGACCGGGCGACGACATATGCCGTTAAGACCTGGCAGAAGACGCTCGGCATGGAGCCCGACGGGCTGGTGTTCTCATCCGATGTAGTGTTCTTCCCCAAGCTGCCTACGAGGATCGTGCTTGCCAAGGATCTCAGGGTCGGATCACACATCGCGGCGGGTACCGAACTGGTTTCGATGGCAGCAGCCCAGCCGCGCTTCAGGGCCCAGCTTTCCGCCGATCAACTCGCAATATTGGGGGAAGAGAAGGGCATTTCGGTTCGTTCGGGTAAGGACGAGTGGGAGGGGGTACTGAGCCAGCCCGAGAAGGGAGTGGACAACACGGACACGATCTGGATGGAGGTTTCGGCCCCCGACGGCTCGGCGCTGTGCGCGAAGAAGTGCGACTCCATTCCGATGCTGTCCGAGGGCTCTAACGTGCTGGCGGGCAAGATCGTGGTCGTCCCCGACACCTCTGGGGCGATGCTCCCGGCGTCGTCGGTGCTAACCGATGCGGGCGGGGAAACGTTCGTCTTGCAAGCGGATGGAACCCGTACCCCGGTGAAGGTGCTCGTCACGCAGGACGGCCAGTCCATCGTCGACGGAATCGAAATCGGTGCCCGCGTGCTCGTCTCCCCGAAGGAATGACATGAGCGGGACGTCATCCGCGCCGGTACTAGAGGCCAGAGAGCTCGGCTTTACGTATTCGGTCAAGCTCGCACCCGTAATCAGCGGCTTCACGCACGCGTTCATGCCCGGCACGCTCACAACGCTCACCGGGGAATCGGGCTGCGGGAAATCCACGCTGCTCTACGTGTTGGCCGGAATGCTAAAGCCCAGCTCGGGTGAAGTGCGCGCCCAGGGAGGGCCCTTCTCCGCCTTGAGCGATGCCCAACGCTCGTCGATTCGCGCGGCCCGCGTCGGCTTCGTATTTCAAGATGCGATGCTCGACCCGGCCCGAACCGTGATCGACAACGTGTGCGAGAGTGCGGTCTTCACCGGTATGAACCGCAAGACGGCGAAAAAGCGGGGTCTGGAACTGCTGGAGCGCTTCGGGGTGGCCAACCGCCATGACCACCGGCCCGGAGAAATCTCGGGCGGGCAAGCCCAGCGCGTCGCTCTGTGCCGGGCGCTGCTCACCGGCCCGACGCTGATATTTGCCGACGAGCCGACCGGCAACCTCGATCCGGCCTCGGCTCAGGTCGTCTGGGAAGCGCTCAGGGGCCAGGCGCGGGACGGCTGCTGCGTGGTCGTAGCCACCCACTCGCCCCAGCTTGCCGAAGACGGCGACGAACGTATTCAGCTGGCCGTCCAGGGGGCGAGATGAAGCCGCGTTCGCACTTGTCCCGCCCGCGCCGCCCCGGTGCCCGCAACGGCGGGCGGGTGCGACCTGACCGGGCGGCAGGCGAGCGTTCCGATTTGGTTCCTGTCAGTGCTCATCCGCGTTTCGGTGCGCTGTGCGCGGAGTCGCTGAAGGCCGCGCTGGCGAGGCCAATCCCGATCATTACGGCGGCGATAGTCACCGCCCTGGTGTGCGTAACCGTTTTGCTCACCACCGGCAGGGCGGTGCGGGCCGAACAGGATGTGGTCAGCCGGTTGGACGATATGGGCACACTGCTTATTGCTGTTTCAGATAACAACGGCGCGGCCGAGATCAGCTCCCATTCCGTCACCGCGGTTTCATCGCTCGAAGGCGTCGCCTGGGCCTTTGCACTCGGCCCGGCCCAGGACGGGCACAACGCCAACATTCCCGCCGACGGCACCGGGGTGGCCGAGCGCCCCTTCTACGGGGACTTGCGGCGGCTGGTGACGTTGGAGGAGGGCCGCTGGCCCGGCCCAGGCGAGGGCATGGCCTCGGTAAAGGCCGCACAGAAGCTCGGACTCGCCGACGGCGTTGGCGGGATGAGCCTGACAACCGGCGATGTTCCGATCGTGGGTGTCTTCTCGGCAAACCCCAACCTCAAGTCCTTGTCTGAAACCGTGCTCGCCATGCCCGAAGGGGAGGGGAAGGTACTCTACCTGTACGCCGAGGCGGCCAGCGCCGGAGCGGTGGGCACCGTGGTGGAGGACATCCCGAAGGTGCTGACGGCCAAGGCCCCGGACTCGGTGCAGGTCGAATCCCCGGAGGCGCTGCTGCGCGCCCGCGAGACCATCTCCTCGGACTTGTCATCGTCATCCAGGCAGCTGATGCTCGGCTCGCTGGGACTGGGGCTGATCCTGGTGATGGTGACCATGATGGCCGCCGTCACTGACCGCAAGAACGACTTCGGCAGACGCCGCGCGTTAGGTGCCACCCGCTCGGCGATCGTCGTAATGGTGCTGGCGCAGGCGGCACTTGCGGGGGTGCTGGGAGCCGCGCTGGGCGTCGGCGCGGGGATGGCTGTGAACCAGGCCATGGGCTCGGCGCAATCCACCCCGGGGTTCATGGCGGGGCTGGCGATCCTGGCCGTCGCATCGGTGCTGGTAGCCTCGCTGCCGCCCGCACTTATCGCGGCCAACCGCGACCCGGTGCGAATCCTGCGCGTGCCCTAGGCGAGTTGTTTGGCAAAGCCGCTTGCCGCGGCCTCGACCTGATCCCAATCGGTGTACTCGATAGACAGCGTCGGGTCGAGCGGGCCCTTCGAGATCCGCATGATGAGCTGGATGGCCTTGCGGTCGAACAGGTTGTAGCGCGGGTATTCCAGAGCCCCGGCAACGACCTCGGTGTGGGTGGGAGTCCAGCCGGATTTGGCCAAGAACTTGCGCGTGTAGGTGTGGACGGCGGGGTCGCGCTTCTCGGGCTTGCGTGCCGTCAGCGAGACGGTAACCAGCAGCGTCGGCACCGAATCGAGGAATTCGCGGTGGCGGGCGATCATCCGATAGGCGTTCTTATCGAAGTAGCCGTAGCGCACCGAGGTGACCAGCACCACGCCTTCGTGCCCGGTAGGATCGGTCGCTTTACCTAGCTCGGCGAACTCGGTTTCCAACCCCGCCGATTCGAGCGTGGTTTGGATAGCGCGGGCGATCTTCGTCGACTGTCCAAAGCGGCTGCCATGGATGATTAGGATGCTCATATTTCCTCCCTATGCAACCTACCGCAGTTCATATTCCGGCTCACCCGCCGCTCCCACTTTTGGGCTAACTATGCTCGGGCTACTTCGGCTCGACGAAATACGCGCTGAAGCCGCAGAAGCGTTCGCGCAGCCAGGGGACGGCCTCGCGGCCCAGCACCAGCAGGGCTGTGCTGAGGGCTTCGGCGGCTACGCCGTCTTGGCTGACGACCGTCACCGATTTGAGGCCTTCGACCCGGGAGCCGTCGCGCGGATCGATCACGTGGCCGCCTTGCTCGCCGGTACCCGAGGTGGAGACTGCGCCGCGCACCGCCAGGGTGCGCAGGATGGAGCCGTCCAGGGGAGAGCGCAGGCCCACGTGCCAGCCGTCGGGGTGCGGCGGCTCACCGACGAAACCAGTCGAGGACGTGCCGAGGTTCACGATTGCCCGGCGCACGCCGCGTTCGCGCAAGATGCCACACATGTGGTCGACCGCCGCACCCTTGCCGATGCCGCCCAGGTCGATGCCGCCCGCGTATTCGATGTCGAAGGCCCCGCCGGTGATAGACCGCCACAGGGCCGCCTCGCGCAGCAGCGCGGAGGTCTCGGGGGAGGCCGTCAGCCAGGTAGCCCCGGCGTTGATAATCGAGATTTCCGAGACGGGGGAGTAGCGCGACCACAGGCCCTCTAGGCGCACGGCCTCGTGGATTGCTGCGTGAACGGCCTCCTCTACGGCGTCTTCGGGCCCCTGAGCCTGGATGCGGCCCTCGGTGCCCATGATCGGGAAGACTACGTCCGTCTCCCACTCGCAGCAGGTATCAGACCCTGGCCTTGTCGAGCGCATCCAGCACCGCCTCCTCGAAAGTCTTGTGGTTCAGGCTCGCTCCCGAAATCGTGTCCACCTGCTCCAGATCGTTGGTCTCCAGCAGCTGGGCGGCATACTTGGCCTCGGCGTCGACGGAGAACTGGGCCTTCTCGTAGCTCTCTTGGTTGACGATCTCACCGGCGGTCTTCCCGTAGTCGGCGTCGTGGACTGTGCCGTCGGCGTCGACCACCTGAAATTCGACGTCCGTGAGCCTGTCGGAGGCTATGGAGAGCTTGACGTGTCCCGTCGCTCCCAGTTCATCGACCGAAGATTTGCCCTCGAACTCGCCGTCGCGGAAACCGCCGTCGGCGATGTTGACGTCCACGCCGTAGCCGCAGGCGGTGAGCAACAGTAAGGATGCGGCAGCCGCAATCTTTTTCATGCCATCACCTTCTCCAGGTCTCGGATGTCGCAGGGTTCCTCTGGGGTGGCGCACTCCTGATCAGGCAGCAAAGGGCAGGCTAGGGCGTGGCGCACCTCCTTCTCGATGACGCCGTGGGCCAGGTTCACTTGGCGCTCGCCCAGCCGTCCAACCTCGGGATCGTGGGTGACGACGATCAGTGTTGTGCCCTGCGCGTGAAGCTGGGAGAAGAAATCCAAAACGACGGCCTCGTTCGCTTCGTCCAGGTTGCCGGTGGGTTCGTCTGCCAGCACTATCTTCGGATAGTTGATCAAAGCCCGGGCGATGCAGACCCGCTGCTGCTCGCCGCCCGAAAGCTGGCTGGGCAGGTGCGAGGCGCGCGCGGCCAGGCCGACGCGGTCGAGGGCCTCCAGCGCCTCTTGCTTGTCCGGCAGCGAGTGGTAGTACTGGGCAAGCATCACGTTCTCCAACGCGGTGAGGTGCCCCACCAGGTGGAACTTTTGGAAGATCAGCCCGATGGTGTTGCGCCGCACCTTGGTCAGGGCCTTGCCCGATAGGTGGGACAGCTCCGTGCCGTCGAGCCAAATCTCGCCCGACGTGGGTTTATCCAAGCAGCCGATCAGGTTCATCATGGTCGTCTTACCCGACCCCGACGGGCCCATGATGGAGAGCCATTCGCCCTCTTCTACGCTGAGATCGACGTTCTTCAGCGCATCCAGTTCCCCGTAGGAGCGGGTCACGTTTCGCAGTTCCAGCAGTGCCATTTCATTCCTCTCGTAGCACGATCGCCGGGTCGGTCGCGAGCACGCGGCCGACGGGCCACAGCGACGCCACCACCGTGACGGCCGCAGAAATCAAGATCGACGCGGGGAGCAAGCCCCACACCACATCGATGGGACGGGCGAACACCTGCATCGCCACCAACTGGGAGAAACCCAAACCCAGGATCCCGCCGACGACGCCGCCAGCGATTCCCAGCAAGACGCCCTCACCCAGGAACTCGCGCAGGAGCTCGCGATGGCTGGCCCCGATGGCCTTCTTTAGCCCGATCTCGGAGCGGCGCTCGGTGACGACCGCGAGCATGGTCGTCGCCACCGTGATGAGCATCAGCGTGAGCACGACGACCGCGACAATTCCCAGCAGCGAGCTCAGCGTGTTCAGCACGGTATTCTCGCTCTTGGCAAGGCGCTTTACCGGATCTGCGCTCGCACCCGGGACAGCCTGGGCGAGCTTTGCCGCCGCCGCATCCAGATTGGAAGTGGCTATCGAGTACTCGACGACGTCGAGCTTGCCCTCTTCGCCCAGCAGCTTGTCCAAGTCTTCCAAGGGGAGTACCACGAAGGAATCCTCGGAGCCGCCGGTATCCAGGATTCCGGCAACCGTCATGGCGGCGGCCTCATCGGCCCCGACCTTGGCCAGCGAGATGGTCTCGCCAGTCTTCAGCCCGAAGGTGGCGGCCAGATCGCGGCCCAGCAGCACCTGCCCGCTGGTCGGGTAGCTTCCGGAAACCTGCCAGTAGGGGCGCACCGACTGCACCGATTCCATGTCGGTGCCCGCGGCCGTCACCGCCTGCTCGTTGAGCTTGAGCTCGGCGTAGCGGTAGGGGGCCCTGCCCACGACGTCGTCGCTAGCGACGGCCGCATCCAGGGAGGGTAGGGAAGAGGTGGAGATATTGCCCGAGACCACCAGGTTCGCCCCGTAGGAGCGCAGCTCGCGGCCCATCTGGCTCGGTGCGCCGAGCACCACGGCGCTCAGGCCGGTGAGCATCGTCGCCCCGACGGTGACGGCCAGCAGCGCCACCAGCATTCGCGAACGGCGGCGCGAGAGCGCCCGCACGATCATGGTGGTGAACATCGCGCGGCGTGCGCGCTTGGCATCAGCGGCCATGGAGCACCTCCATTCCAAACATCGTCATGCTGCGCGTAGTCGCAGCATCTTTGGCGGGGAGATCCTGCGACTGGCGCGCAGGATGACGGGGTAGGGAAAGCGCGCGGTGACGGGGTAGGGAAAGCGCGCGGTGACGGGGTAGGGAAAGCGCGCGGTGAAGGGGTAGGGAAGGCGCGAGATGGCGGGGTAGGGAAAGCCCGCGATGTCGAAGTATTGGCATTTCCGGGTGTCGTGCATCAGCGGCCATGGAGCACCTCCGCGGGCTTGAGTTTTAGCAACAGCCGGATCGCGGGCAGCGAGCCGACCGCGATCACCACCAAGACCAGTCCGGCCATGATGGGGGCGACTATCGGAGTTATGGATATGGAGGTGCCGAACACCGCCTCGCCGATGACCTGGGCCAGGCCCAGCCCGGCGAAGTAGCCCGCCAGCCCGCCGATCGCGCCGATCACCAGGTTCTCGGCCAAGATGGTGAAGACGACCTGGCGGGAAGTACCGCCAATGGCCTTCATTAGGCCGATCTCGGCGGCACGTTCCATCACCGAGGCGGTGATCAGGTTGGCGATACCCATCGCCGCCCCGATCAGGGAAAGCAGCGCGATCACCAGCATCAGCGACTGGGTCTTTTCCAACACCACGCCCTCGGATTCGGCGATCTGCCGCACCGGACGGGCCACCGATTCGGGGATCACCTCTTCGAGCTGATAGGCGATGGAGGAAACATAAGCGGTGCAATACCAGGTCTCCCAGTCGGCCGCCGACAGCAGCTTGGGATCCTTGGCCGCACGCCGGGCCAGATCGTTATCAGGCGTGGTCAGAGCCGAAACCTCGATGCGTGAAACCGCTCCCGGGCTACCGGCCAGCTCCTGGGCGGTTTTCAAGGTCACCAACAGATCGGAAGCGGAAGAATCGCCCGAATCGTAGATCCCGGCGAGCTTGAGAGTCTTGGAGGTCGACGGCCCGCCCACCGTCACCATCTGCCCGACGGTGAGCCCGTGGGCGGCGGCGTAGCTAGACGACGCCATCACTTTGTCGTCGCAGCAATCGCTCAGCCAATCCCCCGAAACATCCCACCAGGAGCGCAGGTTCTTCATTCCGGCCTGCGCCTGCTCGCCGGTGGGCAAATCCAACGTCTTGTTGAACCAGGTGCCCTCCACCGAGGCGGTGGAGTCCGCAACGGAGGCGTCGAGCGATAGGAAGGGGGCGAAGTCCAAGATGTTGAAAGCCCAGAAGATCGTCTTGATCTTGCCCAGGTCTTCCTCAGCCAGGGTTGCCGAGCCGGTGTCGGCGTCCTCGTACAAGGAAGAGAGAATGGCCGAAGATTGCGGCCTGACTACGATATTCGCGCCATAGGCCTTGAGCTCCTCGTTCACCTTGTCGCCGATGTTCCACATCACGGACAGGATCGCCGTGGATAGGGAGACCCCGAGCGCGACCGTCAACGCGATCAGCGCCCGCCTGCCCACCTGGCGGGTGAGCGCCCGAAAAACCATGCGGAAGAACAACTCAAATCCTCACTTGAACTCAGCGGTGTACTTTTCGAGTTCGGCCTTCGCGACGACGAGCTTGCCGTCCTTGATCGAATACTCGAATGGGATGGGGTTACAGCCGCCCTTGAAGCCGATGGTTGCGATGTTCATCGCCACGTCGCAGCGGTTGCAGATCACCTGGCCGTCGCGCTCGTAGTAGCCGGTGGCACCGCACACATCACAGGCGTCCAGCCCAATGCCGAAGGCCTTGGCGTTCTTCTGGATGGCGATGAAGCGCACCTCGGTGCCATCCGAAGCCGTGTAGGCGAAGCGGTGGAGGTGTCCGTCGGAGATGTCCTCCAGCGGGACGGTCAACATTTGCCCCGCATCCGTGAGCGGTTCGGCGGGGGAGAGGGCGGTGGACTTTTGTGCGGCGGCCGCGGCATAGGAAACCCCGGCCACCGACGCAGCCAGCAGGCCCGTGGTGGAGATTAAGAAGCGCCGACGCGAAAGGGCAGCAGCCCGGTGCGTCCGGCTCTGCGCCGGGTTAGCGGCGGCGGGTACCTTACGGGCGGCGATTACCGCCCCCGCCAGCGGAACGACGGCCAACGCCAGCAGCGCATACCCGGCCAGATCCGTGTGGGGAGAGACGGCGAAGTAGAAGCTGAAGAGCCACTTTGCGCGGATAAAGGCCTTGAAGCCGAGCAGCACCTGGACGACCTTCACCAAGGAGGTGAGCACGACCAGCGCGATCGCAATGCGGCTCACGACAGCTAGGAGACGGTTGGAGGCGGGCTTCGAGCCCAAGTAGTCGAGCGTGCCGATCAGCGCGCAGATTCCCACGCCCAGCAGCCATCCGGCACCGAGCAGGGCGGTGTCGGTGGAAAACGGTGTGGAGTCGTTGGGGACGAGAGCGTCGAGGCGCTCGACCAGCGGTTCGACGCTCATCGCCGCCAGGCCGAGCGCGAAGGGGAACACACCCCAAGACCAAATAAAGGAGAGCACCCCGGCGATCACCACGATCGCGGCGCAGGCGAGCATGTAGTAATCGCCCTTAAAGCCCTTGAGGTTCAATTTTGCGATAGCTGCTGCGGTTCCAAGGAGCAGCCCGGCCAAGCCCCACATCAGATAGGGGGTAGCGGGCTTTCGTCCCCGCCGGAAACCGGCGAGGACGAAAGCCAAGGTCGGTGCGAGGGCGGCAAACGCGCCCACAAGCATCTGGGTCATTGGGAATTTCTCACCATTCCCGCGGCACGAAGTCCAGATCCCATTCGGCGGTGAGCGGCGTCTCCCAGAAGCGGCCGGTAACGCCGGTCTCGGCGTCGGTGTGAACCATGTGGTTCATGCCCGGGGCCTTCACGATGAACTTGATGTGGTACGTCCCGGCTTCACCCTTCTTGTTGCCGATGACGATGTTGTTGCCGTAGTGCGGGCCGTCGTTCGCCTGCATGGCCATGAACGTGCCGGTCTTCGGCGCCTTCAGGTTTCCGCCGGTGATCTCGTAGTCGACGGTAAGGTTCGGGATCCAGTCGCCTGCTCCGAAGCCCATCTCGTTACCGGCGAGGGCGGTGATGTCGGCCTCCAGGTGCATGTCGGCGTCGGCGGGCTTGGGATCCATAGCCGGGGTCATCTCGACGGGCTGGAAGTAGACGCCTGCGATGTTCACCCAGTCGTCGGCGACGACCGGCTCGCCGAGAGAGATCTCGGTGAATGAGTTCTCGGCATCCCCGGGAGCGGGGGCGGCCCCGCCGTCTTCGCTGGCTGCTGCGGACGGGTTGCTGGCAGGCTCTGGGTCGGTCGCACAGCCGGCGAGCGCCAAGATGGCTGCGCTGGCCAGGGCGATCGGGAAGCGTAGCTTCATATTTCTCCTTTATAGATTTGCCCTTGCGGGCATGGGTGTTGCGGTTCTTGCGCCCGAAACCGGCTAGGCCGGTGTAGAGACGGCAAGTTGTTGTGCTTTCCTGCGGTTGCGGTTCAGGCCGAAGGCGGCCAGGCCGACGATCACGGCGACGACCAGGATCTGGGCGCCCAGCGTCTCGGCCGTGGGGTAGATAGAGAGGATGTCCAGCGAGCCGATCCCAGGAAGCGGAGTGATCGGGAGGATATTTCCCTCTTGAAGTTCCTTGACGCCGCCGCCCGCGAAGGTGAAGGCCAGTACGGCCAGCAGGGCGGAGGTGATCAGGAAGAACGGGCGCAGCGGGATTTTCACCGCAAAGACCCGGATGGCGACAAAGACGCCCACGAGGATGAACGCCCCGATACCCAGGCCCCACCAGATCTGGTTGATCTGCGCGGCCTTGGTCGCCATCGAGAACTGCCCGGCGTAGAAGATGATGGTTTCGGCGCCTTCGCGCAGCACGGCTAGGAAGGCGACGAGCGCGAGCGAGAAGACCCCCTTGTCGCCGGAGATTTGGGAGCGCAGGTAGTTAGTCCAGCCGTGCCCGGCGCTCTTGGAGAACATCCAATTGCCGACCCAAACCAGTAGGACGCAGGCGACCAAGGCCGTCGCTCCTTCTAGGAATTCTTGGGAGGCGCCCGAGTTGGCCCAGACGAAGTTGAACAACAGCGCCAAGGCGATCGAGCCAAGGAGTGCTGCCACCACGCCCGCGTACACGGGTGCGAGGCCTCTCTTATTGCCCGACTTGACGAGGTAGGCGATGACGGCAGAGACGACCAAGATGGCCTCCATGCCCTCGCGCAGGATCGTGCCCAGGCTCATGAAGAAGGAGGCGAAGGGCACCTCTTGCTTGTTATCGAGCTTTCCTGCGTCCTCGCGCAGCATCTCGACGAGCTTGGCAATCGATCCGCTCACCTGTGCGGCGGGAACCCCGGCGGAGATTTCGCGCTTGATCTCGCCGAACTGGTACTCGACCTCGGCCCCGCGGTCTCCGGAGATATAGCCGTTGACCGTCTTCTCCATGCCCAGCTTCTCGTAGTAGTCGTAGTAGAGGGAGTTGACGGTGTCCCAGGCCTGCTGGTTCTCCCCGGCCTGGTACTGGGTATCGGCTGCTGAGGCCACCTCGGCCATGGTGTCGACGACCTCATCCCAGGTGTTGGCGTCCGCGTGGGCGGGAGTCGTGACCGAGGCTAGCCCCAGCAGGCATCCGAACATCGCGGCACCGAGTAGAGCGAAGTGCCGAGGCGTCCGTTTAAACAACCGACGGAGTCTCAAAGTGAACGAATGCAATCTTGGTCTCAACGTCGGCATGTCGGTAAGGCTAACCTAACAAAGGGTGCCCTTACAAACTGCGTCCCGAAATATGAAACTATTTCATTGCTAAAATAAAATCCCTTGTCGGACGGAGGTATGAAACCCCGTTGGGCCGTCTCTCCCAACGAGGGGGAAGCGCCGGGCCGTCATGGAGTTTCCCCCGGTCGGCCCGCTGCTCCTAAGTACTCCAAAGCACGGGTGCAGATCAGGCCCGGGCGAGCGTTGGCTCGCAGGGCTGGCGGCATTCGGGGGAAGCGTCGGCCAAGGCCAGCCCGGCCAGCTTCTCGTCGTCCAACATTTGATGGCGGTGGCTGAACCACGACCACAGAACCGGAGTCAGCGCGCCCACCCAGGCCAGCGGGGCGGCGAGGCAGACGCCCAGGAAGCCGAAGCGCGTTACCAGCAGCAGACCTGCCGCCGCCCGCAGCACCAGCTCCATGCCCCCGGCCAGCGTCGGCACGAAGGTTGCGCCCAGCCCCTGGATGGCGTTGCGCAGCACGAATAGCGTCGCCAAGATGGCGTAGAGTCCGGAGTTGATGACGAGGTATTGGTGAGCCATCCCGACGATATCTAGCTCGCCATCGCCGACGAACAGGCCGACGATCTGCGTCCCGCCGAGGGTGATGATTAAGCCCACCAGCGCCGCCACGCCCCACGTCACCAGGAGGGTGCGGAAGACGCCGACACGGATGCGGCGCCATTGACCCGCGCCGCGGTTTTGAGCCACGTAGGTGGAGACGCCCAGCCCGAAGGACGCCAGCGGTTGGACGGCGAACTGGTCGACGCGCATCGCCGCTGTGGCGGCCGCCACACCATCGGTGCCCAACCCATTGATGGCGTATTGCAGGACGATTGCACCGACGGCGATGGTCGACATCTGGAAGCCCATCGTCAAGCCCATGCGGATTGACTCACCAAACTCGTCGAGGCACAGCCGGAAGTCGGCCCGGCCCAGCCGCAGCAGCGGCATCTTCCTGGCGATCAGAACCAGGCAAGCCGCTACCGATACCAGCTGGGCGACGACGGTGGCCAGCGCCGCCCCAGCTACGCCAAAGCCGCAGCCGCCGACGAAGACGACGACCAGCCCGGCGTTCAGCAGGCAGGCGACGATCAAGAAGATCAGTGGGGTGCGGGAGTCGCCAAGGGCGCGAATGGCGGCGCTGAGGAAGTTGAACGCCATCGTCACCGGTGCACCGGCGAACAGCACCGTGAGGAACGCAACGGAACTGGACATCAGCTCCGGCGGCGTGGCCATAAGCGTCAGCAGCCTGCGGGCGAAAACCGTCCCGATCACGACAATCGCTGCCGCGATGCCCGCCGAGACGACGACGCCGGCTGCGACCGACCGCCGCATGCGCTCGAAGTCGCCGTTGCCGAAGGCCCGTGCGATCGGGATGCCCAGGCCGTTGGCGGCCCCGGCGGCGAAGCCAATCAGGAGAAATTGCAAACTGCCAGACGCGCCGACGGCGGCTAGCGCCTCGACGCCCAGCATCCGTCCGACGACGGCGGCGTCGGTGAAGGCGTAAAGCTGTTGGAACATGTTTCCAACCAGCAGCGGAAGCGTGAAGCCCACAATCAGGCGAGTCGGCGGGCCGACGGTCAGGTTCTTGGTCATGGCAGCAGATTCTCGGACGCCCTCACGTCCATGGTTGGTCTGGATTCGCCGCGCGGAGTCTGTGTGCCAGCCCCGATTCAGCCTGAATACCCTATCACCGGAATCGCTTCCAACCATTCGCGTCCATACTTGATGGGTCTCGTCGGGAACGTGCATCGTTTGCAAGTGAAGGCTAACCTTAGTGACGTGGCGCCCATCCGATTAAAAGACGCACCCCTGCGCGAAGAGCTGATTCTCTCCCACGGGCAGGCCGCGCCCGCCCTGAAACGGCGGCTGGCCACCTTGGGATTGCGCAACGGCTGCACGTTCCAATTACTGATGAAGACCGCATCCGGCGGCAGGATCGCCCTGGTCGGCGAATCCAGGATCGCGCTCGGCCCGCAGATGCTCTCCCAACTCCAGTACCGGCTTCCGGAGGCGAAGTGACCCAGCTCACGCAATCGTTAACGTCCATTCCCTGTGCCTGCCACGGCGGGCAAGGCGACGGCGCGGGCCCGGATTCCCCGACCATCGCGCTGGTTGGTGCCCCCAACACCGGAAAATCCACCCTGTTCAACTCCCTGACCGGCCAGCGCGTGACGATGGGTAACTGGCCGGGCACGACCGTTGAGGTCTCGCGCGGCATCTGGTGCCTGAACCGCACCGGCTGCGATCAGGTCGGCTGTGAGTGCTGCGTGACCTCCGGATCGGCCGGGGAATCAGACCCGGAAGTGTGGACGACGACCCTGGTCGATCTTCCCGGCGCCTACTCCCTCGATCCCCAGTCCCCGGACGAGGAGCTGACCAGGGCGCTGTTGTTGGACGTCGCCGATGAGGAAAAGCCCGATGTCGTGGTCGTCTTGGCCGACGCCTACCGCCTGGCCCACTCCCTCTATCTCGTTTCCCAGATTCGTGAACACCCCCTGCGCGTCGTCGTCGCCCTGACCATGGTCGACATCGCCCAGGCGCGCGAGATCGAGCTCGACACCAGGGCCCTTTCCAAGGCCATGGGCGTGCAGGTCGTCGCCATCGACCCGCGCCGCCGTCAGGGCCTGGAGAAGCTGGCCCAGGCCGTCCAAAAGGAGCTGCACAAGGCCGTTCCCGCCCCCAGGCGCATCCGCTCGCTGAGCGAATCCATCGCCCTGATCGGGGCCGACGGAACCGGCGAGATCGACTCGTTTGCGCTTGAAGAAGACCGTTTCGCCTGGATTCAGGAAGTGGTGAGCGCCGGATCGCGCTCTGTGAACGGCTACAAACCCTCCTTCTCCGACCGCGTGGATCGCGTGGTCACTGCTCCCGTGATCGGGCCGCTGATCTTCCTGGCCGTGATGTGGGTCGTCTTCCAACTGACGACGGCCGTGGCCGCGCCCCTGCAAGACTTCTTGGATTGGTTCTTCACCGGCCCGCTCACCGACTGGGCGTTAGCCGGATTTGCTGCAATCGGCCTAGGCGGCTCGGTGCTGGAAGGCTTCGTGGTGAACGGCCTGATCGCGGGCGTCGGAACCTTGCTCACCTTCGTGCCGCTGATGGCCATCATGTTCGTGCTGCTGGCCCTGCTCGAAGATTCCGGATACCTGGCCCGGGCCGCGCTGGTGGCCGACCGCTTGATGCGCATGTTAGGCCTGCCCGGCAAGGCATTCTTGCCGTTCATCGTCGGATTTGGCTGCAACGTGCCCGGCATCGCCGCCACCCGCATCCTCTCCCACGCCTCACAGCGGGTGCTGACCTCGCTGCTCGTACCCTTCACCGCCTGCACCGCCAGGCTCACCGTCTTCGTGATGATCGGCACCATCTTCTTCGGGCCGTTCGCCGGAACCGCGGTCTTCGCCATGTACGTGATCTCGATCGTGATCGTCGTGCTCGGCGGGCTGCTGCTGCGCAAGACGCTGTGGCGCGATCTGGTCGACGAGCCGTTAATTATTGACCTGCCGCCCTACCAGCGGCCCACCTTGCGCCTCACGGCCTCGGTCACCTGGCTGCGCCTCAAGGGTTTCTTGCAGACCGCCTCCGGCATCATCGTGGTGACGGTCGCCATCGTCTGGGCGCTCCAATCCATCCCCACCCAGCCCGGCGTAGCCTTCGGTGAAACCTCCGTCGGCGATTCGGCCTATGGGGTGGCCGCGAAGGCCATCACCCCTGTTTTCGAGCCCACCGGGTTCGCCACCTGGGAGACGACCTCGACCATGGTCGTCGGCTTTGTGGCGAAGGAGGCCGTCATCTCTTCTTGGGCTCAGACCTACGCGCTGGACGAACCCGAGGCCGACGATCAGCCCGGTGAGCTGGGCGCGCGCGTCTACTCCGACTTCAACGAATCCAGCGGCGGCCACCCGATACCAGCAGCGCTGGCGTTCATGGTTTTCTTGCTCGCCTACACGCCCTGCGTGGCCACCCTTGCCGCGCAGGTGCGCGAGATCGGCTGGAAGTGGACGCTCTTCGGCGTGGCCATGCAGCTGGTGTTCGCCTACGTGCTCTCCGTCGGGGTGTTCCAGATCGGGAGGCTGCTGATATGAGCCCGCTTTCCGTAGTCATGAGCGAACTTAAGCTCGGAACTCCCACGGTTGCCACCATGAAGCTGCGCACGGGGCTTTCGGCAGACGTTCTGCAGGCAGCCTTGGATCACCTCGTGCGATTGGGCAAGGTTTGCTGCCAGGAGGTCGGCGGCTGCGCTCCGGAGCGCTGCGGTACCTGTCCGCTGCTCGCCGGATGCGCCGGGGCCGAGGTGCGCCTGAAGACCTACTCGCTTGTCGCGTAGGATTGGCCGTCGTGAGTGATCTTCCCATTGGAGTGTTCGATTCGGGCTTCGGCGGCCTGACGGTCGCGCGTTCGATTGCCGATAACCTCCCCAACGAAGACCTGCTCTACCTGGGTGATACCGCTAGGGCTCCCTACGGCACCAAGACCCTCCCGCAGGTGCGCGAGTACGCGCTCGAATGCCTGGACTATCTGGTGGGTCAGGGCGTGAAGGCGCTGGTGGTTGCCTGCAACTCGGCCTCCTCTGCCGTTCTCCACGATGCCCGCGAGCGCTACAAGGTGCCGGTGGTCGAGGTGATTTTGCCCGCTGCCCGCCGCGCCGTTCAGGTTTCCAAGAGCGGCGAGTTGGGCGTCATCTGCACCGAGGCGACGGCCAAATCCCTGAGCTACGACGACGCCCTGGCGGCGGTTCCAAACGTCAACCTCACCACGATGCCCTGCCCGCTGTTCGTCGAATACGTGGAGGCCGGGATCACCGGCGGCCCCGAACTGCTTGACGTCGCGCGCGGCTACCTGCTGCCGCTTAGGGAGGCCGGGATCGACACCCTCATCCTGGGCTGCACCCACTATCCGCTGCTCACCGGCGTGATCTCCTACGTGCTCGGCGATTCGATCACCCTGGTGTCCTCGGCCGAAGAATGTGCCAAGGAGGTCTACGCGCAGCTAACCGATCTGGGCCTGGCCCATCCCAAGCCCCGCGAGGCCGCCCGGCGCTTCCTGACCACCGGCAATCCGGAGCAGTTTGCCAAGCTGGGCGAGCGCCTGCTGCACCGCGAGCTCGCCGACGTCCGTCAGGTGAAGCTGTGAAGCGCAAGCTCCCGACCGCCGAAGAGATGAGCGCCGCGCTGGAAACCGCCCGAAAGGTAGTTAGCGGCGAAACGCCCCCACGCGCAGATCTTGCGATGGCCTGCCGCAAGATCCTCGATTTCGAGGCCGTCCATCATCCGGGCGGCTCGCTCGAAATCAGGGTTCCTCCGTTTGCCGCCGTCCAGGTCGGCGTGGGTGAGCGCGGAGACCACACCCGGGGTACCCCTCCCAACGTGGTGGAAATGGACGCGGGCACGTTGCTGGCGTTGGCCGTCGGTGCTTTGGGGTGGGAAGACGCCCTGGCCGAACACCGGGTACACGCAAGCGGTATCCACACGGACATCTCCTCCTGGTGGCCGATCCCCCTGAAATACCCCTGATTCATAGGATTTCCAAAGAAATCAGTAAGACCAGCGCCATTTTCGTTAGGTACATTTGGCTACCATGAGCCAAGAAATCGAGGGGAACCAGCCCGTCCCTGCTCCCGCGCCTGAGATGCCCAAGCCTAAGAAGAAGCGCCACATCGTACGCTGGATCGTTATCGCCGCCGTAGTCATCGCGATACCTGTCGGCTATTTCGTCTACCAGGCGGTGTTCAACCGCCCGCAGATCGACTTCACGCAGACGGTAACCCGCACGGCCACCGTCGAGAAGCAGGACTTTTCCGAAACCGTCGGTGTCGACGGTACCCTCGCCCCGCAGACGAAGGCGGAGCTCAGCTTCACCGTCAACGGCAAGGTGACCTCCGTGAAGGTGGCCGTCGGCGACAAGGTGAAGAAGGGCGCGGTGCTGGCCACCATCGATTCGACCGAGCTGCAGAACCAGGTAGACCTGGCCCAGGCCGATCTCGAATCCGCGCAGGCCAGCTACAACGACACTTCCTCCTCGGATTCCTCACAGCGCAAGGCGGCCCAGGCGCAGGTCGACGCCGCGCAGGCCTCGCTCGATGTCGCGAAGGAAAACCTGAAGGCGGCCACCTTGAAATCCACGATCTCCGGCACCGTCGCTGAGGTGAACATCTCCAAGGGCGATCAGCTCGGCGAAAGCGGCGGAAGCTCCTCCGGAGGAATGGGCTACAGCTCTAGCTCAACTTCGACGTCATCGGCTCAATTCTTGATTCTTAACGCCTCTAAGTGGCAGGTCGAGGGCACACTCTCGGCTGCGGACGTCGGCTCGGTGAAGGCCGGGCAGAGCGCCACCGTCACCGTCGGAGAATCGACGGAGGCACTAAAGGCCACCGTGAAATCGGTCGGGATCGTCGCTACTTCTACGGACGACGGCCAGGCCACGTTCCCCGTCGTCATCACGTTGGATGAAAAGAAC
>JAISTE010000041.1 GCA_031272825.1 Propionibacteriaceae bacterium | reverse complement strand
GTCCGAGAAGTAGGGCACAGTTATGGAGTTATCGGAAATGTACTTCAGCTCGGCGCTGGTGGCCTCATAGTAATAGAGCCTTCCCACCGGGACGACCGAAGCATCCGTTGACCATTCCGGCGCGAGCAGCAGCAGTCCGCCGTTTAGCTCGGCCGCCGCGGCCAAGGTGGGGCTGAACTCGACTTGCACCGAGTGCGAGGTGGCGTTGTATTTACCCAGGTACCAGCCGAAGTGCTTCGCACCGGTCGTTTGGGCAATCGCTGAGTCGTTTTCTGGCCAGAGCGCTGAGATGTCCTGATCCAATTTGGCCGTGAAACTGTACTTCACGTTCTCATTTGGGTCTCCGGCCTTTTGGTAGGTGACGCCATGAACCACCAGATAGGCGGTCGGGTCAGGATCGGCTGCACCCGTTGTCACAGGTGAGGAAACGTCTGTCCTGCTAGCCTGCGCGTTGAACTCCAGCGTGTACACGGTGCGCTTGAAGTAAACATTGACGACCGTAGTCCCGTTCCCTGCCAGCGGCTGGGAATCCACCCATGACAAGGTGTAATAGGAAGGGAAGGCGGATAGCGAGTTCAACGCAGTGCGCTCGGCAGAGGTGAAGCAATTGGAGGAGCAGGAAAGTGAACTACCCGCAGGTTTCGCCAAAGTGCTTGTAGGAGCAACTGAAACCGAGCTCAGATACTCATAGTTGGTGACGGTAGTCCCCGGATCGCCGATCACACCCTTCTTCTCACCCCAGTAAACGACGGTGTACCCGACGTACTTCGCATCCCAGATGGCATAGAGCGTCGTGTCGGCGGTGACGGGCGTGGAAGAGAAATCCCAGGCGCTGGTGCAGTCGGTCGCGGACGCGCTCGCCACCCAGCAGGCGAACTCGTACCCGGTGCGCGTGGGCGCGGTGGGCGCATCAATCTTCGTGTTGTAGATCGGCAGCAGCGGAGCGATGTAGTTTCCGCCGCGCGAATCGAAGGTGACGACCCTCGTTGTCGCCCACTTGGGGCGGATGGTCAGATCGTGGTTGGGCATGTAAGAGGAGCCGAATACGACATCACCGCCGGTGTAACCCGAATCGGGGTCTTCTTCCCAGCCGATCACGCGGGCGCCATCCGTCGGCGCGGTATAGGCCACGGCTTCGAGTACCGCAGCCGTCGGACCGGCGTAGGTCTCCCCCGCTGAAACTCGCCGGGTCAGGACAACCAATCCATCGCCGTCGATGAAGGAGAGCAGCCAACGGTCGTCGAACACGGCATACAAGATCACGTCATCGGTAACGGTATTGGCGTTGGACGTACCGTCGAAGGCCCAGAACTTATCGCGCGTGTAGAAGGAGAAGTCGTGGTCGGGGTGGGCTGGGTTGTATATCGACCAGCCGCGGAAAGTGACATATCCCGACGGCACCGTCGGGTGGATAGGTTCTTTCACCGTCGAGCCGACGGCGAGGGTTTGCGGGGCGAAGCCGGAAACCAGGTATTCCTCGGTGTTGTTCAGCATGAAGGTGACGGTGGCCGTCGCCGCGCTGACTCTGGTCTTGGGTTCGCTCTTGGTCGCGGGCGGGTCGGTGCCGCTGCTCTCGTCGTTCGTTGGCTCAGTCGTGTTGTCAGCGGTTTCTCCGGTCGGCTCCTGAACGACCGTTTCCTCGGCCTTCGGGGCTGCGGATTCGGCGGCCTTGCTGGGCTCGGCGCTCTTGGCCCCGGCCCTCCCCTCGCCGGCATCCTTTGCCGGTTCACTTGCAGCCGTCTCGCTTGCCGCCGGTTCGCTGGCCTCGGCCTTGGGTTTCTCGCTCTCCTGGGCGGATTCGGAGGGCGCGGTGGTCTTGGGTTCCTGAACCTCGACAGCCTGGATCGCCTCTTCGCTGGGCTCTTCGGCCCAGCCGGGAACCGCCATAGAAAGTGTCAGTGCCACCGCGGTCGCAAATGTGAGTGCTCGAAATCCCCTCATGATTCCCCCAATTCCCCTACAAACCGCCAACTCCCCCCGACGATTTGATGAATGTTAACCTATCAGGCCATACGTTGACTTTCTACTTCTTTCGGTATTCGCTTCCATCGTTTTCGCTGGTCGGCACCGAGGCCCACTAGGAGTGATACATTGCCTAGGTGCATTTCACCTACATAGATACCGGTTCCATCAACCCCGCCCTGCACTGCGCGCTGGACGAGGTTCTCACCCGATCTTTGGCCAAGGGGCAGCGCGGCCCGACGTTCCGCTTCTGGGAGTGGGAAACCCCATGCGTCGTCTTCGGCTCCTCGCAGTCCGTCTCTAACGAGATCAACGTCGAGCAGGCCAAAGAGCACGGCATCCAGCTGGTGCGCCGCATCTCCGGCGGCGGTGCCATGTTCATGGAGCCGGGCACCTGCGTCACCTGGTCGATGGTCGTTCCCACGGACATGGTGAAGCAGTACTCGTTCAAGGAGTCCTACAAGGTGCTGAACCAGTGGTACGTCGACGGCCTCAACGCCATCGGCATCCAGGCGGGCTTTGCCGGGATCAACGACATCGTCTCCCCGAACGGCAAGATCGCCGGCTCGGCGCAAAAGCGCATCGGCAAGGGCGTGCTGCACCACGTGACCTCGGCCTACTCGATCAACCAGGATTCCATGTTCAAGGTTCTGCGCATCGGAATGCCGTCGGTGGCCGAGCGCGGCCTGCGCTCGGCAAAGAAGCCGGTAGACCCCATGGTCAACCAAACCGAGCGCTCCCGTTCCGAGGTAATCGCGGCCCTGAAAGACGAGTTCGCCAAGTACTACGAGCTAGAAGACGGCGAACTAACGCCCGAAGAGCTGGCCCAGGCGCAAGAGCTGGTCGAAACCAAGTTCTCCAATCCCGAGTGGGTATTTCGGCTCCCTTGAGCCGAAATACATCGGGGGTAGCGGGGGTCGCCCCCGCACGGGAACGTCGGCTCCCTTGAACCGAAATACATCGGGGCTGGCGCGGTCTGGTCATCCCCACCTCGTCATCCCGCGCGCAGTCGCGGGATCTCCTCCCCGTGGCCCGGCAAGATGATGCGACTACGCGCAACATGACGAGTGGAGTGGAGGCAACACCTAGTTCACAGACAGCGCTTCTTCCAGCGTGAACTTCCCCAGGTACAGGGCGCTGCCGACGATCGCGGCGTCGACCTGCGGGTGAAGGGTTGCCAGCGCCCGCAGATCGTCCAGGGTCGAGATCCCGCCCGAGGCCGTCACCTTTGCAGTCGTGTTCTCGGCCACATGCCGCAGCAGCTCTAGGTTCGGCCCTTGCATCATGCCGTCCGCGCCGACGTCCGTCACCACGTAGCGGGTACACCCGGCCTTGTCGAAGAAAGACAAGGCTTCCTCTAGCTTTCCGCCGGTTTCCACCCAGCCGCGGGTCGCCAAACGCCCGTCCTTGACATCCAGTGCGATGGCGACGCGCTCACCGTACTTCGCAATGGCCGAGGCCGCCCAATGAGGATGCTCGACGGCCGCAGTCCCGATGTTCACCCGGGCACAGCCGGTTGTCAGCGCGGCCTCCAGGGATTGGTCGTCTCTGATTCCTCCGGTGAGCTCGACGCTCATGTTCGTCTTTGCGATGATCTCGGCGGCGATCTCGGCATTCGAGCCCTTGCCGAACGCCCGATCCAGGTCGACCAGATGCAGCCACTTAGCCCCGGCATTCTCCCAGCCCAGCGCCGCCTCCAGCGGCTCACCAAAAACCTTCTGTGAACCGTCGACGCCCTGGACGAGCTGCACCGCCTGGCCGTCCTTCATATCAACTGCGGGAAGGATGATCACAGCGTTGCCGCCCAGTTCTGCAGCAACTTCGCGCCCGCTTTCCCGGATTTTTCGGGGTGGAACTGGGTACTCGACAGCGGGCCGTACTCGACCGCGGCCACAAAGCGGTCACCGCCGTGTTCGGCCCAGGTCAACTTCGCGCCCGGCGCCTTGCCCGGTCGGCGGACGCCGTAGGAGTGCACGAAGTAGAAGCGCTCGCCTTCGATACCCGAGAACAGAACCGAGCCGTCGGCCGCCGAGACCGTGTTCCAGCCCATGTGCGGCAGCACCGGAGCCTGAAGCCGCTCGACGACGCCGGGCAACAGCCCCAGCCCGGGTGCGGTTACCCCGTGCTCGACGCCTTCGTCGAACAGAACCTGGTGGCCCACGCAGATGCCCAGCACCGGACGCCCAAGGTCGAGCCGAGCCCGAATGATCCGGCCCCCGTCCACGGCCTCCAGCCCGGCCATGCAGGCCGCGAACGCTCCAACCCCGGGCACGACCAGCCCGTCGGCCTCGACGCAGGCGTCAAAGTCGGAAGTCAGCGACACATCGGCACCCGCGGCCGCCACGGCCCGAGTTGCTGAGTGCACGTTGCCGGAGCCGTAGTCGAGCACCGCGATTTTCACAGCGCGCCCTTCGTCGAGGGCACGATCCCGGCGATGCGCGGCTCGTACGCGCAGGCATCGCGCAGCGCCAGTGCCACGGCCTTGAACTCGGATTCGACGATGTGGTGCGGGTCGCGCCCGGCCAGCAAGCGCAGGTGCAGGCAAATCCCGGCGTTGAACGCGAAGGCCTCGAACACGTGGGCCGTCATGGAACCCGAGTACGGAACCCCAGTGCCGCCGATGCGCACATATTGCTGGCCCTCGGGTTCTCCGGAGATGACCGCGTAGGGCCGCCCGGCCAAATCCACCACGGCAAAGGCCAGGGCCTCGTCGAGAGGCACGGTGGCGTCGGCAAAGCGCCGAATCCCCGCCTTATCCCCGAGTGCTTGCTTGAACGCCTGCCCGAGCACGATGGCCGTGTCCTCGATGGAGTGGTGGCCGTCGACGTGGACGTCCCCGGTGGTGGTGATCTTCATGTCCACCAGCGAGTGCTTGGAAAGCGCGGTGAGCATGTGGTCGTAGAAACCTACGCCGGTCGAAATCTCGGACTTCCCCGTCCCGTCCAGGTCTATCCAGACGCTGACGTTCGACTCGCTGGTTTTTCGGGCGATCTCAGCTGTGCGGCCCATAGCCGACCTCCTTGAGTACTTGTTCCATTGCAGTGTAAAACGCATCCATCTCCGCGGGCGTCCCGGCGTTGACCCGTAGCCAACCCTCCGGCCCGACCTCGCGCACCAACACGCCGCGCTCCAGCAGCCGTGACCACACGTCGTGGCGGTCGTCGAAAACCCCGAAGAGCACGAAGTTGGAATCAGATTCCAGCACCTCGACGCCGAGCTCGGGCAAGCGCCGCAGCAACTCATCGCGGGCCGCGCGCAGGTCGTCAACGCGGGCCAACATCTCGTCCGCGTGCTTGAGTGCGACGCGGGCGACCACCTGGGATTGGGTGGAAAGGTGATAGGGCAGGCGCACGATGCGGATGGCGTCGACGATCTGCGTTGAGGCCGCAAGATAGCCCAGACGCCCGCCGGCGAACGCAAAGGCCTTGGACATCGTGCGGCTGACTACGACGTTCGGACACTCGCCCAGCAGGTTCAACGCCGAGTTCTCGGGTGTGCGCGAAAACTCCTGATAGGCCTCGTCGACCACGACGACACCCGAAAAACCCTGCGCGATTTCCCGGATGCGCTCCAGCGGCGTCGTCGTCCCGGTGGGGTTGTTCGGTGATGCAATGACAATCACCGACGGCCCGTGTTCGGCGATCGCATGTAGGGCCGTGGAAACTCCGACCGTGAAGTCGCGCTCGCGCGGGGCCGTCACGTATTCGGTGTGGGTATTGCGCGCGTATTCGGGATACATCGAGTAGGTGGGCGTGAAGGCGAGCACCTTCCGCCCCGGCCCGCCGAAGGCCCCCAGCAGCTGGCTGAGCACCTCGTTAGAACCGTTAGCGGCCCAAACCTGCCCCGCGCTCAGCGCAAAGCCCAGATAGTTCGCCAGATCCGAGCGCAGCTCCCAGGCCTCTCGGTCGGGATAGCGGTTGATGCCCTTCGCCGCCTGAGCGATCGCCTCCCCCATCTCCTTGCAGATCGCTTCGGAGGGCGGGTAGGGGTTCTCATTTACGTTCAGCCGAACCGGGACGTCCAACTGCGGTGCGCCGTAGGGCTCTTCATCGCGCAGCTCGGGGCGAAGCAGGGAGCGCACGTCAAACATCGCGCCTCCTCACCGTGGCCGCGAACGCGTGGGCGGGCAGATCTTCTGCGGCCCCGAAGGCCTCGATCACCCCGGCAACCTCCCCGAGACCGGTTTCGGTGTACTCGATCACGTGTACGGTCTTGACGAACGAGCGCGCGGTCAGGCCCGAGGAGTACCGGGCCGTTCCCAGGGTGGGGAGCACGTGCGTCGATCCGGCGGTGTAGTCGCCCAGCGGTACCGGGGAATACGGGCCGACGAAGATCGCCCCGGCGTTGTGGATCTGCGAGGCCAGTACCCGGGCGTCGGCCGTCTGGATTTCGAGGTGTTCGGCACCGTAGGCGTCGGCCACCTGCACCGCCTGGCCGAGCGAGCGCACCAAGATCGCCGCCGACTGCTGCCCGCTCAGCGCCTGGGTGACGCGGGCGTTGTGCTTGGTGGCGGCAACCTGCGCTTCGAGCTCCTTCTCGACCTCGGCCAAGAAAGCAGCCGAATCTGTGACCAGCACCGAGCCCGCCATCGGGTCGTGCTCAGCCTGGGAAATAAGATCCGCGGCGACGAACGCGGGGTTAGCATCGGCATCGGCGATCACCATGATCTCGGTCGGGCCCGCCTCGGAATCGATGCCAACCACGGGCCTGACAAGCCGCTTTGCTGCTACCACGTAGATATTGCCCGGGCCGGAGATGAGATCGACGGCCTCGCACAAACCCTCGGCCCCGTAGGCGAACATGGCGATGGCCTGGGCTCCGCCGACCGCGTACACCTCGTCGATGCCGAGCAGCGCGCACATGGCCAGCGTGCCAGAGTTCGGCAGGCCATCAGGCCCGGGAGGCGAGGCCAGCGCGATCTCGCCCACGCCTGCGGCCTGGGCCGGGATGACGTTCATGAGCACCGACGAGGCCAGCGGGGCCAGCCCGCCGGGCACGTACACGCCGACCCTGGAAAGAGGCACGGTTCGGGTGGTGACCGTCGCCCCCTCGCCGAGCACTGTGTCCACCTCGCTTTCCCCCAACTCGGCCTCAGCCACCAAGCGGCGGCGGGCGATGGCCGTCTCGAAGGCGGCCCGTAGCTCGGGATCCAGGTTGGCCAGCGCATCTTCCATCGCCTGCTTCGGCACCCGGAAGTTGTCGATTTGGACATGGTCGAAAAGCTGCGTGTAATGCTTGAGTGCTTCGACTCCCCGATCGGCGACGTCGGCCACCAGCGGCCTGACCGTCTCAAGTGCGTTCTCGACGTTGAACTCCGGGCGCGGCATCAGCGCCCGGTAACCACCGTCCAATTCTGTGAAATCAAGGAGTCTCAACACTCGGAAAAGTCTACCTGGATTCAAGCTCCGACTATTGTTGCGTCCGTGTTCGTCGGCGTTGGAACTGTTGTTAATGTCTTCACGGTGCTGCTTGGCTCTTCTCTAGGGCTCCTAATCGGCAACCGCATATCCGACGGCACCCGCGATCTCATCATGCAAATCGTCGGCTTGTTCACCCTGGTACTGGCAGGCGATGCCATCATCGACGGCCTGGGTTCGGGCTTCAACTCGGAGGTGCCATCCATCGCCCCGATGCTCATCGTGCTGGGCTCGCTGCTGATCGGCGGGCTCTTCGGTGCGGCGGTCAGGCTGGAGCGCCGGATGGACGGCCTGGCGGACGCCTTTAGGCGCAAGTTCGCCTCGAAATCCGATAAGGGCCGCTTCGTGGAGGCGGCGGTCACCACCACGCTGATCTTCTGCGTCGGCCCGCTGGCCCTTCTCGGTTCGCTCTCCGACGGCCTGGGGCTGGGTGCCGATCAGCTGTTCATCAAGGCCATACTCGACGGCTTCACCTCGATCGCCTTCGCGTCCTCGCTGGGGGTGGGGGTGTTGGCGTCAGTCATCCCGATGGCGCTCTATCAAGGAATTTTGACTGCCCTAGGCTTCTTCCTGGGCGATTTTCTGAGCCCCGGCCAGGTCGATTCCCTGACCGCCACCGGCGGCGTCGTACTGCTCGGGCTGGGCCTGCGCCTGCTCGACGTCAAGCGCATCCGGGTCGGCGACATGCTCCCCGCCCTGTTCGTCGCCCCCTGCCTCACCTGGGCGGCGGCGTTTATCCCACATTAGGGAGACGAGCGCGCACACCAGCGAGCCGAGCACCGCCGCCAGCGCCCACACCACCACGGCACTGGGCGAGTGCACCTCCAAGCTGGCCGAAACCACATCCCCGGCCACGGCGTCGACGAGCCTTTGCTCGAAGTTCGACGGCCCCAGCAGCGTCGAACCAAGAAACCAGGCGGTACCGGCGGCCAAGAGCGCACCGACCGGTGCCAGGAAAACGGCCAGAACCCCCATGTCCGAGAACCACGACCAGGCGACCACTCCCAGGCCGACGCCCAGTACCAGCCCGCAGGCGGAGAACCACAGATCCGATTGCACGGTCAGGGCCAGCAACGCCTCGGAGATGGAGGCGGAGAAGTCGGACTCGATGTGGTAGATCGGCAGCGGCACCACCTGCCGCCAGAAGATGGCCGCACAAGCGCCGACGACCAGCGCCAGCGCCGCGTACATGCCAAGCCAGCCGCCAAGCTGGATTTCCTTGCGAGCCATGTCCCAATCCTATTCGTGGGCGTAGCAGTTGGGCCCGAGCAGCGTCTTCATATCGGCGACCAGCTCCGGGGTGTCCTCGACGCGGAACTGAGGCAGCTTCCAGCGGCGCTTCTTGTTCGTGTTCGAGGTCAGCTCGATCTGCACCTCCGAGGCTCCGGGGTGGCGGCTCAGAATCCGCTTGAGCGATGAGACCGTCTCGGGTGTGCAGCGCTGGGAGGCCATGGTGATGATCACCGGAAGGCCGGATTCGGCCTCGCCCAGCTGCGGGAAGCGAATCCGGGAGGCCGAGAGCTCGATTCTCTCCTCCCTGGAGCGGATGTCGCCGGAGACCGCCACCACGGCGTCGGGCCTAAGCTGCGCCCCGTAGTCGCGGTAGGTGCGCGGATAGACCAGTACCTCGATGGAGGAATCCAGATCTTCAAGGTGGACGATCGCCCAGTTGTCGCCCTTCTTGGTGACCTTGCGGTCGATGGAGGTGATCATGCCCGCGATGGTCACCTTCCCGGCCTTCGGCCCGTCGGCGGAAACCAGGGTGGCGATGGAGACGTCGGAGAGCTTGGCTAGCGCCTTTTCAAGGCCTTTCAGCGGGTGATCGGAGACGTACAGGCCCAGCATCTCGCGCTCGAAGCCGAGCTTGACCATCTTCTCCCACTCGGGCAGCTCCTCGATGGGCTCGCTGGGCGCCGCGTCATCGTCGCTGGCGTCGAAGGAACCGAACAGGTCGTCTTGACCGTTGGCCGCGTTGCGCTTGGAATCGACGACCTGCTTCAGCCTGTCGATGTAGACGGCGTCGAGCGAGCGGCGGGTGTACCCCATAGAGTCGAAGGCTCCGGCCTTGATCAGCGCCTCGATCACAGCCTTGTTGCACACGACCAGCGGCATGTGATCCAAGAACTCGTCGAAGGTGGAGGCCTTGCCGTTCTCCTCGCGGCCCTCCACGATGCCCTTCACCACGTTGCCGCCGACGTGCCGGATGGCACCCAGGCCGAACCTGATCTTCTTGCCTACCGGGGTGTACAGGGCTTCCGACTCGTTGACGTCGGGGGAAAGCACCTCGATGCCGAGGCGCCGACACTCGGAGAGGTAGACGGCCGTCTTGTCTTTGTCGGATTTCACGGATTCGAGCAAGGCGGCCATGAACTCGACCGGGTAGTGGCACTTGAGCCAGGCCGTCCAGTATGCGACGAGGCCGTAGGCAGCCGAGTGGGCTTTGTTGAAGCCGTAGGCAGCGAACGGAACCAGGGTGGCCCACAGTGCGTCGACGGCTTCTTGCGAGAACCCGTTCTTCTTCATGCCCTCGGCGAACGGGCCGTACTCGGCGTCAAGCACCTCCTTCTTCTTCTTGCCCATGGCGCGGCGCAGGTTGTCGGCGGCGCCGAGCGAATAGCCGGCGACGCGCTGAGCGATCTGCTGCACCTGCTCCTGGTAGACGATCAGTCCGTAGGTGTTGGCCAAGATGTCGGTGATGCCCTTCTCGGGATCGTCCAGCTCGGGGTGGATGGAGGCAATCTCCTGTTTGCCGTTCTTGCGCAGGGCGTAGTTGGTGTGGGATTCCATACCCATCGGGCCCGGGCGGAACAGGGCGATGACGGCGGAGATGTCCTCGAACGTCGTCGGCTGCATCTGGCGCAGCAGCGCGCGGATACCCGAGGAGTCGAGCTGGAAGATGCCCAGGGTATCGCCGGAGGCCAGCAGCTCGTAGGTCTCCTTGTCGTCCATCTCTTTGGCGAGCTCTTCCAGGTCGACGTCCACGCCCTGGTTTTTCTTGATGCCGTCGAGGCAGTCGCCCAAGATGGTGAGGTTTCTAAGCCCCAGGAAGTCCATCTTGACCAGGCCGAGCGCCTCGGAGCCGTGGTAGTCGAACTGGGTGATGATCGCGCCGTCGGATTCGCGCTTCATCACCGGTACGACCTCCATCACCGGTTCGGAGGCGATGATCACGCCCGCGGCGTGTACACCCCACTGGCGCTTCAGGTTCTCAATGCCCTTGGCCGCCTCGAAAACCTCCTGATATTCGGGGTTGGATTCGACCAGGGCGCGGAACTCTTGGCCTTCGCCGTACCTAGCGTCGTTAGGATCGTAGACACGCTTGAAGTCCATGTCCTTGCCCTGTTCGGGGGCGGGATAGGCCTTCGTCATGATCTCGCCGACGGCATAGGGCTTGTCGAGCACACGCGCGGCGTCCTTGATGGCCTGCTTGGCCTTCATCGCGCCGTAGGTGACGATCTGGGCCACGTGGTCGGCACCGTACTTTTCCGTCACGTACTTGATGACGTCGCCGCGGCGGCGGTCGTCGAAGTCGACGTCGAAGTCAGGCATTGAGGGGCGTTCCGGGTTCAGGAAACGCTCGAAGATCAGCTGGTGCTTCATCGGGTCGAGCTCGGTAATCTTGAGCGCGTAGGCACACATCGAACCGGCACCCGAGCCGCGGCCCGGGCCGACATGCACGCCGTTGGCCTTGGCCCAGCGGATGAAGTCGGCGACCACCAGGAAATACCCGGGATAGCCCTTCTGGAGGATGACGTCCTCTTCGTATTCGGCCTGCTTGATCACCTTGTCGGGGACGCCGTCGGGGAAGCGCCGCTCCAGGCCGCGCTGGACTTCCTTCTTGAACCAGGATTCCTCGGTCTCGCCCTCGGGGATCTCGGCCTTGGCCATGAACGAACCCATCGGCTCGGCCCAGGCGCGCGGGTTGCCGTTTTCGTCGCGCGGGCGCATATCGCAGCGCTCGGCGATGAGTAGCGTGTTGTCGCAGGCCTCGGGCAGATCCTTGAACAGCGCGCGCATCTCCTGCGGAGATTTGAGGTAGTAGCCGTTGCCCTGGAAGGCGAAGCGCTTACCGCCCTGCTCGTAGGTGGCCTCGTTCATTTTCGAGCCGGTCGAGACGCACAGCAGCAGCTCGTGGGCCTTGGAATCCTCCTTGTTGACGTAGTGGAGGTCGTTGGTGGCGACCAGCGGCAGGCCGAGGTCTTTGGCGATGCGCAGCAGATCGTTGCGCACCCGGGTTTCGATCTCTATGCCGTGATCCATCAGCTCGACGAAGAAGTTGTCCTTGCCGAAGATGTCGCGAAATTCTGCCGCCGAGGCCAGGGCCTTGTCGTAGTCGCCGATACGCAGGAAGGTCTGCACTTCGCCCGAGGGGCAGCCGGTAGTGGCGATCAGGCCCTCGTGGTAGCGCTCCAGCAGCTCGCGGTCTGCGCGCGGCTTGTAGAACTGGCCCTCGATGGAAGAGTACGAGGAGAGCTTGAACAGGTTGTGCATCCCCTCGTAGGTCTCGGCCCACATGGTCATGTGGGTGTAGGCACCGGCACCCGAGACGTCGTCTCCCCCGCCGTCACCCCACTGCACGCGCTTGCGCTCCGAGCGCGGGGTCTGCGGGGTGAGGTAGGCCTCCAGGCCAATGATCGGCTTGACAGGCTGGGAGGTTTTCCCTGACTTGGCTAGCGAGTTTGCCGTCTCATAGAAGGAGTAGGCGCCGAAGAGGTTGCCATGGTCGGTAACTGCCACCGCGTTCATCCCCAGCTTGTCGGTGGTCTTAACGAGATCGTCGAGACGGGCGGCCCCGTCCAGCATCGAATATTCGGAATGGACGTGCAGGTGGACGAAACCGTCAGACAACTCGCTCCTAAGCTAGCTCGAACCCATATCTTAACCCGTGGGACGAACCCCGGCCGGGAGTCCCGTCCGCGTGTCAGGGCAAGGAGCGGCTGGACTCCGCCGGTACAGACGCTTCGGCATCAACCGCCACTCGGCGGGCTTTCGTGTCGACGCCACCCCTGGCCGCTGTTGCAAACTTCGGTATCCCACACCAAAGTTTCGCTGGAAGCAGCACACACCCGGATTCCGAGGCTCGGAATGCAGCCAGTCCGAAGATCATCACGGTTACAGGGAACACGGCGTCAATGAACGAGTAGTGCGCCTGGAAGTCTTTGAAGGGGTGAAACAGAACTGGAAGCACATTGTGTCCTTCCATCCAGAGTTCACACGGGTAAGCAGCCAGCGCGAATATCGGACCCAAGGTTCTGCCCACCAGCGCTATGCACAGGAACGCAAAGCCAAGCAGCTCAGCTATCTGGAAGCAAAACGGCCAAAAGGCCTGATAGGGGAAGACCCTGGGAAGCTGCCAGCTCTGCCAGGAGATGTCATCCGGCATACTCACCCACCACAGGTTGGTTACCGAACACAGCCAGCGCACCAAGAACGGTATCGACCCGAATCCCAAGCAGAGAACTGCTGCGGCGATGACGTCGCTGCGCTGCGGATGCGTGCTCGACTGGCAGTCGAGCCAATCCATCCTAGGAAGGATCCCGTATATCGCTCCCAGCCCGGCCAAGATCGGAACGCATTCCATATACCAAACCATGTAAGGCTCTTGGTTGGTTCCAAACTGATAGGCCCAGAATCCGTACGGCAAGCGGAAGTACACGAAGGTAAAAGCACAGAACCAGCAGACGACGGCCAGCCATAGTCGCCTGCCTCCGAGCCACCCGATCACGGGAGATCCTTTTCACGCAACTCGCACGTTTTCACCTTGGGTAGTACGTCGGCATACCACTTACGAAACTCCTCATCGCTGAGTGAATCTAATACCCGGTCGGCTTCTTCTGATGTGAATCCGGAGACGCTCGCGCTTGTATCTAGCCTTATGAGCTGAGAAATCTTCTCGTTTGTAATTGCTTTCGCCGTTCGATTGCCAACTTGACGAATTATGCTGATTTCCAAGAAGGACTCTTCCTGATCGCTCTCAGGGTCGAGCTTATCCAGACAGCTAGGCCCAGCGTTTGCGAAAAGCTCCATTTCGAACGATGCCTGAAATGAACTGATCCAGCCTTCCCAATCGCGCTTCACGGGCGGGATCTGATGCGCACCAGCTTGCCCGCCCTGGCTAACGGTGATCCCATCGAGCGCATTAGGGAGAAGCGCCAAAATCGGGCCTATGGTTGAAGTGATCTGCTCCCTGTCTGGCTCATCAATCTGATACAGACATAGCGTAAATCCATCCTTCTCGCACCGGACTTGATCCCCTTCGTCGGGCAGCCACAAGAACGGTTGCACGAGAGATACAACTAACGACGCAGATATCGGAATGGCAAGCAATCCAGCTTTAAAAATGCCATTTCGATTTCGAGAGGCACGAAACTCGCAGATTCCTGCCGCCACCGGTATGCAAACGAATGCCACGAGCATAAAAAACAGGCCCCGGAGCAGCTCGGTGCTCCACACAAACATGTCGCCGTCGCTGGGCAGAGCTCTAAACCAGGAGTACGCAAGGGCAACCGTCGAACCGGGTACAGGCAACCATTCGTTCAGTACCGTCGCCGGAATTACAACCACGGCGAGCAACAGCATCGGAACGGCAAACGCACCAACCTTCACCCCAAAACAGGTTGAAAACATATAGGCGAGCGGAAAAAGCGAGGCCGTAGAAATTCCAGCCACAGCAAATGCCAAGAGATCGACCGGAATCCAATACTCGTTCGCCATTGCCAAACCAGATGCGGGCAAGGCTCCCGCCAGCCATCCAACCAATATCGCTATGGTAGGCGGCATAGATTGAGAGACAGCAATTCTCAGCCTCGACGCCCCTGGGCAAACCCCTCCAATGACAGAGCGAGGGTCGTTACTCCTTGACGCCCAGACCGCAAGCCACGCGACAGGCAACACAAACGACACCGTTCCGTTGTCGCGAAGATTCGACACCACTGTCCTCACGTCATATGCAAAACCATAAGAGACAAGCTCAAACGTAGTCGAGAAGGCCAGAACTGCCGAGCCAAGCGCAACGGCTGCCAGCACGCCAAGAGGGTAGAGGGCAAATGCAGAGGTTCGTTTCACCTGCTCGCCCCCAGAACCGCGGTGTAACCCGCCTCCAGGCCAGAACTGAGACCCTCTGCCCTCTCCCTTGACACGCCTGCCTGGGCTAGTTCCACTACTGAACCAGCGAAGCACAAGATGCCTTCATTCATCACCAACACCTGCTCAGCAACACCTACCAGATCCTCGACTAAGTGGGTTGAGATGAGCACGGAGGATCTCTGCCCGATCCTGGAAATGCACCGCCTCAGCTCGGAGCGCTGAACAGGGTCTAGCCCAACTGTCGGCTCGTCCAAGATCGCGATTCGAGGGGTATGGACAAGCGCACAGGCCAGCCCAAGCCTTTGCCGCATTCCGCCAGAAAGTGACACGGCCCGAGACTTGGCTCGATCAGAAAGATCAAAGACTTCCAACACATACTCGACTGCGTCGGAAAGTTCCTTTCCTTTCATACCATGGGCCCAAGCCGCATAGCTCACATTTCTGATAACAGTCGAAGTACCCATAATGCTGAACCTCTGAGGCAGGTATCCCAGAAGCCTTCGAACATCTCTAACGGGCGATTTTCCTAGCACCAGGTCTCCATAGGATATTGAGCCCGCTTGCACCGGCAATGCCGTCGCCATCAGCTTCATAATTGTGCTCTTTCCAGCCCCATTAGGGCCCAGCAGCCCAGTAACACCAATAGGTAACGAGAAGCTCACTGACTTGAGTGCAGGACGCCGCCCATAAGAATGCGTGAGATCCCGCACCTGAACCGAGTCGATTTTCACTCGACCTCGGACGTTGCAGTGACCCAAGTAAACTTCTTTGTGGCGCTCGACTGATATTCTCCAGTGTTTGTCTCCCCAACCGAGTAGAAGTTCCAGCTATTGCAGCCCTTGTCTCCTCTGTAGCTAGCAGTACCGTCACCGTTTACGACACCAGAGAGTGAGACCACACCTAGATCCCTGTCCCACGGGGTACTCTTTACCACGATCTTTGTCGTCAACGTAACTGAGTTGCTACAACCATGACGATTCGCGTGGCCTTTTACATAGACTCCCGACTTTGTCGGAATTAGGGCAGTGGTACCACAACCGCGGGCATTCTCATTCGCGGCCGCCAAAGCGACGGTTCCCGAGGCCAAAAGCCCAGACACTACCAGAACGCCGATGATGTTCTTACTGTTCATTTGTATCTTCCTCCATCGTCGTAGATACTGCTTTCAGCGTAGACGTCCTGTCAAACCTCAGTTAGGTTCCTACAACTCTTGATTCCAAAATCATAACTGGTTTCTGATCACTCCCTTACACCAGCCCCCACGCGTGCGCCTTCGCACAGAGCTGAAATTTTGATCGACATCCGGTGATTCTTAGTATCTTCGAGATGTACGTCTGGACGGTTCCTGAGGATAGGCCAAGTACTGCCGCAATTTCTTCATTGCTCCTACCTGCGCCAATTTCACGGACGATCCCTTCATCGCGATCAGATAACCGCGGCAGACCTTCTCTGCATCTTCTCCAGGCATCCAGTGCTGCTTCAGCCAGCTGGGGAGAGAGCATGAAGCCCCCAGAGGCCACGACAAGAGCGGCCTCCCGAATAGTTGAAGGGGAATCAACCGGGAGTACAAGGCCATTCACTCCGCAGTGAACAGCCCGTTTCCCAGCTATGGGGCTCTCATCGCTCAGTACCCCTAGAACACGAACTCCGGCCATCCTTGCCAAACCAACAACACGATCCACCGCTCTCAGTTCTCTGGGCAGCTCGACGACCATCAGCTGCGGAACCGGCTCGAGAGCCTCCTCAGCTAGTACTACCTTTAGTTCTTCCAAGCTCTCTACTCTATGGCTGATCTGGAAGGGCTGTGGGTGCAAACTAACTACAATGCGTTCGCGTATCGACTTCTGCCGTGCGTATACAACCGCAGTCGCACATGGGTTGCCGACATTCCTCGTGGCAGGACGACGCCTCGCCATGTTTGATTGACCTTGTCGTTCCATAGATGAACGGTACTACATAGTGAACAGATGCTCAGCAACCAACTTATCCACCGATAACAAACGGTTCGTTCCCATCCTGTCAAGTTTGTCGGGAGTATCCCACAAATGGTGGCCTCACTGGCCGCGTCTACCTCCCGTCACCGCTCACTAAACCGCTTACACTCCGGGCAAGACGTCTGCGGAATCAGGTAACCCCTTAGGCCGATGATCGGCTTGACTGACTGGGAGGTTTTCCCTGAATTGGCTAACGAGTTTGCCGTCTCATAGAAGGAGTAGGCGCCGAACAGGTTGCCGTGGTCGGTAACTGCCACCGCGTTCATCCCCAGCTTGTCGGTGGTCTTAACGGGCTCTTCACAATTGGGGTGAAGGAGTGGCCTGAATCCGCCGGTTTCGAGGAGGCTTCTGGTGATGTAGCTGGTGAGGTTTCTGAAGCCGAGGGCTGAGCCTCTTAGGTGTTCGAGACGCCCGTTGATCGCTTCGGTGGGGCCGTTGGATGTGCCGGGCCGGTTCGGTTCCGTCCCTTACCGGGGTCAGGTCGATGAACACGGTGACATATTTGTCGCCCTTGCGTGTGTGCCGCCAGCAGTGCTCGTCCACGCCGATAACCGCCACATTATCGAACCGGCCCGGCTGGTCGATCAGAAGAC
>JAISTE010000035.1 GCA_031272825.1 Propionibacteriaceae bacterium | reverse complement strand
CGATGTTGAGCTGCTTAGCGAGGGCGCGCACATCCTCGGGGGACGCCGCCGGGGAGACCGCGATCACGCCCGCCGCGCGCTGCTCACGGAAGCGGTCGATCACCTTGTGCTCGCGCTCGACGGAGTTGGCGCCGGTGGCCATGAAGGCGAGCAGCCCGTGAGAAACCGCGCTGGTTTCGATGCCTTCGACGATGTTTTCCAAGAACGGGTTGCGCAGGTCGGGCAGCAGGACGCCCACGAACGTCGAGCGCCCGGCGGCCAGGTTTGCCGCCGACATGTCCCGCACATAGCCCAGCTCGGCGGCCTCCTTCTGGATGCGCTCGCGGGTTTCGGCTGCCACCAGCGGCGAATCAGACAGCGCCATGGACACCAGCGAGCGCGAGACGCCGAGGCGCTTGGCAAGTTCTTTCTGGGTCAGTGCCACTATCTTCTCTTTTCGCTCAGGCCAGTTCGACCACGCGGTGCTCGGCTGCGCTCACGCGTGCGGCGTCCAATACTTCCAGCACCTGCACGGCCTGGGCAACCGGCACGGGCACCTCTCCGCCTGTCTCGACTGCGTTCGCGAACGCCGAGTAGTAGTCGGAGTAATCGCCCTTATTAGAAGGAACTTCGCGCTTCCCGTCCGGGAGCGAGATGACGCCGGGGGTAGGCTCCATGCCCCAGCCGTCCGTACCCGGCCTCATCCCCGTCTTCACCTGCTGAGCCTGAATGTCGACGCCCTGGGAAACGTAACTCCCGTTCTCGGCGTAGACCTCCAACGTCCGGCGCTGGACGCGGTTGAGCTTGGACGCGGAAAGGTAAGCGCTCACCGACTCGTGATCAATCTGCACGACAAAACCGGCGTCCGTCCGTCCTTGCTCTAGCTCCACCCAATCGAGGTGAGCGTTGACCCGCAAAGCCGGCCCAAAGAGCCACAAAGCCTGATCGACCAGGTGTGAGCCCAAATCCCGCAACAAACCGCCGTGCGGCCCGGCCTCCAGAGTTTCGGGTTCGTCAAGATCAAAGATCGAGTTGAAACGCCAGATTTGCCCCAGCTCGCCCGAATCCAGCACGGTCTTCAGGGTCTTGATATCCGAGTCGTTTCGACGCTGGTGGTACACCGAGAGCCTCACCCCGGCCTCGTCGGCGGCCCTGCCAAGTTCCCTGGCGGCCTCGGCTGAGGGCGCGAACGGCTTGTCGGCTACCACATGCACCCCAGCGGCGATGGCCTCTAACACCAGCTCACGCCTAGTCTCCGGCGGTGTGGTGATCGTCACCGCGTCGACGCCAGCGTCCAGCATCGCGGTCAAGGACGGGTACACGGGCAGCCCCGGATAGTCTTGCTCGACTAGCGCAATTTTCTCGGGTGAGCGCGCGACCACCCCGGCCAGTTCCACCCCTTCTGCGGCGGCAATGAAGGGGGCGTGGAACCATCTGCCTCCCCCGCCGTAGCCGACCAAACCAATCTTGAGCATCTTCGCTCCCTTTCATTTGACGCGGTTCAATCTAGCGCATTTATTACTCGCGTGCATAGATTTGAGCGGCATCAAACCAAAATCAGCTCACCAACCGACTCCCCGATCCCCTCCAGTGCCTCGGCGGGCGTCGCCTTCTCCAAGATGACGACATCGAAAGAACTCACCGGCACCACCTCGTGCAGCGCGGTGCGGCTGAACTTGCTGGCGTCGGCGTAGAGCACCTTCTTTGCCGCAGAGCGCAGCATCGCCCGCTTGATCTCAGCTAGATCCTCGGTCGGGTGGTAGACAACGCCATTCACAATCGCCGAGGCCGACATGAACGCCAGATCGGCGCGCATCCCCTCGATCATGCGCACGGCGCTTGGGCCGAGGTAGGCGTCGGCCCAGCGCTCGTAGACCCCGCCGGTGGCGAGCAGCCGCACGTCCTCAGCGTCTTCGAGCACGCGCGCAACCGGGTTGTAGTTGGTGACGACCGTGAGCCCGGCCCGATCGGCGAGCAGCTTGGCCAAGTAAATGCCCGTCGAGGAATCGTCCATAAACAGTGCCGAACCGGGGCCGATCAGCTCGGCTGCGGCCTTCGCCAGCCGTTCCTTAGCCTCGACGTCGCGCGTCATTCGGTAAGCCGAGGCCGCTTCGTGCCCCTGGGTGGCCGCCGCCGTGACGGTCCCGTAGTCTCGCCGCAACAGCCCCTGGGCTTCGAGCTGCGCGATGTCGCGGTAGGCGGTCATCGGCGAGATTCCCACCTGGGCGGCAATCTCCTCGACGGTGCGCGAGGCCGCCGCGTTCACGTACTCGGTGATGGCGCGCTGCCGCTCGCGTCGTTGGGCGGCCGTACCCCGTTTGTTCGCCATATCTCTCCTAACATCGCACATTCTCGCACGCATCAGATTTTCTGCGAGTCTTTTCACCTAACCTGGTTGACACTCACAGATTTTATGATAACTTTCTCATAAATCCTGTTCAATCAGCCCAAGGAGGAGCAAATGAACAAATTGGCGCTGGGCAATGACGAAGCCGCCGTCGGCCTGCGTGACGTAATCACCGAATACCTGAAAGACCGGGGGCTGGAGGTGGATCTCTACGGCCCGTCCAGCCCCGACGACAAGGTCGACTACCCCGACGTCGCCGTCGAGGTAGCGAAGAAAGTAGCCGACGGCACCTACGAGCGGGCCATCTTGCTTTGCGGCACCGGGATCGGCATGGCGATCGCCGCCAACAAGGTGCCGGGCGTGCGCGCCGCGCTGGTCTCGGACGCCTACTCGGCCGAGCGCGCCATGGCCTCCAACGACGCCCACATCATCACCATGGGCGCGCGCACGGTCGGACCGGAACTGGCGAAAGTACTTGTGCGCACGTGGTTGGACACCGATTTCGCCGGGGGACGCTCGCTGCCGAAGGTCAAGAAGCTCGAAGCATTGGACGAGAAATGATCATCACCATCTTGGGCGCGGGGGCCATGGGTTCGGCGCTCGCCACCCCGCTTACGGAAGCCGGGCACGAGGTGCGCCTGTGGGGTACCTGGCTCGACGACCACCTCATCGCCGCCATCCGGGCGGGCAAACCGCATCCGCGCACGAACGTCGCGGTTCCGCGCGCCGCCGCTTCTTACGCAGCTACCGAGTTGGCCGATGCCATGGCCGACGCCCAACTGGCGGTAATCGCGGTCAGCTCGGTCGGCGTCGAGGGAGTTTCCTCGCTTGCCGCCGAGTACCTATCAAAGCTAGACGCGATCGCCATCACCTCGAAGGGTTTCGCCCCCGACAAGGAAGGACGCATCCAGCTGCTCCCGCAGACCGTCGAGCGGGCGCTCGCTGAGAAGGGGCTGCCCTGCCCGCCGGTGGTCGCAATCGGCGGCCCGTGCAAGGCCAACGAGGTGGCCGCCGGTCAGCCGACCGCAACCATCTACGGCAATGCCAAGCTGGGCGTCGCCGCAAAGGTTGCCGCCGCTGCGACCACGGGCGTCTACCGGGTTTCCACGACTACGGACCGCGACGGGTTGGAGCTGTGCGCTGCCCTGAAGAACGTGCTGGCGATCGCCCTGGGCATCGCGGACGGCCTGACCGACACCCACGAGATCCCGTTCCACGATCTCAAGGCCGCCGTCTTCGCCGAAGGCCTAGCCGAGCTCAGGCTCATACTCGAAGCCGAGGGTGCCGATCCGTGGACGGCCTTTGGGCTGGCCGGGGCCGGCGATCTGGAAGTCACCGGCCTTTCTGGCCGAAACAAGGTCTACGGCGCGCGCATCGGCGCTGGTCAGGAGGCCAAACAAGCGCTGGCCGAGATGGTCGCCGCCGAGCAGACCGTCGAAGGCGTGGACGCCGCCCGGCTCGTGCGCACGTTCATTTCTCAACGTCATCCCGAGCTCGTCGAGAAGCTAAGCTTGCTCGACGCAATCTACAAAGTTGTACACGAAGGTGCCGGGCTCCCCCAGCTCGTCGACGCCGCCCTTGGAGGAAAACCATGAAACTAGTGCTAGCGGTCGACTCATCGACGACGTCGACCAAGGTGATCGCCTTCGATCTGGAAGGCCGGCTCGTTGCTCAAAGCCGACACGACTATCCGCGCTCCAACCCGAAACCGGGCTGGCAGGAACAAGACCCCCACGACTGGTGGACAGCCCTCAAGGCCGGGCTGGCCGACGTGGCGGCCCAAACGGCGGGAAACGAACTCCTCTCGCTGTGCATCACCCACCAGCGCGAGACGTTCGTGCTGCTCGACGAGAACGACGAGCCCGTGCGTCCGGCGATCCTGTGGCTGGACACGCGTGCCGGTGAGCAAATCCAGCGCTACGGCTCCGGCCAGCTGCACGCGATCACCGGCAAGCCCGCCTCCACCACGCCGTCGCTGTTCAAGATGCTGTGGCTGGCGGAGAAGGAGCCCGAAGCGTTCCTGGCCGCCCACCGCATCGCCGAGGTGCACGCATATCTCGTTCACAAGCTCACCGGCGATTGGGTGACGTCCTGGGCCACCACCGACCCGATGACCGTGCTCGACATGCGCGATTTCACCTACTCCGACAACGTGCTTTCGCTGCTGCGGGTGCGCGAATCGCTCTTCCCCGAGCTCGCCGCCCCAGGTTCGGTGATCGGGCAGGTGAAAGACGATTTGGCTAACGAGCTCGGCCTGCCGCGCGGACTGCCTGTGGTTGCCGGTGCCGGGGACGGCCAGTGCGCAGGGCTGGGTGCAAACGTGACGGGCACCGACCGTGCATATCTTTCCCTCGGCACGTCGATGACGATGGGCGTCCACTCCGACGATTACCTCTACTCGATGGCCTTCCGCACGCTCTCCTCGCCGATCGCCGGTGCCTACACGCTGGAGGCGCTGCTGAGCTCGGGAGCGCTGTGCATCTCCTGGTTCGCCAACAAGCTCTCTGGTATGTCCAAGGCCGACGGCCCCATTGAGCCGCGCCTAGAGGCCATGGCCGCCGAGGTTCCCGCCGGTTCGCGCGGGGTTCACTTCCTGCCCTACCTCACCTCTGCCGAAACCCCGTTCTGGGATGCCGACGCCCGTGGTTGCTTCGTCGGAGTCTCCGATACCGATGGGGTTCCCGAGCTGTATCGCGCAGTGTTGGAGGGCCTGGCGTTGGAGGAGCGTTTGAGCTTGAAGAAGCTGCAAAAGGCCACCGGCGTGCGCGTTGAGAGATTGTCTGTGATGGGCGGGGCGTCCAACTCGCCGTTGTTCACTCAGATCATCGCCGACGCCCTGAACCGGCCCTTGGACATCTGCGCCGAGGCCGAGACCACCTGCCTTGGGGCGGCCATGTTGGGTGCCGCCGGTGTTGGTGCCGACGGCGAGGACGACGTGCGCAAGTGGGCCGGGCGCATGAGCCACGTCTCGCACACCGTCGAGCCTTCGGATGACCGCGAGGTCTACGACCTGGGTTACAAGGTGCACCGCAAGCTCTACCCGGCTCTGCGGGATACCTTCCCGATGATCGCCCAGATCCGGGAACGCTGAGGAAGAACGAGGGCCCGGGCTGGTTTTCCAGCCCGGGCCCTCGCCTGTCTATCTCTTATCGCGAATAAGTCTGGCGCCCTTTCACAACGTAACCAGCGTTGTGGACGCTGGCTACAACGTAGCCAGCGTTGCAGGCCAGAGATCGAAGCCGTGCGCGGTGGTTTCCGGAACCGGGGTGGGCTTGCCATCTGAATCGGTGGCGACCAAGACCGTCACCGAGCGAATCAAGGCGGTATCGTCCGAATCCAGCACCTCGGCAACCAGCGTCATCGAGGTGTTCCCGACCGCCGCATAGGAGGTGTGGACGCGCAGCGGCTCCAGCGTGTACTTGAAGGGAGCCAGGAAATCGACGTCCTGGCGCACCAACGCCCAGATGATCCCGAGCGCCGCAGCCTCATCCATGCGGGTGGAGGTGGTCGAGACCGGGTTCATGCGGATGCGGGCCTCGGCGATGATGTTGAACGCCGCTGCCGGGCCGATATAGCCGTCGGCGCGGGTGTCGGCGGGGCGCAGCGCGTACGAGAACTCGTGATGGCTCGGCCCGACCCTCCACTTGGGAAAATCCGGGAATGGGCTGTCCGCTTCGGGTTTCGCCTCGGCATATGGTTCAAGTTCGGGCTTTTCCTCGCTGACCATCGCGGCCAGGGGTTCGACCTTCTCGGCAACCCCGGCGTTTTGGTTGTTCTTCGCCGCCTTGACCGAGGCCAGCGGCGGCGGCGAGGTGAGCGCCTTGGCGGCGACCTGCCCGATCTGCCCCGCGTTCAAGAAGTTCTGGAACCAGGCCCTCGCGTCTTCGGGCAGCGTGTCGGCGTCGGCGTCGGAATCCGCACCGAGCAGCCTGCCAATCGAGGCGCGCATCACCGCATATCCCTTCCCCTTATAGGAGAAGGTGAACTCTGCGCGCACGCGGTAGCTCGTCACTCCGAGCAGCTCGATGGAGACGGTGAGCGGCTCCACCGAGTAGTGGATCGGGGCCAGGTATTGAACCTGGGCCTTGATGATCCGGGAGACCTCAAACAGCTGGCTTTGCCCGCCTTCAGCGAGGAACTGCGCCCAGGCCTGCTGGGACATGGCCACCACCACCGAGGCGTTGACATGTCCTTGCGCGTCGAGGTCGAGCCAGCGCATGGGAACTGAAACTGTATATGCCATCGCGAACCCCCTTCCGTGGGGCCAAGGGCTGAACCCCTAGTCCCGTGGCACGTCGTCAATGACGACGTCGTCGTCGGTGATCTCGTCGCCATCGTCGTCATACAAAGAGTCAACCAGCTTGGCATACTGCTTTGCAATGATTTGGCGCCGGATCTTGAGCGAGGGAGTGACCACGCCCTCGTCGACCGTGAACTCGTTGGGCAGCATGGCGAAGCGCTTGACCGTCTCCCAGTGCTCCAACCGCTCGTTGGCGCGCTTCACGTAGCCGTTCATGGTGTGGCGGAAGGTGTCCGAATCCAAGACCTCCTGGAAGGACAGGTCGTCCATGCCGCGGCGCTTGGCCCACTGCATCACGTTCGCCGAATCCATGGTGAATAGGGCGGAGATGTACTTGCGCCCGTCGCCCACGGCCACCACCTGTGAAACGTAGGGAATGTTGGAGCTCATCACAGTCTCGACGCGGGCCGGGGCCACGTACTTGCCGCCGGAGGTCTTCATCAGATCCTTCTTGCGGTCGGTGATCTGGACGTTGCCGTACTCGTCGATCTTGCCGATGTCGCCGGTGTGGAACCAGCCGTCGGTGATCGCCTCGGCGGTCAGCTCTGGGTTGTTGTGGTAGCCACGCATGATCAGGCCGCCCTTGATGCAGATCTCGCCGTCCTCAGCGATCTTCACCTCGGTGCCGGGCAACGGCTTGCCGACCGTGCCGAAGGCTGGGTCGCGCCAGTGGGCGACCATGGCGATGGCGGTGGTCTCGGTCAGGCCGTAGCCTTCGATGACGGTGATCCCGGCGGAGTAGAACCAGCCCTGCACCCGGCGCGAGAGCTTGGCCGATCCGGAAACCATGAACTTGATGTTCCCGCCCATCTTTTCCTTCAAGGCGGAGAAAACCAGCTTGTCGGCCACGGCATAGGCGGCCTTGAGGTGTACCGGCATCGGCTTGCCGTTCAGACGGTAGTCGCGAGAATCACGGCCAACGGAGAACGCCCAGCGGGCAATGCGGCCCTTGATCGAGTTGCGCGGGAAGGAAAGCATGACGGCCGAACGCACCTTCTCGAAGATGCGCGGAACGCCGAGCATGACGTCGGGCTTGACGACGGCCAGGTTCGGCACGATCTTGTCCACACGGCCATCGACCGCCGAGCAAAACCCTATTGCCAGCTGGATCGTCATGATGTCCTTGCCGAACACGTGGGAGAGCGGCAGCCAGAAGTACAGCGTCGCGTTGGAATCGATCAGCCCCAGGGTGTTGACGGCCCAGGCCTCGTAGGCCCAGTTGGAGTGCAGCAGCTCAACGCCCTTGGGCATTCCCGTGGTGCCGGAGGTATACACCAGCGTGGCCAGCGTCGCAGGGGTGACCTTCTCGCAGGCGGCCTTCACGGCCTCGGGCTCGGCGGCCAGGTGGCGCTTACCGAGCTCCAGCAGTTCCTTCCACGTGATCACCTTGTCGGAGGCGTATTCGCCTTCCAGCAAGATGACCTTGCGGATCTGATCCTTGAACTTGGGGTACTGCAAGAGCTTGAGCAGCTGATCGGAGTTCTCGGCGATCACGTAGGCCGACTGGGAGTCGGTCAGGATGTGGTCGAAGTCCTCGCCTGCGGTGTTCGGGTAGATCGCGGTGGTCGCGCCGCCTGCGATGTTGATCCCGAAATCGGCGAGCACCCATTCGATGCGAGTCTGGGAGATAATTGCCACCCGCTCCTCATACTGCAGGCCGAGCTGTAGCAGCGCCGCGGCGATCTGCTGGGCCAGTTCGTGCGCCTCTTTCCAGGTCAGCTTCAGCCAAGAGTCATGCTCGTCGGGATACTTATACGCCCATGCGTAGGGAGTATGGGACGCGCGCCACTCCAGCATGGCACCGATTGTCTGAGGCTTACCCTCAAGAAATTCCAGATCGCTCAAAGTTCTTCCTATCATCTTGTGTGGGGTCCGGGTAGGAGTCTATCGATTAGACTAGTCCATCGATCTGACGGAGGAATAGATGCCCGAATTTGTGTTCACCATGCACGACGTGCGCAAGAAGCTCGGCGACAAGCTGATTCTTGACAACATAACACTCGCGTTTTTCGAAAACGCGAAGATCGGCGTGGTTGGGCCAAACGGCGCAGGGAAATCCACTCTCCTTCAAATTATGGCCGGGATGATAAAGCCCGATAACGGTGAGGCGATGCTCAAGAAGGGCGCAACCGTCGGCATTCTCTTGCAAGAGCCCCCGCTCACCGAAGGTAAGACCGTGCTGGAGAACATCCAGGAGGCCGTCGGCGAAACCAAGGCCATGCTGGATCGCTTCAACGAGATCTCCGCCGAGATGGCGAATCCCGACGCCGACTTCGATGCGCTCCTCGCCGAGATGGGAGAGCTGCAAACCGAACTCGACCACCGCGAGGCCTGGGATCTCGATTCCCAGCTCGAACAGGCCATGGACGCACTGCAGTGCCCGCCTCCGGACACCGTAGTGGACGTGCTCTCCGGCGGTGAGCGCCGCCGCGTTGCGCTGTGCAAGCTGCTGCTGGAGCAACCTGATCTCCTGTTGCTGGATGAGCCGACCAACCACCTGGACGCCGAGTCCGTGAACTGGCTCGAAGGCCACCTCAAGACGTACCCGGGCGCGGTGCTGGCCGTCACCCACGACCGCTACTTCCTCGACAACGTGGCCGAGTGGATCTGCGAAGTCGACCGCGGGCAGCTCCACGGCTACGAGGGCAACTACTCCACCTACCTTGAGACCAAGCGCTCCCGCCTCCAGATTGAGGGCAAGAAGGACGCCAAGCGCGCCAAGATCCTTGCCCGCGAGCTTGAATGGGTGCGTTCCAACCCGAAGGCACGCCAAGCCAAGAACCGCGCGCGCCTGCAACGCTACGAAGAGCTGGCCGCCGAGGCCGAGCGCTCGAAGCCGTTGGATCTCGCCGAGATCAACATCCCGCCGGGCCCGCGTCTGGGCTCGTCCGTGATCGAGGCCAAGCATCTGAAGAAGGGCTTCGGCGAACGCATCTTGATCGAAGACCTGTCGTTCATGCTGCCGCGCGCCGGCATCGTCGGCGTGATCGGCCCGAACGGCGTGGGCAAGACCACACTGTTCAAGATGCTCATCGGCGAGGAGCAGCCCGACGCCGGCGAGATCAAGATCGGTTCGACCGTCTCGTATTCCTACGTAGACCAGGGCAGAACCGGCATTGACCCGAACAAGAACGTCTGGGAGGTCGTCTCCGACGGCCTCGACTACATCAAGGTCGCTTCCTTCGAGATGCCCTCGCGTGCCTACGTCGCATCCTTCGGCTTCAAGGGTCCAGATCAGCAAAAGCGCGCCTCGGTGCTTTCCGGCGGTGAGCGCAACCGGCTGAACCTGGCCTTGACCTTGAAGATTGGCGGCAACGTGCTGCTGCTCGACGAACCGACCAACGACCTCGACGTGGAAACCCTCCAGTCTCTTGAGGACGCGCTGCTCGAATTCCCCGGCTGTGCGGTAGTGATCTCCCACGACCGCTGGTTCCTCGACCGCGTCGCCACGCACATCCTCGCCTGGGAAGGCACAGAGGAAGACGAGGCGAACTGGTTCTGGTACGAGGGCAACTACGCCGACTACGAGGCCAACAAGATCACCCGGCTCGGAGCCGAAGCGGCCAGGCCGCATCGCTCCACGCACCGCAGGCTCACCCGGAGCTAGTTGCCCTCAGGACAAGCGCCTGGTCGGTACCTAGTCCCGTATCTCGCTGCTACCCGGTGGCGAGCGCCTGCTCAGAAGGGTGCGACCAGCTCTGATGCCGCCTCGGCCAGCACTGCTCCGGCTTCGTCCAGAACCTGTGCAGCCGCAGCCTCGGCATCTACCGTCGCACCCACGGCGGCGGACAACGGCTCCTCGGCCTCGTCGCTTTCCGGGGTTCTAGCCCTAGTTTCCAGTACTCGGGCCTGCATCCGGTTCAGGTCGTGGCCAATCACCGTCGCGTAGATGAACGTGCGTTCTTGTTCCACGCCCTTGTCATCGGTCCACCTGTCCGTGCGCAGCTTTCCGCCGACGATTACCTGCTGGCCCTTGCGCACGCACAGCGACACGTTCTTGGCCAGCAATCCGCCGCATTCCACCTTGATCCAGGTGGTGGGCCGCTCTTTCCACGAACCCGCCTCCATGTAGACCGGCGTAGAGGCCAGCCTGAACGAGGTAAACAGCAATCCCTCCTGCGGGATTCTCACGTCAGGGTCTGTCCCGACGCGACCGACAATCCAAATATGAGCTTCCATTACAGCTCCTTTCCGCCAACCGTCTTGTCGACGCGAAAGTGCAGAACCGTACAAAGTTTCGATTTTGTGGATAACTCACGAAATCTAGAAAATCTGTGGATAAGTGAGCGCGATGACACTCACCCCTGCGGCGGCCCCCATGTCGGATTCACGGCGGAATAGCCATAGTTCGTCGCACCGGGAGTCGGGGCGGCCCAGCCGCTCGGCGTGCTGGGCGGCAGCTGCTTGCGCGCGGCCAGGCGCTTCTTGATCATCCGGATCGGTGAGGGCAGCCCCAGCCGCAGGCCCGTCGTATCGGAGATACCCTCGTCGCGCAGCGAACGAATCTTGAAGATCAACTCCTTAGCCCGCTCATCAGCCGAAGCATCCAGCACACCGCGGGTTTCCCCGTCGCGCAGATAGGCCAACTCGGTCATGGCGTGCTGGAGCCGAACCGTCGCCACGAAGGAATGCCAACCGCGGAAGGCCGCCAAAATCAGAGCCCACAAGCGCAAACGCAGCTTGGAGAACATGATCGGATCGGAGCCGAGCAGCCAGCCCATGCGCACGTAGTCGGTGAGCTTGGCCTTGATCATCCGCCCTTGCTTGAACTCCATGCGCAGCAGGGCCATCAACAGCGCGATCAGCCCTGGGATGACGATCAGGAAGTACATCCACTGCAGCGTTTCCATCTCCTGCATGGACGACTGCGAGTTGAACAGCATGTGCCCGAAGGCCGCGACCCCGAAGCCGCACAGGGGCGCGAGGACGCGCACGATCTTGGAACGCGTGCGCAGCGCGATCGCCAGCCCAAAGCCCGTCATGCAGGTAAACAACGGGTGGCCGAAGGATGTGTAGACCCCCCGCAGCATCACGGTTTGCATGATGGCGGCGTTGGCGTCGCCCACATCGATGGTGCTGGACGCATAGACGATCGCGCGCGAGTAATACGTGATGTTCTCGGTAAAGGCGAACCCGGCAGCCGACAGCCCCGCCAGGCAGATCATGTTCAGCGGTGTGACGATGCGGTAGCGCACTAGGATCGCCAGCCAGAACAAGACGGTGGCCTTCGTCGCCTCCTCGGTAAACGGCGCGATGAACACCGCGGGCCGCGCGGCAGCTGCCGGATCACCCCCGGAGGCGGCGATGGACAGGTGCTCCGAGGCCCAGGTGTTTGCGTAGACCGAGAGGAACACCGCGACGGCGGCCCCCCAGCCCAAAGACAGAAACCACAGCACCGGTTTGGCCGGACGGAAGCGGTCGAGCAAGATGAAGAACCCCACCCAAAACCCCAGCGTGGGCAGGGCATAGAAAAACGCCCGTTTCACCGTCGAGAACGTGATGAGCGCGGGGACGCCGTCGTTGGGGTCGGCGTCGGCGGTATACATGCCGTAGACGTGCAGCAGCAACAGCGCGTAGACGATCGCCGCCCCGATCGTCACCCACAGCCACGGGGACTTCAGGATGCGCTTCGGCAGCGGCACCGTGAGGTCGGGCTCGGCGGGCAAGTTGTTGACGAGCCTGCCGTAGCGCTGCGGGGTCAAAGGCATGGGGGCAGTCTACCCAAGGCGCGTATCAAACACCTTAGAGTCGACGCCCAACACCGGATTCCCCCGCATTTCACGTTCCATTTCGGCGCGCCTGCCGCACTAGCTGAGATCTATGGGGCAAAATGGCCACCAACTGTCGAATGGAGTTGTCATGGGCTGGGTCAAGAAAGCGCTGCTAGTGCTGGTGGCCGCCTTCGTCGTATATGTGCTTGTCATCCACCCCCAGACGGCAGCCGACGCGGTTCACGCGGTGCAAGAGTGGGCCGAGAACATCCTCACCTTCTTTGAGTCGCTGCTCGCATGAGCCGCCCGAGCCTGCTCGATCCGCAGGTCGACCGCTACCTCCTCGCCGACCAGGGCGAATACATCATCGACGAGGTACACAAGCACACCGTCGCCCTCATCTCCCCCACGCTTGAGGCGCTGGCTTCCATCCCGGTGATACTGCTGGCCCCCTTCACCGGGCCGCTGTGGCCGGTCTTCTTCGCAGCCGCGGCGGCACTTTTCCTCCACGGGGCCTACCGCTTCCACTCGAAGATGATGGATCGCTTTGTCATCACCAACATGCGCGTGTTTCGGGTGCACGGGGTTTTCCTGCGCGAAGTGGCGACGATGCCGCTGGCCCGCATCCTCGACATCACCGTCCACCAGCCTTGGCTAGGGATGATCTTCAACTACGGGCACTTCACCTTCGAGTCGGCGGCCCAGACCCAGGGGCTGCGCGAGATCACGTTCGTCGGCGATCCGACCAAACGCGATCTCACCATCCAACGTGTCATCCAGCAGGCCGGCCTGCGCGCCGAGGCCAAACCCACAGCCGTCTCCGAGGACACCTTGGTCGAGCTGCCCGTTGAGCCGCGCCACGCGATCGAAGACCCCGACGGCACATAAACGGACATGAACACGAAACGGCGGCCCGAAGACCGCCGTTTCGTATGACAGAACCTCTACTTGTGAGACTCGATGAAGGCTGCAAAGGCCTTGGCCCAGCCAGCCAGGAACTCCTTCGTATCCGCATTGGCGATATCGCCGTCTTCGGTGAAGAAGCCTTGGCCAATGGTCAGGTAGACCTCGGGCTGACGCATGATCTCGTTGTCCAGGAACAACAGCGAGGAGCGCAGGTGGTTCTGGGCGATCGAGGTAGCCAGGGCACCCATGGATGCTCCGATGACGGTGGAAATCTGGCCGTTGTTCTCGGCCTGGCCCATCGGGCGGGAGCCCCAGTCGATGGCGTTCTTGATCGGGGCGGGGACACCGCGGTTGTACTCCGGGGTGATGTAGAGCACCGCGTCGGCGGCCTTCAGCTGCTTCTTGTACTCCACGACGGCTGCGGGCGGGTTCGGCAGGACGTCGTCGTTATACAGGGGCAGATCCCGGATGGCGATCTCGGAAAACTCCATCCCGGCCTCGGCGGCCAGCGGCTTGAGAGCCTCGAACAGCATCCGGTTGATCGAACCGGCGCGCAGCGAGCCGATGATCACGCCAACTTTGTAAGTCATTGTTCCTCTTCTCTAGTGAAAACAGATGCTCTATTTACGTTACATCTTTGTTGCGTTATTGGCGAACCGCGTGGGACTTACGGCTAAGGGCGTTAGGACATTGGGGTGTTTGGGATTTGGGTTACCGCTGCCCAAACCTATTCGTCATCCTGCGCGCAGTCGCAGGATCTGTTTGCGGTAGTGGGGTAGGAGTGGAGATCCTGCGACTGCGCGCAGGATGACGGGGTGGGGATACAGGACGACAGGGGTCGGGGCAAAGGATGAAGAAGTAGAAAATCTACTTCTCAACCCCCAAAACAGGCGCATTGCTAGGCGCGTAGTCGGCCAAGCACAGATACTTCTTCAGTTCCCCGCCCGGGGGCAAAATCGTGAGCTTGTACCCGGCGTCCTTCGCGTCGGGATTGACGCCCGTGGCCCGTTCGGCGATGACGATACATTCCCCCGCCGCCTTCTGCGCAACCTCGGTGGTGCCGACATCAGAGGTTTCGGTCTCCCCCAGCGCGACGGCCTGGTGGGGTTCGGCGCACGGCACGAAGGCGACCTTGTCGATGTCCGTATCCCCTTCAGGGATGGATTCGATGCAGTCCCCAGGTTTGGCCAGGGAGATCGCCAGGTATTGCCGCGAGCTGACGGCCCCAGCCGCGTCGCGCTCGAGGGCTGGGGCAGGCGTCGAGTAGGAACGGAACGCGACGCCCACCGCGACGATGAACAGCGCCGCGGCCAGCAGCCAGCCGCCCTTGGTCAATCCCACTCCAGCAGCGCTTGGCCGGCGTTCACATGCTCGCCGGGAGCGACTAGCCCGTGTACATCCTCGGCCTTGGCCTGCATAGCCACCACCGGCACGATCGCAGAGCGTCCGCCTTCGCGCACGGCCTGCGGATCCCATTCGATGATGATCTGGCCAGCCTGGACGTCCTCGTTGTCGGCAGCGTGCAGGGTGAAACCCTGCCCGTTCAACTCGACTGTGTTGAGCCCGAGGTGGGCGAGCACGCCCTTGGCTTCGGCCTCAATAACGACGGCGTGGGGATGGATTTTCGCGATGCGCCCGGAAACCGGGGCGAGGGCCTTGGTGGCGTCCGCGTCGGGCTCGATGGCAAGCCCCGGGCCGACGATCGCCTGGGCGAAAACCGGATCGGGGACGTCCTCCATGGCCACGACTTTGCCGGAGACCGGTGCGAAAACCCTCATCGCAGATCCTCGATGTCATCGGCGATGTTGTCGGCCTCGGGCCCGACGACGACCTGCACGGCGGTGCCGGATTTCATCAGGCCGAAGATTCCGGCGGACTTGAGTTTGGCGTCGTCCACTAGGGCGGCGTCGTTGACTTGCACGCGCAGGCGCGTGATGCAGGGCTCAATCTCGACGATATTGTCGAATCCGCCCAATCCTTCAAGGATCGTTTCAGCTTTGCTCATAGTTTTCTCTCTCTTTGCTCCCGCATCGGAGGGTGTCCCACGAACCTACAAGTGGTCTAGAGGAGTAGTCAAGTTGGCGACCTCCCCCAAGTCGGAGGCGATGACGTCCGCCTGCGGTCCGACGACCACCTGCACAACCTGCCCCCGAGCCAGGATTCCGTGACACCCGAGTTTCTTCAAGGATTCGGCGTCTATCAAGGCCGGATCGTTCAACACTGCCCGCAGCCTTGTGACACAAGGCTCGATTTCGACCAGGTTTTCGCTGCCGCCCAACGCGGCTAACAGTTCGCTCGCATTCACGTGTTCTTCCTTTCGGCGGTGACAAGGGATGGCGAGGGCGCCAACACCGGTACCCACAGGGTGTATCGGTCGGCGCGGTAGACGCAGCGCGAATAGGCTACGGCCGTTTTTGAGCTGAAAGTTCTACGGGCGATGCGCAAAACGGCTCGCAGGGGTTCGATACCTAGGTATTCGGCCTCTTCCTCGGAGGCCTCGTCGGCGTCGATCATGTCCTCGCCCCAGTCCGGGTCGAGGCCGCGGCCGCGCAGCGCCTGGTACAGGCTGGCTGGGGGAACCGGGTCGAAGAAGCCGGGAAGCATGGTGAACGGCAGCCAGGTCTCTTCGAGCACCATGGGCTCGTCGTCGGCAAAGCGGATGCGGTACAGGTAGTAAGTCTTCTCGCCGGAACCGAGCTCCAGCGCATCGACGACGTCCTTAGGTGGCACCCGCACATCGGCGGCGAGCATCCGCGAGGAGGGTTTGAGCCCGCGGCGCTCCATCTCTTCTTCGAAGGAGGTCAGGCGCATCTGCAGATCGACCTTGGGTGCGGCGACGAACGTGCCCTTTCCCTGCACCCGGGTAAGCACTCCCTCGACGACCAGCGCGTCCACCGCCTGACGGATGGTCATCCGCGCGACGCCGAAGCGTTCGGTCAGCTCGCGTTCTGAGGGGATGGCGTCCCCCACCTCTAGCTCGTGGGTGGCCAGTGCTCTTAGGTAGTTCCTGATCTGTACGTGTTTCACTACGTCTAAGTATGCCCCACCGGAACCATCTTGAGCGGGCGGGACATTTCGGTGTTCATCCGTCGGTATCAGGGATTTGACAGCGCCGTTTCCTGCCACAAAGATGGGGCCTGCTAGTACAGATGTCTAGACCACAAAGTCTGGACCCAGACCCCTTGCTCGATGAGGAGAGACATATGTCATCGACTAAAGACAAGAAGGGCGGTGGCGTTCTCGCCTCCCTGCAGCGCATCGGCCGTTCGCTGATGCTGCCGATCGCCACCCTGCCCGCTGCCGGCCTGTTGCTTCGCTTCGGCCAGCCAGACATGCTCGGAAAGGAGGGCGTGGGCTCCCTGGTCGCATGGATGAACCCGGTAGCCGATGTGTTCGTCGCCGCCGGTAACGCGCTGTTCGACAACCTGCCCCTGATCTTCGCGCTCGGCGTTGCCATCGGCTTTGCCAAGAAGTCCGAAGGCGCGACGGCCTTGGCCGCCTTCATCGGCTACGAAGTGTTCCAGAACGTCGGCTCCGTGGTGACGTCCTACACCATCCCCGTCCCCGAAGGCTCGGATCCCGTGGCGATGAACTACGGCGTGCTGGGCGGCATCATCATGGGCGTGGTGGCCGCGGTGCTCTACGACAGGTTCTACCGCACCAAGCTCCCCACCTTCCTGGCCTTCTTCGGCGGCCGCCGCTTCGTGCCGATCATCACCGCCGGTATGGCCGTGATCGTCGGCGTGGTGTTGGCCCTGATCTACCCCGCGTTCAACACCGGCTTCGAGGCCGTGGGCGAATGGGTGACGAACCCGACCGTCGGCATCTTCGGCGCGTTCATCTACGGCGTGGCCAACCGCCTGCTCATCCCCTTCGGCCTGCACCACATCCTCAACTCGTTCCCGTGGTTCACCTTCGGCTCCTTCACCGGTGCCGACGGCGTCGTCTATCAAGGCGATATTGCCCGCTTCCTGCACCACGATCCGACCGCCGGTACCTTCATGACCGGCTTCTTCCCGATCATGATGTTCGCCCTTCCTGCGGCCGCCATCGCCATGTGGCACGCGGCCAAGCCGGAGAACCGCAAGGCGGTCGGCGGCGTGATGATCTCCCTGGCGCTCACCGCCTTCATCACCGGCATCACCGAGCCGATCGAGTTCTCGTTCGTGTACGTCGCCTTCCCGCTGTACTGCGTGCACGCGGTGCTGACGGGCACCTCGCTGGCCCTGTGCAACGCACTCGGTATCCACGACGGCTTCTCGTTCTCGGCCGGTGCGACGGACTTCATCCTGAACTGGGGCATCGCCACCAAGCCGTGGATGATCATCATCATCGGCCTGGTCTATGCGGTGATCTACTACGTCCTGTTCCGCGTGCTCATCAAGGTATTCAACATGAAGACCCCCGGGCGCGAGGACGACGGCGACGATGGCAGCTCTGCCGCGCAGTCGATCATCGACCAGGACATGTCGACGAGCTCCAAGGCCAAGTCTGCGACGGCTTAGCCTGCTGGGCTCCAGGTGGGACGGCTTCGGTCGTCCCACTTGCGTTTAACCCAACCTCGTCATCCTGCGCCCCCAACCTCATCATCCTGCGCACCCAACCTCGTCATCCTGCGCCCCCAACCTCATCATCCTGCGCGAAGTCGCAGGATCTCTTATTGCAGGCCCCTACCCCTGTTCCAGCTCATACTTGTCCAAGGCCTCTTCGGTGAGCGAGCGCCCGAGCGCGATCAGCTCCTCCCCCTTGTGAAAGTCCATCGTGGCAGCCGACGATTCGGGAACCTCGACGAGGACGTCGGGCACCTGGGCGGCCATCCGGTAGCGGGTGAGCATAGAGCCCATGGTGTCGAAGGTCAGGCTCATCACCTTGGCGATGGACAGCCCGTCCGGCGGCGGCTCGATGGCCTGATCCCAGGCCGAGAGCTCGGGTTCCTCGCTTTGGGCGTCGTCCTTGTGGAATTTCTGGATGATTCCGTTCACGAAGTCGTTGTCCCAAATACCCGAGGCGATCTTGGAAAACCGCGCCCCCCACTGGCTCGATGGCTGCGGCTTGGCCGATTCCTTTGCAGGGGATGAAGAGACGTCCTTAGGCGCTCCCCCAGAGAGCGTGACAGCCATGGTGAAGTCCGCCTGCGTAGCCAAGAGCGGTTCCATGGGAACGGGGTTAACCACTCCCCCGTCGACGAGCAGCCGTCCATTTACGACGACCGGCATAAAGAACCCAGGGATGGACACAGACGCCCGGACGGCCACATCCAGGGGCCCCGATTGGAACCAAACCTCCCGCCTGGCACCGATATCCGTAGCGACGGCCGTGTACGGGAAAGGGAGATCCTCGATCTGGGCGTCGCCGTAGAGCTCGCGCATGGTGGTGAACACCTTCTCGGCCTTCACCAGGCCGCCGGAGCCGAGCGCCGGATCCATCATGAACAGCACGTCTCTTTGCTTGAAGGTGAGTATCCAATCGCGGTACTCCTCCAGCTTGCCCACGGCCTCCAGCCCGCCGACCAGCGCGCCAACGGACGTACCCGCGATCGCCGCGATCTCATGCCCGTGTTCTTTCAACACCTCAATGGCTCCGATCTGCGCCAACCCGCGCGCACCCCCGGAACCCAGCACCAAAGCAACTTTTGCCATAGGGGAATTATGGCCCAGGGGTTGCTCGGAGCAACGCTGCCGTAAGACCCACGACCGACCGCCGGTCGTCCCAAGCCGCGGGCCGAACCCCCGAACGACCCCGGAGAACTTCGCGAAACATCGGACAACATCGCAGAGCGACTGCTAAGTTACTACCCAACTCAGCTCGGACTTCCCCTACGAGCACGGACTAGAAGGAGGAAGTGTGACACAGAAGGTCATAACAGAAGCACAGAAGAGAGACTTGCGGATCGCTGCAATCACTGCGTTCATGGCTTCTCAGGACATGGGCTGGTTTTGGATGTTTGAACCGCGGGGCGATGTATGGGTTTGCGAAAAGGATCTCCTTAACGGTTACCACGAAAGAGAGACCGTTACTCGACCAGATTCCAACGGTTACGGTGGCGGCAAGCACATAAGGGAGACCTGGAACAGCCAGTCTCCGACCGTGCCCGGCCTAATTCCACAAGTTCCATATTCCGTTCCATCCTCTACCACAAGTAACGACTATGAAGAGGCGTTTGCGAAAATCACCAAAACGATAGACGACGCACTCGAGCCATGGACTATCATCCCTTCTAACTTCGAAATTGCAAACAATTTCACAGGGCCTGTAAAAGATGCCATTCCCCATATTTGTTACCACCCAGGCGGTCTCAATACTAAGATGTTATCTGAGCTCGACGCACTCGAGAAGCCTCGCGCCGACAGCCTGAAGGGTGTCCTGGTTGACAGACTCGGGCAGTTCCTTCAAAGCCGAAAGAGAGTAATACTAAATTTAGGGTCATTAATTATCGATCTTTCCACCTACTCGCAAACTGAGTACAGGTTTTGGGAAAATGCCGCAACGGCAATCCCTAAAGTCGTCACGGGGTTCACGGATACGTTTAACGAGATTACAGCTAATCGAGGCAAGGAAATTACTTCAAACTACATCACTGCAATAGAGATAGCTCTGAATGTAGTCAAAGTTGGAAGCACCTGGACTTCGCTCCTCACGGACGCATGGGTAGGTTTCTCAAAATATTCAAGCTCTTCCGACACGCTTGATGGCTACAGTGCAGTTTCAAAAGGCGCGAAGGTTGTCGGCCAGGGAACCGACGCGCTCATCAGCCTCCTCAATGGACACCCTCCGATCAAGCTAGATCCGCAAGTAAACTTTTACAGTGCACTGGATGAATTTGTCCAGAGTCTAGATGACTACAATCAGGAAATTACAAGTACCGAAAAAGACATATCCAAAAGCATAAAGAATGACATACTGTTGCTTAGAAGCTATGATCCAATCACCGGGTGGGCAACGGACGTAACTGGAGAACCTGGAGAACAAGCTCAGGCGTTAACCTCGGAAGATACACAAGCAGAAATCAAATGGGATTCATCAC
>JAISTE010000032.1 GCA_031272825.1 Propionibacteriaceae bacterium | reverse complement strand
AGCCCGCGTGCGAGGCGCTGGGAGTACCGCGCTCGTCTTGGTACCGTTCCAAGCCTCGCCCGACGGCCGGGGAGGAAGAAGCCGACACCGGGCCGGGGCTGGAGGTTGTCGAGCCTGCCAAGCCCCGCGGCGATTTCCAGCCTGTTTGTGAGCGAGCTTGTCAAGTTGTTTGTGGTCTGCCAGCACATAAGGCATGACTATTTCTACACAAGCAGCCCAAGCCCGCGAAGCAGCCCGACACTCCAACGGGCAGTTTGGTGAGACTAAATACGCCGAAGCCTTGTTCGAGGAAGCTTCCAAAGCGGCTTACTTTGCGACCCAAAACGCCCCGTTCAGGTTCGAGGACGTCCGCCAAGACACCATGCTGGCGTTCCTGCGGGCCAACCAGAACAAAGGCAACCCGCGCAACACAAACTTTTCCACGATCAAGCTGTGCGCCAAAACTGCGGCGAAAGACGCCGGGGCTGGCCTGCTGGGTCGTGTGCGTGGGGCGGCCCGGTTGCGTGAAAACATTGGGCTGTTTTGGGCTGAGCATGGCCGTCAGCCGACGTCGGCTGAGATCGACCAGATCGCCCAGAAGATTGTTGAGGCTGATCCGAAGCATGTGCCGAAGGATTTGGCTTGGCGTGCCCAAGTTCGGGCGGTGTCGATGGATTCGGAGCTGGTAACCCCGGACGGCGGGTTTGGTGGGGTGTCGCCGGCAGCAGATGCCGGCCTGTATGACCGTGTTGAGGACGACCCGCTGGCCGGTTTGGCGGATAGTGTTGATGATGGCGGTATGGGCCGGTCGGATGCGATGTGTGCGCTGTTTGACGTGTGGGGGCTGAAGATGCCCGCCCAAGATTCTACGTGGGACGGCCCGGCCAGGGAGCTGGAAGCGCAAGAGCACCTTGACGGCTGGCTGGACAGTCTGGACGCTGGGGAGATCAGCGACGAGGATTATGGCCGGTTGTGTGCGGTGTTTGATGAAGGTTCGGAGGATGCCTGGTTGCGGAAGATGGTGGAGCATCGCCGGGTTGCTGGGCAGCTTTGGATGGCCGCGTCCCGGTGTCGCCGGTTTGGTGCGCCGTCGCCTAACAGCAGGCTGGGGCGGGCGGCAACGGCTGGTTGCTCGTTTGCGCATGCCGTTCTGTCCCCGATATAAACAGTTGAAAGCAGACTCTTAGCTGTAGAAGGAGAAAAAAGATGGTGCTGCTAGGTAAAACGGCGGCGGTGGCGGTTGTGGCCGCGCTGGCTGCCACGGGCATGGCTGGTGTGCCCAGCGCTCAGGCGCACATGCCAGCCCAGGCGAAGTTTTCGCAGGTGTCTAAACCGAAAGTGTCGGACACGACGCCGCGTGTAGGCCAGAGCGTGAAAGCGAAGATCGACAAAACAACCAAGCCGAAATATACGAAGGTTACGTATACGTGGCTGGCGTCGGGTAAGAAGATCGGGTCGAAAGCTACGCTGAAGGTGCCTGCGAAAGCTAAAGGTAAGAAGCTTTCGGTGCGGGTGTGTTACAGCGCCAAGAAGGTGCGAACGTTGTGTGTGTCGTCTAAGCCGACAGCGAAGGTGGCGAAGGCAGCATCCAAGACTTCCAGTTCTGAGGCTAAGAGCGGGAAACTGTCGATCAAAATTTCGGGTTTGTCGTATGTGTGGCCGTACTCGGCTAGGGTGAAGAAGCTCTACCCAGAGCTTGATAGTGATGAGGAGGGGCTTACCGCTAAGGTTACGGACAAGCTGACTTGCTGGATTTGCGTGCCGGTAGTTCAGTGGTTGCGTGACGGGAAGCCGATCAAGGGGCTAGACGGGGAAGGCGAACGGTATTGGCCTTCGGAGGCTGATGCGGGGCATGAAATCTCTGCGCAGGTGACCGTTGTAGACAACGGGAAGAAACTTACGGCTGTCTCGAACAAGATCAGCATCAAGATGACCGCTCCGGCTGTGCCGTTTCCTGCTGATCTGAACCCGTCGGCCAGCCAAGCGTTCTTGGAGCAGACGCGGGCGGCGTTCGTGCGTCAGCTTAACGAGGTCAGGGCGCAAGGGTTCACTTGTGCGTATAACGGTAAGCATTATGGCCCTGTGGGGCCGGTCACGTTGGAGCCGCGTCTGAACGCCGCAGCACAAAAATATGCCCAGCGGCTAGTGGACCCTTCCAATATCGACCCCAGCACAGGCTATCCGATCAAAACCGGGCACAATCTGTGGGGTACCACCCCCGGCAGCAGGGGCGCGGCGGAAGGCTACCCCGGGTGGGTAGCAGAAAATATTTCAGCTATGGGAACATCTGAGCGTGACACGCCTAGAACCGCCGAGCAGCTCGCCCACGACGCACTATGGCAGCTGCTCAAAGCGCCAGATGCACACTGCGATTCCCAGTTTTGGGGAGAGGCGGGTGCCGATGTTGGTATTGGGGCGGCCATGCAAGAAACCAATATCAGGCTGGGCACTAGTGACGAAAAATTGGTGCAGTGGTTCACGGTGGTTGAGGATTTGGGTCTGTAGCCCCGTCCTGGCAAGAACACTGCCATCCAGCCAAAAGTGCGCGCAACCCGTCCTGGCGGCGCCTAAACATAGGTATGAGACAAAAACATGTTTTTGGCCCGCCTGTCGGGTTGCGCGCGTCGTATCGGCGCAAGACTGTTGCTGGGCCGTTAGCGTCCGTGCTCGCTTTGAGCGGGTTGACTGCGGCTGCTACCCCGGCGCATGCTGACCCCCAGCAGATCGCAGGAGTGTGGGGTGACCGGCTGAATGGAAGCCGTTCATTCTTCGGCACTGTCGATTTCGGTGGTATTCGGGTGTTCTGCATTGATGAGCACAAGTCGTATCCGCCAAGTTTGGGCAGCAAAACCAAGAAAGGGCCGTTCAAGCGCGGCACGAAAGACGAGATGGCCGCCTATCTCGTCTCCGAGTATCTGTACACCAGAGACAGCAATAAAGCGGCTGCGATTTCGCAGTGGCTAGTGCTCCCCGCCCAAGCGGGGATGATCCCTTTCCGCAACCAGCCCCGACGCCGCCTATATATAGGCGTGAAAAAATTTTTGTTTGTGCTCCCCGCCCAAGCGGGGATGATCCCCGGAAATCGACGCCTACCGCCTTGGGTTCGGGGTACTCCCCGCCCAAGCGGGGATGATCCCCGGCTACGCGATGCAGATATGCTAGCTGCGAAGGAGGAAAACCATGCAATCGACGGCCTTACCGCAGCAAGTCGAAGAAGCTCTGGCGCAAGTGTTGGCCGAACGCTCGACCCCGGGCGCGGTAACCGACTACTGGACGAGCCTGTCCGACGAGGATCGCGAATACCACATGAGAGTGTGGGCGGACATGGGGCTGATGGCCGGGGAGACGGTAACGGCGGACTACCTCCGGCAGCTGTCCGATCTGGAAATCCTGATGGCGGACGGGCTCGGCTTTTAGTAGCAGGCCGCGAGGTCTACGGGTACCTGTCCCCCGCAGGCCCATGGCTACGAGCGGCAGCAGCCAAAGGAAGACCTACACCGAAGTTCTACGAGCTCGATGGCACCAGACGGTCGTCTGCTAAACAATTCCGCAAGGCTCTGGCTACAAACAAAGCCCTCAACCCTCACGGCGGCGCAGTAGACCTACACTCTACAGCCAAGTTCCGCCACATGCGCCTATTCGTGACCGAAGACGGCCTATCTGGATTCGCGATCAAAGACGGGGATGAACTTGTAGCCGTGTTCTCCAAGCCAGGGTCAAGACGTGGCCCCGCGATCACCGCCCAAGCAGCCGACGTCGGAGCCGCAAGAGGCGACTGCTACGCCATCCCAAACAAACGCCACCCAGGCGACACGATCGGCTACCTACCTCGCATGTACGAGGAACACGGCGGCTTCCACACGGTAGCCAAGGTCGAGATCAACCCGAACTACAACTTCCCGGCAGGTTCCATGCACGTGTCAATCTTGGCCCGTATCGAGCCACCTGCCGTCGTCAAGTGGTTTGGTAAGGAAGGCTATGAGGATGCGTTGGCCTACCGCGACGATCTGCTCAAGACATTCCAACGTCCCCTGCGCAAGATGCCACCACCCGACTACCACAGCATGAGCACATCCGAACGGAACTGGTGGCAATCACGTCAGGAAGCCCTCGGGCTTAACTTCCATGGGGACACGCCTTCCCCAAGGGAGATCTACGCTTTAGAAGATCTACAACGGTTGGAGCCAAATACCCCGCTCAGCTCGCGCGTCGAGTGGATTCCACAAAACGGCGTAAACACAGCCACCCATGACTTCCGCTGGCTCGAAAGGGGTGGCCTGCTGGTAGAGATGAAGACAATGGTCGCCAAGTATGGCTCGATAGCCGCAGAAATCGCCGCGTCGGTGACGAGCGCAGCAAACCACGGTGTTCAGAAAGATGTCTTCTTGATTGACATCGGGGACAAAACACTGTCAGGAAAACTTGCCGACCAGCTTTCGCAATATAACTTGCGTAGACCGGCCAGCCGAATCAAACAGCTGTTCGTGTTCTCTAAGGCGGATCTTGTGGAGATCAAGCTTGTATAGGAAGGCCGGGCGGACTTGGCACTTTCTGGGCCCCTGCCGGTGCCGTCCTGTTATTTCAAGGCTCGCGCTTCCTCCGCCCGGCTGGCCTCCAGCATAGCCTCCACGAGGCTAGCCGTCACCCCCGAAGGAACCTGTTCTGGATTGCGGCGGCGCGAGTGTTGGCCTTGAAGTGTGCTGTTTGCGGGAAATGGCCCTGGCGCGGTTCTGCGCAGCAGTCTATTGCACTTATGAGTGCTCCCCGCCCAAGCGGGGATGATCCCTGCGCCCGCGCGTACGGCCACGCCGTGTAGTCGTGCTCCCCTGAGGTTTCCTTGACAGTGTCGAGGATTTCAGGCGTTTGGGCTTTTCCGGCGCGGACGCGTTCAGGCTGATTTGCAAGGGGGTTAGGCGGCCGTCCGTTCGCCTTCTACCTGTTGGGCGCGGAGATGTGCCAGATCCTCCGGTGAGGGACTTCCCGCCGGGGATAAGCCCGGCACGCGTACGGGATTCCCATTTCTCGGACTCACGCCCCAACGACTCCTCGGCGATCGGGTTCCCGTCGAGATCATGTAGCCCGAGCTCATCAATGTCGGCATCCCAAACGACTTCGCTCACGCCGGGGATGTACTTGTAATCCTCTGGATCGATTGTCTTGCCCATTTTCAACTCCTTAGGTTGGTCGCCATGACGTGATAGATGAAGACGGTCAGCGACGGTTCTGGACTGTGCTTCCCGATGAAATGGATCGGCCCGCCTCGCGAGTATTCATCCCACTGATGGAGTTGGCCATACGACACGCTGGGCATCCCGGTATCAACAACCACCCTATGACACTAAGGTACGCGTTGGCGAATATTAGCGTCTGCACATTGAATCAGCTCGTGCTCTTTGAGAACGCGCCGCATGCCTACTTATCTTTTAGAGCGAAGACAAGCTTGACTCCGAGGTTTGCCGCCGCCTTCGCAAGGTTCTCATCCACCGTAGCCAGCTTCGCGCCTAAGGCTTTCGCACACGCCAACACCACTGCATCCGGCATCTTCAGCCCGCTCGAGTGCTGAACCTCGGCTAAGTCAAGCGGCTTTGGCGTGTCTGCCGGGCTCAGTGCGATTCCCGCTTGCAAAATGGCTTCAAGCATCGCCGCTCCTTGGCCTATGCGCACACCACCGACGAGAACCTCCGCCATAGTGAGGGGATGAACCAGAAAGTCGCCAGGCTCAAGCAAAAGCGCCTGCGCCTTTTGGTGATGGGCATCCTGCTCTTTTTGCAAAGCAATGAGGATGTTGGCATCCAGAACTATGCTCATTCGTTCCACTCCTCACGCAGATCATCCAGGTATCCGTCGGGGAAAGCCGAACCAAACTGCGTCAGCGCACGCACCTTGGCTTCGCGTGCCTCCTCGGATTCTGTGAGTACATTAGCTGCCATCTCCATGAGCCGCCCTATCGCTTGGCTGCCACGTGGAGTATCAGGCCATGCCTTCTGAGCAACGTCTAGAGCAGCCTCGACAGCTCCCGTGTCGGTAACCATGTATCTGGGTCTAGTAGTAGGCATACATGGAGTGTAACACGGAACAACAACGGTGCAACACTCCGCCGCGCACTCAACTCATGTGACGAACTTCAATCAGGGCCGGGCGCACTTGGCGCCTTCAATGCCCCACAGAATGGGAGCCGTCCTGGTATTTCAAGGCTCCCGCCCGACATTCCCATCCTACCGACGCAAGGTAGGTGCGCGATTCGGCACTTTCAAGAACACAGCAGTTTCCCGGCGCTTCAGGTTGTCCTACAGTGCGCCGCGGCCTAACGTAACCAAGCGGCGGCGGACGGCCAGCAGGATCAGGCCTACCGCCAAGGCGACGGCACCGTAGATGAGGAAGAAACGCTCCGGGTTAGCCGGGTCGAAGACTCGAACCGTGATGGCGTTGATGCCTTGGCCGAGGGCGTCGGCGATGAACCATAGGGCCATCATCTTCGATAGGTGGACGACCGGCGACAGCTGGTTGGTCACGGCAAGGCCGGTCGGCGCCAGCATCAGCTCCCCCACAGTGATTAGAACCATCGAAGCCACGACCCAGCCTGGGCCGATCGTCTGGAAGTCCAGGATGAAAGGAACCGACAGAACGACGAAACCGAGACAGGCGATGATAAGGCCGACGCCGATCTTCGTAACGGGCGACGGCTGGCGGTGTCCGAGCCGCGTCCACAAGGCCGCAAAGACTGGGCTCAACACGATGATGGCGAGCGGGTTTACCGACTGGAACCAGGACGCCGGGATGTCGAAGCCCCAAATCGTGGTGGTGACACTTTGGTCAATGATGAGGGCCATCGTCGAGCCTTGCTGTTCGGACAGGGCGAAGAAACACGTTCCCGCGACGAACAGCGGGGCGTAGGCGGCGATCCGCGACCGTTCGTCGGATTCGAGCCGCACATCACGCAGGAAGTACACGAACAACGCCACGGCGATGGCCGCGCAGACCGCCGGCATAGAATCCGACAGAACCTTGAGGCCCGACTCTCCCTGGCGCGTGACGCCCACGAACAAAGAGACGACTGCTACGAGCCCGACGCAGCCGATAACGGCCCAGCGGAAACGTTCGGCCTTCTCAAGAGGCTGGGCGACGGTTCGCCCGATGCCGTGGAGGGTTTGACGGCTAAGTCCCACGTAGATAGCGAGGGCAACACCCATAAGCAGGGCGGGGATGAGAAAACCGGCGTGATAGCCCGAGCGGTCGGACACCCAGCCGACGACGAGCGGCGAAACGAAAGCGCCGACGTTAATCGAGAGATAGAGGAGCTGAAAGCCAGCCTCACGGCGCGGATCCCCGGCAGCATAGAGCTGGCCGACCATGACGGAGACGTTGGGCTTGAGCAGGCCCGTGCCGATGATGATGAAGCCGAGCGCCACGAGCGTCCCACCAAGCCCGAGAGGGAGGCCCAGCACAACGTGGCCGAGAGCGATCGTGATCCCACCAATGAGGATCGAGCGATAGGGGCCGAGCACGCGGTCGGCCAGCCAGCCGCCCACGATCGACGTCAGGTAGACGAGCGAGCCGAACAGGCTCATGATGACCATCGCGTCGGTCTGTGACAGCCCGAGCCCGCCGGCGGCGACAGAGTCGTAGAGGAAGTAGACGAGGATCGCCTTCATGCCGTAGAACGAGAAGCGCTCACACAACTCGGTCGAGAAGAGATTGACCAGACCCAGCGGCTGCCCCAAGAACGTGCGAGGCTTCGCCTCACCAGCTGTCACAGTCACTTTCATCCCTTCGCGAAGAATCCTCAGTTTTTATCGTAGGGGCGACGGCTAGCGGGAGCCAAATACGGGTACTCGCCCTTGGCGAACTTCGGGCGTCGTGGTCACAATCGTAAGAGTGGGGTAATGAGCCAGGCTAATCCTTCGGGTACAGCACCTCGAAGCGTTCTTCTACCACCTCGACGTCCTCCGTGAAGGTCTTGCCCGCCTCGGCCAGGCACGCGGTGAAGTACTCTTCGTGTGCCTTGCGCCAGTAGTCGAGCGTGCGGTCTCCCTCGCCTTCCAGGTACGCCTGTTCGGCGTCGACGTCCTTGAACGGGAGCATCGCGACGTAGTAGTTCCGCACTAGTGCGCGGGGCCTGCCTTGGCCGTCGAGGATGATGGAGAGATCCCCCACTTCGGGCAGTGGCTCGTGTTCTTCCTCGTAGTCGCTGAGCAGGCCGCACGTGGCCGTCTTCTTGCCCTCCAATACCAGGCCAAGCAGTTCGTCGGCCATCTGGGGAGTGTCACCGAAAGACCACGCCGGGGGTGCCACCACCTCGCTCCAGTACCTGGGCATCCATCCCGGGAGCGTTTCCATCTTGGTCATCCTGCGCGCCTGGGCCCAGAACAGGTCTATCTCTTTGGCCTGGTGTTCAGCATCATCCATGTTTCTACCCTAACCCAGAGGGGAACTGGTGCGTCTGTGAGTGCTCTGGGCCGCCCCGGATTGAGTCCGGGGACGCCCCGGTCAAGCCCGGGGACGGCTCGGATCAAGTCCGGGGACGGGGTAGGTTCGCATGGACATCCCAACGGTTGGGTCTGTTAGCTTGTTGATAAGAAGAAGTTCTTCCTGGGACTGATCGTCGGGCTGGCCGCCGCCGTGGCCGTGGCCTTCACCGGGATCGTGCCCGGAGTCCGGCTGCAGCTGCCTAAGGCCGACGGCATCTACGTGGTCGACACCGACGAGATAGAGCTGGGCGCCGACCTCATCGACCTGGATGGCAGGATCAGAGACCTGGAAGGATTCGAGGTACGCGGGCAGTTCAACAAGGTGCGGCTCTCAGGCACGCTGTACGACAAGAGCCAAGAACCCAAGCCAGCTTTCGAGCCGATCACCGAAGAAGCCGGTTATCTCGCCAGCCCGCAAAGCTCCTTGTTCATCGCGCTCCTGGGCGATCCCGATCCGGTAGCGAGCATAAGCTTCGGCCCCTGGGGAGCAACCGGGAAGCTGGGCGTTTCTTGGCCCGACTCGATGGGCTCGGCTAGCGCAACGTTCTTTACCGACTCAACTGAGTTCGTCCTCGGGAAAGAAATCCCGCTGTTCTGGATCGGAGCTACGAGCAAAGACTCTTGGTCAATCACCACCGAGCAGGTTGTCGCCGATCCTGCCGAGGCCTTCGAACAGTTCGATTTTGGGATCGTTGTTTCGGTGCGATTCGACTGAGATTACTGAAACCGCTACCCCAGGTACGCCAGCACCGCCAATACCCGACGGTGGTCGTCGGGCGAGTTCTCCAAATCTAGTTTGGTGAAAATCGAGGCTATATGTTTCTCGACCGCGCCCAGCGTCACCACCAGGGCGGCGGCGATGGCGCTGTTTGAGCGGCCCTCGGCCATGAGCGCCAGCACCTCGCGTTCGCGCGCCGTCAGCCGTCCCATGGCAGGTGTGGGGGCCGTCAGCACTTGGGAGATGACCTCTGGGTCGATCATCGTGCCGCCGTCCGCGATGGTTTTCAGCGCGGAATCTACGGCGGCGAGGTCTTGGATGCGGTCTTTCAGCAGATAGCCGACGCCGCCTCCGCCGAGCCGCAGCAGTTCCCTTGCCGACTCGACCTCTACCCACTGGGAGAGCACCAGCCAGCCGACCTCGGGGTGCGCCTTGCGGGTTTGGATGGCAACCTTCAGGCCGTCGTCGGTGAACGTCGGCGGCATCCGAACATCGGCGACGGCCACATCCGGCAGCTCGGCGGCGAGCGCAGTTTCCAGAGCGGGGGCATCTCCCACCGCCGCGATCACCTCGTGCCCGAGCTCTGCGAACAGCCGGATCAGCCCCTCGCGCAGAAGGGCTGAATCCTCGGCCAGTATTAGACGCATACCCCTCACATCGGTATCGAAATTCGAACGGTTGTCCCGCCCATACTATCGACGCCCAGGGTTCCGTCCAGCGCACCCACGCGTTCGGCTAACCCCGCCAGCCCGTGCCCGGGCAGCAGCTGAGCCCCGCCAATCCCGTCATCACTGACGGCCAGCTGCAGATTCCCCTCATACTCACCCAAGTAGATCCCAATCTTGGATGCCTTGGAGTGCTTGGCGGCATTGGCCAGGGCCTCGCTCGCGGCAAAGTACGCAGCTGCGGCTACTTGTTTCGGCGGTTCGTTGGTGAGTTTGGCGTCGATCCGGGTCGGGATCGGCGAGGCCGCCGCCAGGGAGGTGAGGGCAGCGGTCAGCCCGCGTTCGGCCAGCACCGGCGGCATCATGCCGCGCGAGAGCGCGCGGAGCTGGGCGATGGTGGCGTCGTTCAGAGCCCTGGCCTGAGCCAAGACTTCTTTCGCCGCGTCCGTATCGCCGGAGTCGATGCGGCGTTGGGCGGCGGAGATGTCCATGCCAAGCCGGATGAGAGACTGTTGCGGGCCGTCGTGGATGTCTTTCTCCAGCCGACTCAAGGACGCGGCCTCTGCCTCGCCGAGGGATTCGCGCGCTTGAGTAAGCGTAGCGATGCGACGTTCCAGCTCGTGGCGGGTCGGGGAAAGGAACGCCCTTGCCAGGCCGATGTGAAGCATTGTCATGCCGCGCAGCACCCACGGCATCGTCGCGATTGCGGCCACACCGATGAAGGCATACAGCACAGAGTTGGGCACGGGCAGGTGCAGCAGTTCGGCCAGCCCGCGGCTATCGGCCCCTAGCCTTTTCGTGGTCGGCTCCCAGATCCAGGCGGTCAACCCTCCCGCTCCCATCGCCCACCAAGCTACGAGCACCGGCCAGGTGATACAGGCGACCACCAGGTTCAACATGCCGTGCCCGGCCTCTCGCCACATGGTCGTGTTGCCGATGGCGGCCAGGAACTTGGAAAATCCCTTGCGAGCGGTGGGTTTTGGCGGCACCGGGTCGATCTCGCAGCCGTCGGCGGCCAGCCTCAAGCGCTCGAAAGCGGCGAAGCCGTGGGCGCAGTAGAGGGCGGAGGCCAAGATGGGCAGGCCGACCCAGGTGATCGTGAGCGCCGCTCCCAGCGAAATGCCGGTGACGAGCACGATAAACGAGGCCAGGGCAATCGGGAACGTGCAAAAAAGGTACGCGGAGTCTTTCAGCGTCTGCTTCGCGATTCGTCGGATATCTACGTTGTTCATGCCCTCAAGTCTCGTTGTCAACGCCGTTTCAAGCATTGGTGCCGCCACCCCAATCCTATGGTGGGGTTAGCCCCAGTCACAGGGCAGCCCAAAAGGCTCAGCTCGCGAACCGGCGCGCCTCCTGCGCTGGTCCGGCCAGCCACGCGCCCAAGGCCGTCGTTATCGGGATGGTGAGGATCAGGGAGATTGAGGCCACGAGCGTCGAGACGATTTCTGTAGCAATCTCGTTGAAGGTGAGCATGTCGAGGATGGAAAAATCGAGCCGGGAGGCGAGCAGTAACATGCCCAGCGCGGTGCCCACGTAGGCGAACGCGATGGTGTAGACGGTCGAGGCGATGTGGTCGCGGCCGATGCGCATGGCGTGTGAGAAGATCTCCAGCCTGCCGACGTCCGGGGCCGCGGCCCGCAGCTCCCAAACCGATGAGGCCTGGGTGATGGTGACGTCGTTGAGGACGCCCACCCCGGCAAGCACCATACCGCACAGCAGCACACCGCGGACGTCCACCTGCGGCATGTTGTTGTGCAGCTGGAAGAAGGCCTCGTCTTGGAGGGGTGTGAGCGAGTTCGCCTGGATCGCCCAAGCCGCCAGGGACGCTACCGCGGCCACGCCGAAGAAGGTGCCGAGCAGGGCGGTGGTCGTCTTCACCGTGATGCCGTGGGCAAGATACACGACGACGAACATCACCATTGCGGCCGTGACAAGGGCAACCGGCAGGGGCTCGCGGCCCACGCTCAAGGCAGGCAGCGTGAAGAACCACACAATCCCGACGGCCACCACCAGCCCCAGCAGCGCGGCCAGGCCCTTCAGCCGCGCTACCCCGACCACCGCCAGGACGAACACCCCGGCGAGGATGAGCAGGGGTATGCCGCGCTCGTAGTCGAAGAAGTAGTATCCGGCATCGCCAGGGAGGGCGACCACCTTGACCCGCTGCCCGATGCTGGCCTCGGCAAGCGGCGCGGTCGGGTCGGACGGAACCTCGACAGTTCGCCCGTCGTCCAGGGCCACGACCATGTGCCCGGCGTCGCCGTCGTCAAGGATGATCGCGGTGATCACGCCCTCTTGCTCGGTCGCGTCGGCGTCCAGCCAGGGCTCCTTCGCCGGAAGGTTGCTCGGCCATAGCAGCACGGCCCCGATGACGGTTGCCGCCAGGAATAGAACCATGACTACAGCCAAGACGATCTTCACGGTTGTAGACGCCGGGGCAGGGCCGCTGTGGTCATGCCCGCTTGGCGGGCTAGGGGCGGCGTGGGCGGGATTCCGAGAGTGGTCGTGACTACTTGCGATTTCCATGTCAGCATTCTTCCAGTCAAACCGCCCAGGTGAAGATTGTGAACGCTTTTCGGAGTGTTTTCCGCCATGCACGAGGCCTCTAGCGAGGAGATCGAACGTGTTCGGAACCGTCTGCCTTTCTTGAAGTTCAAGCGCGTGGGAGGGATGTTCCTCAGCGGAACGGTATTCGTGCGCGATCTGCAGTTCATCAAGGCCGAGGTGATCATGGCCGATGTCAGCCTCGGCGCGGGAAAGCTGAAGATACTGTGAATGCAAAAAGGGCCGCCCGCAGGCGGCCCTTTTTCGATTGAGTCTTACTCGTTCTTGTCGTCGTCAATCACGGGGATCAGCGAGAGCTTGCCGCGATCTTGGATCTCGGAGATCTCTACCTGGATCTTCTGGCCGACGGAGACCACGTCTTCGGCGTTCTCCACGCGCTTGCCGCCGTTGAGGGCGCGCAGCTTGGTGATGTGGAGCAGGCCGTCCTTGCCCGGGAGCAAGGAGACGAAGGCACCGAACGGCATGATCTTCACGACCGTACCGAGATAGCGCTCGCCGACCTGCGGCATCGTCGGATTGGCGATGTTGTTGATCTGCTGGCGGGCTTCCTCCGCGGCTTCGCCGTTGTCGGCGCCGATGTAGACGGTGCCGTCCTCTTCGAGCGAGATGTTCGCGCCGGTGTCGTCCTGGATCTGGTTGATGACCTTGCCCTTGGGGCCGATCACCTCTCCGATCTTGTCGACCGGGATCTTGATGGAGATGATGCGCGGGGCATACGGGCTCATTTCGCCGGGCTCGGAGATGGCCTTGGCCATCACGTCGAGCAGCGTCATGCGAGCTTCCTTGGCCTGCTGCAAGGCGGCGGCCAGAACCTCGGACGGGATGCCGTCGAGCTTGGTGTCGAGCTGCAAGGCGGTGACGAACTCGGAGGTACCGGCCACCTTGAAGTCCATATCACCCAGGGCGTCTTCGGCACCCAGGATGTCGGTCAGGGCGACGAACTTCATCTGGCCGTCGATCTCTTCGCTCATCAGGCCCATGGCGATACCGGCCACCGGGGCCTTCAACGGAACGCCAGCGGACAGCAGCGACAGGGTGGACGCACAGACCGAGCCCATGGACGTCGAACCGTTAGAACCGACGGCCTCGGAGACCTGACGGATGGCGTACGGGAACTCGTCGCGCTTAGGCAGCACCGGAACCAGGGCGCGCTCGGCGAGTGCACCGTGGCCGATCTCGCGGCGCTTCGGAGAGCCCACGCGGCCCGTCTCGCCGGTGGAGTACGGCGGGAAGTTGTAGTTGTGCATGTAGCGCTTCGTCGTCTCCGGGGAGAGCGTGTCGAGCTTTTGCTCCATGTCCAGCATGTTCAGGGTGGAGACACCCAGGATCTGGGTCTCGCCGCGCATGAACAGCGCCGAGCCGTGGACGCGCGGCAGCACGTTGACCTCGGCGCGCAGCTCGCGGATGTCCTTGAGGCCGCGGCCGTCGATGCGGACGTGCTCGGTCAGGGTCTTGTGGCGGACGATCTTCTTAGTCAGCGCCTTGTACGCGCCGGAGATCTCCTTGGCGAACTCTTCCTCATCGCGATCGCCGACCTTGTCGGCGAGGGCTTCCTGAACCTTGGCCAGCTGCTCGTCCTGGCTGGTTTCGCGCTCGGCCTGGCCCGGGATGGACATGACGATCTTGAGCTCGTCCTCGGCGACCTCTTTCACCATCGAGTAGACCTCGTCGGTGTAGTCGAGGAAGACCGGGAGGGCCTGCATCGGCTTCGGCATCTGGACGGCCAGCTCGGCCTGAGCCTCGCAAAGGGCCTTGATGAACGGCTTTGCGGCTTCCATACCCTGCGCGACGACGGCCTCAGTCGGGGCGGTGCGCCCGGCAGCAACCAGATCCCAGGTGTACTCGGTGGACTCGGCTTCGACCATCATGATCGCGACGTCACCGTCTTCGAGCACGCGGCCCGCGATCGCCATTTCGAAGGTCGCGCCCTCGGACTGCTCGACGGTCGGGAACGCAACCCACTGGTCGCCCAGCAGAGCCATGCGCACACCGCCGACGGGGCCGGTGAAGGGAAGCCCGGCGACGGTCGTCGAAGCGGAACCGGCGTTGATCGCCAGCACGTCGTAGCGAACCTCGGGGTTGAGCGCCATTACGGTGATGATGACCTGAACCTCGTTGCGAAGCCCCTTGACGAAGCAGGGACGCAGCGGGCGGTCGGTGAGGCGGGCGGCCAGGATCGCACCTTCGGAGGGCTTGCCCTCACGGCGGAAGAACGAACCGGGGATGCGGCCGGCGGCGTACATGCGCTCTTCGACGTCCACCGTCAGCGGGAAGAAGTCGATGGCATCCCGCGGGGTCTTCTGCGCAGTGGTGCAGGACAGCAGCATGGTGTCGTCGTCGAGGTAAACAGAAACAGAGCCGTTAGCCTGGCGTGCCAGGAGACCGGACTCGAAACGCACGACATGCTTGCCGTACTTGCCGTTGTCGATAACGGCTTCAGTGAAACGCACATCAGGGCCTGTCATGGCCATGGTTGTGCTCCTTTCGGGTGTGTGACCCGAGCCTGAACACTGTAAACCGGCCTTCGATTGAAGCCCTCGGGACATTGGGCCCGAGAACCACCACCGAGGACCGAAGCGTAGTGGCTCAGGTCGAATGGATACTTAGTTATTCAATTGTTCCCATAGTCTAACGAACTATCGGGGTGGTTTATTCGCTGCCGGGCGTTCTGCCTAGCCCATGCGGAAGGAGTTGGAATCGAAGTGCTGCGGTTCCAAACCCAGCCGGTGTACCAACATGATGAAGGAGACGGCTGCCATCCGAAGGACGATGTTCAGCGGAATCGCCCGGTAGCGAGAGAACATGCTTACCGGCGCAGGCCCAGCTTCGCGATCAGCGAGCGGTAGTGCTCGATGTCCTTCTTGGCGACGTAGTTAAGCAGACGGCGGCGTTGGCCAACCATCAGCATCAAGCCGCGGCGGGAGTGGTGATCGCCCTTGTGAACCTTGAGGTGCTCGGTCAGGTGGGAGATACGGTACGTGAGCAACGCGATCTGGACGTCCGGGGAACCGGTGTCGCCAGGGGTCTGGGCGTACTCTTCGATGATCTTCTTCTTGGTCTCAGCGTCCATGCACTGCTTCCTTCTCGTTGCGCGGCGCTTCCAGGCTGGTTGCCCTTGATTTTCGGATCAAACGGAAGCTCTTACGAACCCGCGGCCGTTGAAACGGCTTTGCAAGCTTACCGGCTGGATGGACGGATGGCCAAAACCTTACCGTTAGGGACGGTTCCTTTTGGTAAAGGGTTTACCAAGAGGAACCGTCCCCATTGGTAAAGTCAGTGGGCAGCATCACGCCAGCTGCGGCCCTTTCCGACCGAAACATCCAGACCGACCTTGAGGTTCATGGCGTGTTCCATCTTGTCGCGCACCAGCGCTTCCAACTGCTCGGCCTCGCCTTCGGCCACCTCGAAGATCAGTTCGTCGTGAACCTGGAGCAGCATTCGGCTGGCCAGGTGTTCGGATTTCATCGCCTTGTCGACGTCCAGCATCGCCTGCTTGATGATGTCGGCGGCCGAGCCTTGGATGGGGGCGTTGAGGGCCGAGCGTTCGGCCATTTCCCGGCGCTGGCGGTTGTCGGACTTGAGATCGGGCAGGTAGCGACGACGCCCGGAGATCGTCTCCGTGTAGCCGTCGATACGCGCCTGGGCCACCAGCGAGTCGAGATAATCGCGCACCTTGCCAAAACGCGAGAAGTAGTCGTCCATCAGCTTTCGGGCCTCGGCCTGGGAGACGTTCAGTCTGGAGGCCAGACCAAAGGAGGACAGGCCGTAGGCCAGCCCGTAGTTCATCTGCTTTACCTTCGAGCGCTGCTCGTGTGTTACCTTGTCGACGGGCACGTTGAACACGTGCGAGGCAGTCACCGCGTGGAAGTCGGCGCCGGAGTTGAAGGCGTCGATAAGCTTCTCGTCGCCTGACAGGTCGGCCATTACGCGCATTTCGATCTGCGAGTAGTCGGCGGTGAGCAGCTCCAGATAGCCCGGCCCCACCACGAACGCCTGGCGGATCTTCACGCCCTCATCCGTGCGCGTGGGGATGTTCTGGAGATTGGGTTCTGCCGACGACAAGCGCCCGGTCGCCGCCTGGGTTTGGGAAAACGTGGTGTGGATGCGGCCGTCAGCCCCAATGTTCTTGATCAACCCGTCGACGATCTGGCGCAGCTTTATCTGATCGCGGTGGCGCAGCAGCCCGCCCAAGAACAAATTTCCGCGCGATTCAGGCTCGCTGCGGACGTACAGCTCGGTGAGCGCCGCCGCGTCGGTGGTGTAGCCGGTGCGGGTCTTGCGGGTCTTCGGCATCCCGAGCTCATCGAACAGCGCCGCCTGCAGCTGCTTGGGAGAGCCCAGGTTGATCTCGTGCCCGAGTGCCTCATACGCCTGCTCCTGCGCGTGGGCGACCTCGGCGTCGTACTGGCCGCGCAGCGAATCCAGGTAGGGCCGGTCGGCGGCGATACCCAGCTCCTCCATCGAGGCCAGTATCGGCGAGAGCGGCAGCTCCATGGTTTCTAGCAGCGCGAGCTGCTTGCGCTCTTCGAGTGGTTTGCTGAGCGGCTCCTTGAGCTCAAGCAGGGCCTCGGAACGCAGCTTTGCCTCGTCGGGAGCGGTACCGTCCAGGCCGGGCAGCAGGCCGTCGGCGTCCTCGGAGCTGGCCAGCTCCTTGCCGAGCACGCGAATGGACAGATCGGCGACATCGTAGACCCGCTGGTCGGGGTTGAGCAGGTAGGCGGCGAGCAGCGTGTCGAACACGACCCCGCCGAGCTTCCAACCGCGCCCTGACAAGCGCAGATCTGTGGTGTTCAGATCGTGGACAATCTTAGGCGAGTCCGATTCCAACCACTCCCCCAGCGCCTTCTCGTCGGCAGGAGACAAAGCAGCCGGATCGATCCAGGCGGCCTGGTTACCGCTGGCCAGGGCGATGCCACTCACCTCGCCGTCCCCCAGAACCCAGCTTCCATCCGCCTCGACGGCCACATCACCGGTTCGTGATTTCAGCCACTCCCCCAGCTTGCCGGGTGCGATCTCCACCGACTCGTACTCGACGGCCCCGCTCACCTCGTCCGCCGTGTCCTCGCCCGGCAGGGCCGCGAACAGCCGGTTGCGCAGGTTGTGGAACTGGAGCTCGTCGAACAGCTCGTGGACGTCCTGGCGTTTCCAAGGATGCCGGGCCAGATCGTCCAGCGTGACCCCGAGGTCGAGGTCTTTGAGCAGCGCGTTCAGGTGGCGGTTGCGCTTGACGTCGCCGATATGGGCGCGCAGGGATTCACCGACTTTGCCCTTGATCTCGCCCGCGTGGGCGAGCAAGTTATCCAGGTTCTCGTACTGGTCGAGCCACTTAGCGGCGGTCTTCGGCCCCACGCCCGGTACGCCGGGCAGGTTGTCGGAGGTCTCCCCCACCAGCGCCGCCAGCTCCGGGTAGTGCTGCGGGTAGACCAGGTAGCGTTCCTTCACCGCCTCGGGATCGAGCCGAAGCAGATCGGAGACGCCCTTGCGCGGGTAGAGCACGGTGACGTTGGAGTCGACCAGCTGCAGCGAATCGCGATCCCCAGTGACGACCAACACCTTAAATCCGGCCTTGTCGCCCTTGGTGGCGAGCGTGGCCAAGATGTCGTCGGCCTCGTAGTTTTCCTTGGTCAGGTACTTGATCTTGAGGGCCGTCAGCACCTGCTCGATGAGCTCGGTCTGGCCGGAGAATTCGGGGGGAGTTTCTCCGCGCGTCCCCTTGTATTCGGGGTATTCGTCGGTTCTGAAGGAGTGACGGGAAAGGTCGAAGGCGACGGCCAAGTGGGTGGGCTGCTCGGAGGCCAGCAGGTTGATGAGCATGGAGGTGAAGCCGTAGACGGCATTGGTGGATTGCGTTCCGACCTTCATCGTCTCGGGGGGAATGCCGTAGAAGGCGCGGAAGGCCATGGAATGGCCGTCGATCAGCATCAAAGTTTCGCTCACGGGGCGAGCCTATCGAACGAGGGCAAGCCCGTGCTTTTCGGCAGCGTTTGTGCAAGAGTTGGCCCATGATTCCCGATTCTGTGAAGGCCATCGTCAGCCCCCTCGATGAGAAGCTTGGATTTGAATTGCTCGAGCTCAGCCCCGAACGGGCCGTCGCCCGCTACCCCGTCAAGGGCAACACCCAGCCGTTCGGCCTGTGGCACGGGGGCGCGAGCGGCGTGGTTTGCGAAACCCTGGCCTCCTACGCGGCCTCGATGGAGGTCTTCCCCGGCGGCGAGGCCCGAGGCGTCTCCCTCTCCGTCACCCACCTGCGGCCTGCGGTTTCCGGCCACATCACCGGGGTCGCCACCGCCGTGCGCATCGGCAAACGGCTGGCCACCTACGAGGTCATCCTCACCGACGACGAAGACCTGGAGATCGCGCGGGGGACCGTTACGGTGTCCCTCAAACGCAAGTAGGGCGTTAAACAAAAGTTGGCCGTCCCCATTTGAGGGGACGGCCAACGCAAGTACTACAGGACGTCCTTGAGTACCGGGTCGGCGGCGTCGAGCACCGCTTGCCGGGCCTCTTCCCAGGTCTCTTGCTTCCTGGCGATCGCGGCCAGCTTCACGCAGTCCTCCATGGTGTGCGCGGCCAGAACCGTGCGCACGGCCTGCACCTTGGCCGGTGCCATGGAAAGCGAGGAGACGCCCAGGCCCACCAACACCAGGGCCAGCCCCGGATCGCCGCCGGATTCACCGCAGACCCCGATCGGCTTGCCCGCGGCCTTCGCCCCCGAGCAGGCCGCCGCGATGACGTCGAGCACCGCCGGCTCCCAGTAGTTGAGCAGCCTGGCCAGCGCGCCCTCCATGCGGTCGGTCGCCATGGTGTACTGCTGCAGGTCGTTGGTGCCCAAGGAGGCGAAATCGAGGTTAGCCAACACCTGCTCGGCACGCAGGGCGGCAGCCGGGATCTCGATCATGACGCCCACCTTGGGAAGCCCCGCAGCACGAGCACGTTCGGCGAACCAATCGGCCTCGGGCTTGTTGGCGATCATCGGTGCCATAACCCGCAGGTCGGCACCCGTGGCCTTGTACGCGGCAGCGAGTGCCTCAAGCTGGGTGTCCAGCAGGTCTTGGCGGATCATCGAAAGCCGAAGCCCGCGCTTGCCCAGCGCCGGATTCTCCTCCGGGCCGAGGTCTGCGAATTTCAGCGGCTTGTCGGCCCCGGCGTCCAGCGTGCGCACGATCACGCGGCGCGGCCCGAAGGCCTCGAGCACCTTGGTGTAGGTCGCCGTCTGTTCTTTCAGCGTCGGAGCACTCTCACGGTCGAGGAAGAGGAACTCTGTACGGAACAGCCCCACCCCTTCGACGGCCTTGGCAGCGGCAGATTCGGCATCGGCCACCGTGCCGATGTTGGCAAGCAGCGCGATGGGAACGCCGTCCTTGGTGGCGCCGGGCGCGTCGGAATCGCTCAGGGCCGACTGCCTGCGCTGCTGGCGCAGCTTCAGCGCGTCGACCTCTTCCTTGGTCGGATCGAGGATGACCAGGCCCGCGCCGCCGTCGATGGCGACCTCGGCCCCGTTGGCCACGCGCAGCTCCCCCACCTGCACCACTGCCGGAATACCCAGCTGGGCAGCGAGGATCGCGGTATGCGAAGTCGGCCCGCCCTCGGAGGTGACGATTCCGACGCAGGTGTCCGCGCTCAGCATGGCCGTCTCTGCCGGTGCGAGATCGCGGGCGATGAGGATCGAGGGCTGGGTCAGCTGCGGGACGCCTGGCTCCGGCACCCCGCGCAGCCTAGAGATCACGCGGTCGCGCACGTCCCGAAGGTCGGTGACGCGCTCGGCCATGTACCCGCCGAGAGACTCAAACATGGCGGCGTACTCTTCGACGGCGTCGTGCACGGCGTTGGTGACGCCCTTGCCGGCTTGCAGCAGGTTGTCGATACCGGAGGCGAGGCCCGGGTCGGAGGCCATCATGGCCCCGGCTTCGAGAACCGCCTTGGCGTCTGCTGGGGCTTGCGCGGCGCGGGCGGTGAGCCCGGCGGCGACATCGGATAGCGCTTGGTGAACTTGCGCAGAAGCAGCGTCAAAGTCGGTGGTCTTGGGTTCCCCCACCTCTACACCGATGGCGGGGGCCACCACCACTGCGGGGGCGGCCGCCACGCCTTGTGAGACGCCGATTCCTGTAAACCGGCTCGACATGTTATGCCTCGGCGTCCAGATCTTTGGAAAGCAGATCGACGAGCGTGTCGAGGGCCGCGTCGGCGCCGTCGCCTTCCGCGCTGAGCTCAACCGTCTCCCCGTGCTTCACTCCAAGGGCCATCACGGCCAGGATCGAGCGCGCGTCAACCGGGCTGCCGCCTTCCTTGGCGACGGTCACGGGAAGGCCGGTCGCCGTGGCCGCCTGGACAAACAGGGATGCCGGGCGGGCGTGGAGGCCGACGCTGGACGCAATTGCTACTTTACGAGATGCCATTGGTGACTCCTTAGTTAGGTTGTGGGCCAGTTTACTCATAAATGGACTAGACCACTGCCTTCGAGCAGTTAGGCGGCCTTACGGGCCTCGGAGATCGTCTGCGGCTGCTCCCCGTCCAAGATCACATGCTCGTCGACGATGACGTCCGTCACGTCCGAGCCAGGTACCTCGTACATGGTGGTGAGTAGGGATTCTTCGATGATCGAGCGCAGCCCACGGGCGCCGATACCCCGGCGCATGGCCTCGTGCGCGATGGCCTCCACCGCCTTGTCGGTGAATTCCAGGTGCACGCCGTCGATCTCGAACAGCTTCTTGAACTGCTTGACGAGCGCGTTTCGCGGTTCGGTGAGGATTTGCCGCAGGGCCTGCTCGTCCAGCGCGGTGACCGAGGCCACCATGGGCAGGCGGCCGATGAACTCTGGGATGAGGCCGTACTTGTGCAGATCCTCCGGCCTGACGTCGGTGAACGGGTCGATGGTTTCCTCGCGCGAGCGCGCGGCGTCGGGGTGGAAGCCGAGTGGCCTGCGCCCGATGCGGTTGGCGATGATGTCCTCAAGCCCGGCGAACGCCCCGCCGAGGATGAACAAGATGTTGGTGGTGTCGACCTGGATGTAGTCGGTGTTGGGGTGTTTCCTGCCGCCCTGCGGGGGCACGGAGGCGACGGTTCCCTCAAGTATCTTCAGCAGGGCCTGCTGCACGCCCTCACCGGAGACGTCCCTTGTCACTGAGGTGTTCTCGGCCTTGCGGGCGACCTTGTCGATCTCGTCGATGTAGACGATGCCGGTCTGGGCGCGCTTGATGTCGAAGTCGGAGGCCTGCAAGAGCTTGAGCAAGATGTTCTCGACGTCCTCACCCACATACCCGGCCTCCGTCAGCGCGGTGGCGTCGGCCATCGCAAAGGGCACGTTCAGCATCTTGGCGAGGGTCTGAGCCAGGTACGTCTTGCCGCAGCCGGTGGGGCCGATCAGCAAGATATTGGATTTGGCCAGCTCGGTGTCCTCGATGGTGTCGCGGCGGCGGGCCTTGCCGCTTTGCTCGTCCTGGACGCGCTTGTAGTGGTTGTAGACCGCCACCGACAGCGCCTTCTTGGCCTTGTCCTGGCCGATTACGTACTGGTCGAGGAAGGCCCGGATCTGATAGGGCTTAGGCAGGTTGACGCCCTTTTGATCCTTCTTGAACACATTGTTGTCTTCGACGAGGATCTCGTTGCAAAGGTCGATGCACTCGTCGCAGATGTAGACGCCAGGGCCCGCGATGAGTTTCTTCACCAGTTTTTGGCTCTTTCCGCAAAAAGAGCACTTCAACAGTTCAGAAGATTCTTGCATTCGGGCCATGGCGTCTCCTAAGCAGCTTCAATCACTTGAGCGAGGTGAGGATGTCGTCGATGATTCCGTATTCCTTCGCCTCTTCGGCGGTGAGGAACTTGTCACGCTCGACGTCCTTGTGCACCTTCTCCACCGGCTGGCCGGTGTCGGAGGCGATCATCTGCTCCATCAGCTCGCGGATACGCATGATCTCCTTGGCCTGAATCTCCAGGTCAGAAGACTGGCCGTAGTTGCCGTCGCCGGAAACCGCGGGCTGGTGAATCAAGATGCGCGAGTTCGGCAGCGCCAGGCGCTTGCCCTTGGTTCCGGCGGCCAGCAGCACGGCGGCGGCGGAGGCCGCCTGGCCCAGGCAGACCGTCTGCACATCCGGCTTGATGTAGCGGATGGTGTCGTAGATGGCCGTCAGCGCGGTGAAGGAACCCCCGGGCGAGTTGATGTAGATGGAGATCTGGCGCTCGGGATCCATCGACTGCAGGCACAGCAACTGGGCCATCACCGCGTTGGCGATGTCGTCGTTGATGGGCGTGCCGAGGAAGATGATGCGATCCTCGAACAGCTTGGTGTACGGATCGACGCGGCGCACGCCGTAGCTGGTGCGCTCTTCCCACTGGGGGATGTAGTAGTCCATGTTGGGCTGGGCAGGTGCCAGGCCCGCCGGCATAAGTTCGCTCATTTCTAACCCTCTCACTTGTTCGGCGAGGCCGTCTTGATCTCGGAGGCGCGCGCGTATACGTGGTCGATGAAGCCGTATTCCAGGGCCTCTTGCGCGGTGAACCAGTGGTCGCGGTCGGAGTCCTCGATGATCTTCTCCACCGGCTGCCCGGTCTGCCCGGCGATGAGCTCGGCCATCGTCTTCTTCAGCAGCACGGACTGCTCGGCCTGGATGCGAATATCGGAGGCGGTGCCGCCGAGGCCGCCGGAGGGCTGGTGCATCAGAATGCGCGAGTGCGGCAGGGCGTAGCGCTTGCCCGGGGTGCCCGCCGAAAGCAGGAACTGGCCCATGGAGGCCGCCAGGCCGATGGCCACCGTAGCGACATCGTTGGAGATCCACTGCATGGTGTCGTAGATGGCCATGCCGGAGTCGATCGAACCGCCGGGCGAGTTGATGTACAGGTAGATGTCGCGTTCTGGATCTTCAGAGTTCAGCAACAGCATCTGGGCGCAGATAGCGTTCGCGTTCTCGTCGCGCACTTCCGAGCCCAGGAAGATGATTCGGTTGGCGAGCAGCGACTGGTACACGGAGTCAGTCATCGAACCGCCACCGGTGGGGGCCGCCATTTGCGGATATGTCTTTTGCACGGTGAAGAACTTACCCGTACTGAAGCTCAAATCCACGCATTGGCGGGCCGTGTTCGCTCACAGCGAAACAGATGTGAACTTTGGGTTTGGAAAGCGGCTTAAAGCAAAAGCCCCCGGCACAAACCGGGGGCTGTGGTTGCTTTGCTTACTCGGCGTCGGCGGTATCGTCCGCCTCGACGACCTCGGGCTCGGCCACCTCAGGAATCGTGATGTCGACGTCCTTGCCTTCGATGTCCTTCACCGTGGCGGCCTTGACGGCAATCTCGAGGGCCTTGTTGCGGCGGATCTGCCCGGCCCACTCGTTGAAGTGCCCGTGCTCGACCATGTGGTTGGCCTCTTCCTGCGGGGAGGTGCCGTTTTGCATGGCACGCTGGTAGAGCATCTCGGACAGGTCGTTTTCGGAAACGGAAACCTCGTTGGCGTCGGCGATCTTGTCGAGGATCAGGGAGGCCTTCAGGTTCTTGCGGGCGTTCTCGGCCAGCTCGGCCCAGTACTCGTCGGGCGTGTTGGCGCCGACCTCGTCGCCCACGCGCTCGAGGTAGGTCTCCATGGTCAGGCCGACCTGCTTGAGCTGGTTCAGGATCTGCTCCTTGCGATCCTCGACCTCGTGGTTGATGACGCCCTCGGGCAAGTCCATCTCAGTCTTCTCGATCAGCTCGTCCACGATCTTGTCGCGGCCTTGCTGCATCTGGGTGTACTTGAGCTGCTGCTCAACGCTCTTGCGGATGTCGTCGCGCATCTCATCGACGGTGTCGAACGCGGAGACTTCCTGGGCGAAGTCGTCGTCCACTTCGGGGAGCTCTTGCTCGGAGACCTTCTCGATCTTGACGGTGACTTCGGCTTCCTCGCCCTCGTGCGAGCCGCCGACCAGCTTGGAGGTGAAGGTCTTTTCTTCGCCGGCCTTCAGCCCGGTGACGGCCTCGTCCAGGCCGTCGAGCATCTCGCCGGAGCCGATCTTGTAGGTGACACCCTCGGACTCGCCGTCTTCGATGATCTCGCCGCCGATGCGGGCCGTGAGATCCATGGTGACGACGTCGCCGGCCTTGGCCTTGCGCTTGACGTCCTTGGAGGTGGCAAAGCGCTCGCGCAGGGTCTCGACGCGCTCGTCGACCTCTTTCTCGGTGTCGGCCAGCGGGTCGACAACAACGGACAGGGTGGAGAGGTCGGGAACCTCGAAGTCGGGGCGGATGTCCACCTCGGCGGTGAACTCGACGACCTCGCCGTCTTCAAGCTTGGTCACGTCGATGTCGGGCTGATCCAGCGGCTGAACCTCGGCCTCTTCGAGGGCCTTGGAATACGCCGGGGACAGGGCCGCGTTGATGGCCTCCTGGAGCACGTAGCCGCGACCGACGCGCTGGTCGATGATGGCGTCCGGCACCTTGCCTTTGCGGAAACCGGGGATGTTGACCTGCTTGGCGATGTCTCTGTAAGCCTTGTTGAGGTGGGGCTTGAGTTCGTCGAACGGGATTTCAATGGTGAGCTTGACGCGGCTGGGGCCGAGCTTTTCTACCGTGGAAGGCACTGGCTACTCCTGAGAGGACTAAATCTTTGACCGTGTGAGTCTACCGCCTTTGGGCGCGGTAGGCTATTTCGCGCACTTCCCCGCCGGTACGGTTCGGCCTGCCCGATAAGGAGAAACATGGGGAAGTTACGCGAAGATAAGGGCCAGTCATATTCCGTTTGGACGCTCGGCGTCATTCCTGTTTTCATCCTGATCGTCGGCCTGGTGGTGGACGTCGGCGGGGCCCTGGGAGCCAGGATGCGGGCCTTCGACGTCGCCGAAGAGGCTGCCCGCGCCGCGGCCCAGCGGGTGGCGCTGGGGGCCGATACCGGGAAGGTCGAGTTCAACCAGCCGCTGGCGAACAAGGCCGCGCGCGATTTTGCCAAGTCCTCAGGGCTGGAGCTTGCCAGCATCACATATGAGGGCGAATACGTGCGAGTTAAGGTTCGCTCAACCTGGACGCCCGTGTGCCTGTCGCTGGTCGGGTTCGGGCAGATCCCGATCGAGGCCGAGGGCAGCGCCCGCGGAAACGTCGGCTAGAACTTGCCCGAGTGCCCGGAGAAGGAGCCTCCGGATGAGGAGCTGAACCCTCCCGAGCTCGACTTCCCCTCGTTTTGCGGGATCGGTACGGCGGACACATTGCGGTACAAGAAGCTGTCGGTGGAGGCCGAGAGGAAGAACGAGCCCTGCTTCACATAGGCGCGTGCGTACTCATCGGGCTTGACCGATTTGAGCTGGGCCTTGAACCTCCACGAAACCAGGAAGCCGATTCCCACACCGACCACCACGGCAACGATGACGATCAATACCTTGCCGGTCGCCTTGCCCTGCCGGTAGTCCCCGAGTTCGGTGTCCAGCTGCCGGGTGTAGGCCTCGAAGCCTGCCGCCCATTGATCTTGTCTGAGATAGGGCAGCATGGCGTCGTCAAGGTCGTCTTGCGAATCCTGATCGAAGGCGTCCTGACCCCAGCCGGTGGTCGCAAAGCCGAAGTCCCGATCCTGCATGGAAAGCAGCAAGATCGCCCCGTCGGTCTTGGCCATTGGGAAGGTGTTCTCGTCGTAGAAGTCGGCGGCGTAGAGCTTGGCCTCGCGCGAATCCTTCTCTTTTACAGTGACGATCACGGACAAGAAGTTGTACTTGGCCGAGACTGCGGCGAGCTGGGATTCGAGCGTGGACTTGTCGGAGGCGGTGAGCAGCCCGGCGTTGTCCGTCACGTAGGTGAGCTGGTGGCCCTGGTTCAGGCCGGTGTCGGCGCTAGCCGAGGCGGCAAACCCGAGGGTGAAGAACAGGGCGAGTGCGATGGATGCGATCTTCTTCATAGCAGCACCGCCAGCAGCCCGAGGACGAGGGCCGACGGCAGCCCGACGCCCAGCGTCCATTTCCAATATGCCCCCTTGTCCATGGGCAGATCGCCGACGAATTTGCCGGTCTGCCCGTTCATGGCGAAGGTGTAGAGATTGCCGTTCCAGGAGGTGTTCAGCATCCACACCGGCAGCAGGCCGTAGCGGATGCGGCCGTTGGCGAGGTTGACCGATCTGGATTGCTCGGCGACCGTGGCGTATCCCGAGACCGTGCCGCGGAAGGCCTCGGCCATGGAGTTCACCACCCGGTTGTTGGCCCTCGGCAGCATGGCCTGGGCTTCGACGTCGTACTTGTTGGCCAGGAAGCCCGAGAGATAGGCCGTCTGGAAGTCGACGGCCTGGGTCAGGTCGAATGGTTCGATGGATTCCATCAGGTTGTCGGGCATCTTGGATGAGCCGTCCTCGGGTATCCCGTCGAACTCGATGCCGCCGCGGCGCAAGATCCCGTAGTGGGACGTCTCCGTGTAGATGAAGCGCCGATCCCGCCAGGTGCGCACGTTGGTGGCCCTGTAGGTGATGGTGGCCTCGGCCTGGGCGTCGAACAGCCAAAACGGCACGTAGATGCCGCGAATCTCGTCGATGTGGTTTTGATCCTTGAACACCTTGGGCAGGAGCCGCTTGCCGAGGTAGTGCTTTTGCAGCGCGGCTACGGCCTCCTCCTTGGTGATCTTGAACGGAACCACCAGGTTGGGGCGCAGCGTCCCGGCGAACTGCGAGCCGACGACCACCGGCGAATCACAGAAAGGGCACTTGGTCGCCCCGACCGTGCGATCAACCGCGATCTCGCCGCCGCAGTTGGTACACACGTAGGTGACCAGCGGATCTAGTTCCCCCTCCTTCCAGGGTTCGCCCTCGACGTTCCAGTCGATCGCCTCCGAGGTTTGGTTCGTCGCCAGATCGTTGTCGAACTGCCTTAGCGCCGCGACCTCGATGATCGAATCGCAGTATGGGCACTTCATCTCCTGTGCGGCGGCGTCGAAGGAGATCGAGCCGCCGCAGTTCGGGCACTTGTACTCGACCAGGGCCATCGCTATGCCTTGTCGGCGTCGTTAAACGGATCACCGCACTCTTGGCAGAACTTCGGCGGGTTTTGCGGATCCGGCGGCACCCAGCCGCACTTGTCGCACTTGTAGACCGGCGCACCGGCGGGCCTGGGCTGGCCGCACTCTTCGCAGAACTTGCCCATGTTCCCGGCGTGGCCGCAGTTGGGACACGTCCACCCGGCGGGCGCGGCACCAGTGGCACCAGCTGCGGGAGCAGCGGGAGCAGCGCCAGGGAATCCGCCGCCAGCCGCGACTGGATAGTGCTGCGCGGGCCCCTGCCCGTTCGCCGCCGCTTGCTGGAAGAGATTTCCGGCGCTCATTCCTCCAGCTTGCTGGGCAAAGCCCATGCCAATAAACCCGGTAGTGGCTCCGGCCTCGTTGGAGGCGGCCGCGCGCATGGCGTCGGCCTGGGCGGAGGCCAAGGTGGCGGCTGCCATCGAGGCGTCGCGGTTGACGGCCGTGCGCTGCAGATCCTTGATCATCTTCTCGTCGTCGGGCGGCAGCGTCATGGAGTTGATGCCGAGCGAGACCATCTCGATGCCGCGCAGGTCGCGCCACTTGGCCGAGAGCTGATCGTTGACGATCTTCACCAGATCCTGGGTGTAGCCAGGAATCGCGGAATAGCGCACGCCTTGGGCCGAGATTTGGGCCAGGGCCGGCTGCAGCGCGGTCATGAACTCGGACTTCATCTGGGATTCGAGCTCGCCGCCGTAGCGGTAGGCGTCGTTCTGGCCCGCAGCCACGTTTTGGTAGAACAAGATCGGGTTGACGAGCTTGAGCGAGTATTCGCCGTTCATGCGCACGGCGGTGTCGATGTCCAGGCCGATGTTGGCATCGGTCACTCTGAAGGGGATGGGAGTTGCGGTGCCGTACTTGTTGCCGATCAGCTCCTTCAGGTTGAAGTAGTACAGGCGCTGGAACTTGGGCGCGGTGCCGCCGAACTTGAAGCGCTCGATCCCGGCCTGGAACACGGCGGTGAGGTTGGCTGCCAGGCCTGAGCCTGCGAAGATCGACGGCTCCGTCTTCGAGTCGTACTCATAGGCGCCGGGCTCGGCGGTGAACTCGATCACGATCCCGTTGTCCACCACGGCGACGGCCTGGGATTCGCCGACGATGAACTTCGACCCCGATGAGATAACGTCGGGTGTGGACTTGGTGTTGGACGAGCGGGCACCCGATGCCTTCGCCGCATTCACCATCAGGACGTCGGCGTCCATCTGCGGAACCACGAAGTAATCGAGCCATTGATCGGCGAGCGCGCCCCCGACCGTCCCCTTGAAAGCTTGGATAAGACCCATCGGTTCTCCTTTGTTGAGCTCTTGCGCTCCCAAGTCTTCCACAACCGTGGTAGGGCGTGTCCTATAACTGACGGGTTAATTGCCGATTTTCAAGCGTATCGGCTTGGAAAGGCGGGCTATGCTTTGCCGATACACAGAACGGAGTTCCAGTGCCGACACTCGATGACGTCGCCCAACTTGCCGGAGTTTCAGCCTCGACGGTTTCCCGAACCTTTTCTGACGGCACGGTCAGCCCGGCCACCCGCCAGCGCGTGCTGGAGGCCGCCGAACAGCTCGGCTACACCTCCCCCAACCGCGCCGCCAGGGCTTTGGCCGACGGGCGCACCCGGCAGCTCGGCCTGGTGTTGCCGGATCTGGCCAACCCGTTCGCCCGCGACATCGCCAAGTCCATCTCCAGGATCGCCTACGCCTCCGGCTACCTGCTGGTGCTGGCCGACGCAGACGACTCCCCTGTTTCCGAACGCGAGCTCATCGCTCAGGTCGCCGGGGCCGTCGATGGGCTGATCCTGCTCTCCCCCCGCATCCCGACGGACGAACTGGCGAACCGCGTCGACCCCGCCAAGACCGTGCTCGCGGGCCGGATGCTGCCGGGCTTCTCGTGCGTTGCCAACGACGAGGTGGACGGCATCCGCCAGGCCCTGATCCATCTCGCGGCCCTGGGCCACACCCAGATCGCGTACGTGAACGGCCCGGCCGATTCGGCCTCCGAGAAGCTGCGGCTGCTAGGTCTTGAGAAGGCTGGAGACCTGGGCCTGGACGTCAAGCTCATCCGCTCCTCGGCACCCAGCTTCACCGGGGGCGTCGGGGCCGCCGACCAGGTGATCGCCTCGGGAGCGAGCGCCGTGATCGCCTTCAACGACGTGGTCGCCATCGGCCTGCTCTCGCGCTTCAAGACCCGCAACGTTCTCGTGCCCCAGCAGATCTCGGTGGTCGGCATCGACGATGTGGCCGTCGCTCAGATGGCCGAGCCGCCGCTGACGACGATCTCTTCGCACCGCGACCGTCTAGGGGTGTTGGCGGCCCAGACCCTGATTCATCTGGTCGAGTCGGGAGCGCCGCTGGAACCGGTGCAGCTCTCTTTGACGCCGGAGCTGATCGTCCGCGCCTCGACGGACGTCCCGCCGCCGGGAAAGTGAAATTTTCGACTCTTTGTGGTTATGGTCTCGTCATCCCACTTCTCCCCTCACTTGTTATCCCGTTTCCCCCTCACTCGTCACCCTGTCTCCCCTCACTCGTCATCCCGTCTCCCCTCACTCGTCACCCCGTCTCCCCTCACTCGTCACCCCGTCTCCCCTCACTCGTCATCCTGCGCGTAGTCGCAGGATCTCTTTAGAGTAGGGGCGCGGAACTGTAGATCCTGCGACTGCGCGCAGGATGACGGATGAAGTGTGCGGCGCAGGATGACGGATGAAGTGTGCGGCGCAGGATGACGAAGCGGGTACAAAAGCTGATCCTTATTCCGCGAACTATTCCCATCCCGTCGGCTTAGGCACATTTCAACCCAAGGCCCCAGTTTCACAACGCTTTTCGATGACCTGAAATTTTTCCCCGAACGGCACTAAAGCGCTTGCAGCAATTTGCGCAAGTTTTCACATGGTGGCAGTGTGGGAAGTGTCCATCCAAGGAGGAAATCGTGCTGACGCTCGAAGGGACCATCATAGATGTGGCGTGGTTCGACTACGTCCCGCTGGTCATTTACTTTGTGCTCGTTATCGGAATCGGGGTGCTCGGGCGTAAACACGTCTCCAACGCCATCGACTTCCTGCTCTCGGGCCGCTCGCTGCCGGCCTGGGTGACCGGCCTGGCGTTCATTTCCGCCAACCTGGGCGCGGTCGAGATCATGGGCATGTCCGCCACCGGCGCTCAATACGGCCTGCCGACCATGCACTACTTCTGGGTCGGTGCCATCCCCGCGATGCTGTTCCTCGGCGTGGTGATGATGCCGTTCTACTACGGTTCGAAGGTTCGCTCGGTACCCGAGTTCATGTACAAGCGCTTCGGCGTGCCCGCCCACCTCGTCAACTCCATCTCGTTCGCGTGCGCGCAGCTGCTGATCGCGGGCGTCAACCTCTACCTGCTGGGTTCCATCGTGCAGGCCATGCTGGGCTGGCCGATGTGGGTGACGCTATTCGTCGCCGCCTTGATCGTGCTCTCCTACATCACCTTGGGTGGCCTATCGGCTGCCATCTACAACGAGGTGCTGCAGTTCTTCGTGATCGTCGCCGGGCTCCTTCCCCTGACGCTGATCGGCCTGAACCGCATCGGCGGCTGGCAGGGCTTCGTCGCCAAGGTTTCGGCGGAGCCCTGCGGCCCCGGTCAAGAGTACGGCTGCGGTGCCGGACAGCTGCAAACCTGGCCTGGACAAGCCCTCTCCGGCTTCCCCTACCCATGGCTGTCGGTGGTGGGCATCGTCTTCGGCCTGGGCTTCGTCCTGTCCTTCGGATATTGGACGACCAACTTCGTCGAAGTGCAGCGGGCAATGGCGTCGAACTCGATTCGCTCGGCCCGCCTGACCCCGATCATCGGTTCCTTCCCGAAGATGTTCATCCCCTTCATCGTCGTCATCCCCGGCATGATCGCAGCGGCGATCGTCCCCGAACTGATCTCCTACAAGGCTGGGACGGGTGCCGAGGTGCAGTGGAACCAATCGCTGATCTACCTGATGAGAGACGTCCTGCCCAACGGCCTGCTGGGCCTCGCGGTCACCGGCCTGCTCGCGGCGTTCATGGCCGGCATGGCGGCTAACATCTCGGCGTTCAACACGGTCATCACCTACGACATCTGGGAACGTTATATCCAGAAGGACAAGGACGACGCCTACTACCTCAAATTGGGGCGTATAGCGACGGTCACGGCCACCATCGTAGCCATCGGCACGGCCTTCATCGCCGGTTCCTTCTCCAACCTGATGGACTACCTGCAAACACTGTTCGGGTTCTTCAACGCCCCACTGTTCGCCACCTTCTTGCTTGGCATGTTGTGGAAGCGCATGAGCCCGACGGCCGGCTGGGTCGGCCTGGTGTTCGGTACCCTCTCCGCGGTCGGCGTGTTCATCCTCAACCAGACGGGCGTGCTCGACTTGCCCGGCCAAGGCTCGGCCTTCCTAGCCGCGGCCACAGCATTCGTGGTCGACGTCGTGCTTTCGGTGATCGTCACACAATTCACCGCACCCAAGCCTGAGTCCGAGCTGGTTGGCTTCGTGTACTCCCTCACCCCCAAGTCGGCGCTGCAAGATCCGGGCAATGTGAAGTACCCCTGGTATCGCCGTCCTGTCCCGCTGGCGGGCATCTCGCTCGTTTTCGTGATCGCCCTCAACTTCGTCTTCGCCTAAGGAGTAGCAATGGCTGAGCAACCTATTGATAACACCCCAAGTGCCCCCGCGACGCCAAGTACGCCGATTGCGCCGACAACGCACAAGCAGTCCCTGGGAGCGTTCGACGTGCGCGTCTTCATCGCCACCGCGCTGGGCCTGATCGGCATCTTCTTGGTGATCTGCTCCTTCACCGCCGACCAGAGCCTGGAGAAGACCGGCGGGGTCAACGCAAACCTGTGGACGGGGCTGGCGCTGGTCGTCGTCGCGCTGGTTTTCGTCGTATGGGCGAGGTTTAAGCCGATGTACGAGGACGTTCCCGACACCCAATCTTGACCGACACCTCACCTCAGACGGCCCCGGCATGCCACCGGGGCCGTTCCGTGTGGTAAGCGCCATTTTTTTGCCGCACGGCTAGACTCGGCCCCGTGCTGTTATCGGGACATCCTTGCGATCTGCTCTGTGTTGGAAGGGTCGGCGTCGACCTCTACCCAACCGAGATCGGCCTGCCGCTGGAGCGGGTGGGTACCTTCGGAAAGTACCTGGGCGGCTCTGCGGGAAACGTGGCCGTTGCGGGGGCGCGCTTCGAACACCGCGTGGCACTAATCTCCAAGACCGGCAACGATCCCTTCGGGCGTTTCGTCCACGAGGAGCTGCGCGAGAACGGGGTGGACGACTGCTTCGTCGGCCTGGATTCTGCGTCCCCCACGCCGGTGACCTTCTGCGAGATCTTCCCTCCCGATCACTTCCCCCTGATCTTCTACCGCACGGAGCACTCGCCGGATCTGCAATTGCACTCCGACTCGCTGCCTATGGAGTTCATCCGCACCGCCCGGATCTTCTGGGCAACCCTCACGGGTCTTTCCGCCGAGCCCTCGCGCAGCGCGCACCTGGCGGCGCTGGCCGCGCGCGGCCGCCAGCAGTGGACGATCCTCGATCTGGACTACCGCCCGAAGTTCTGGCCAGCCGGAGGAGGCCGGGAGCAGGCACAGGCGGCGCTGCAGTACTGCGATGTAGCCATCGGAAACATGGAAGAGTGCTACATCGCCACGGGGCTTACCGAACCCCATGCGGCTGCCGAGGCGCTGTTGGGGATGGGCGTGAAGCTGGCGGTGGTGAAGCAAGGCGAGCGTGGATCGCTTGCGATGAGCGCGGATCAGACGATCGAAGTGCCGACCTTCAAGGTGGACGTCATGAACGGCCTGGGTGCCGGGGATGCCTTCGGCGGGAGTTTTTGCCACGGCCTGTTAGAGGGCTGGGATTTGGAGCGCACGCTGCTGTTCGCGAACGCGGCGGGGGCGCTGGTGGCCTCCAAGATCGAATGCTCGGCTGCCATGCCGAGTGAAGAACAGGTGCTGGCGCTCATCGGCTGAGAGTCGCGCCAGCACCTGCGGCCCACTCTTGTCGTCCCGCCCACGCCGCCCAAATGCCCGCAATTGCGGGCGTAGGCACAACTACGAACGTTCTACGACGATGGTGCACTCGGTCACCAGCGCGGCGATGGCCCCCAGGGCCGCCAGCACGGGGGCGACCAGCGTGCCCACGACACCGATGGTCAGCGGGATGGAGATCAGCTCCTTGCCGTTCTTGGCCTTGATCGTGATCAGCCGGGCGTTCCCCTCCGCGACGATCTGCTTGACCTTCGCAACGAGCTGCTCGCCGTTGATGCTGAACTCTTCGGTCTTCTCGCTCATCTTGCTCCTTCAATAGAGTTTTCGCTTTCCATCATGCCCCTAAGCTGCGCAAAAGTCGCGGACTGGAGCCGCGTTTGGGTGGGGGTTCAGGGTCAGCCCTGAAACAGCGGTATGAGAAAGAGGTATTTCCCGCCTAAGCCATGGTTCTGCCGGTGGGCGCACACTACCTCGTCATGCTGCGCGTAGTCGCAGACTGCAGCGGGACGCAGTCCCCGCCCCGGTCTCAAGGAGCGAAGCGACGAATAGCATCTCGCCGCGTTATAGGGAGAGATCCCGCGACTGCGCGCGGGATGACGGCCAGAAAACCCGGGAAGGCAAGAGTCGGTGACTCCTTTACAGGAGGAACTAGCAGACCGTGAAGTTCGCGGCCAGGCCGCCCAGGGCCGTCTCTTTGTACTTGCGCTTCATGTCCAGGCCGGTCTCCAGCATGGTCTTGAGCACGGCATCTAGGGAGACGCGGTGACGGCCGTCGCCGCGCATGGCCATGCGGGCCGAGTTAACCGCGGTCACCGCCGAGATGGCGTTGCGCTCGATGCACGGGATTTGCACCAGCCCATTCACCGGATCGCAGGTCAGCCCCAGGTGGTGTTCCATGGCGATCTCGGCGGCGTTTTCTACCTGCCCGGGGGTTCCGCCTAGGGCTTGAACCAGCCCACCGGCGGCCATCGCGCAGGCCGAGCCGATCTCGCCCTGGCAGCCCACCTCGGCTCCGGCCAAGGATGCGTTGCGCTTGATCAGCAGTCCGATTGCGCCTGCGGCTAGGAAGAAGTCAGAGATGGAGATGTTTTCACCGCCCTCGGTGTGGCGGGTGTAGTAGCGCAGTACCGCCGGTACGACGGCTGCGGCCCCGTTCGTCGGCGCGGTCACCACGCGATGCCCGGCGGCGTTCTCCTCCGAGACGGCCAGCGCGTAGACAGTGATCCAATCCATCATCCTGAAGGGATCTGAGCCGTGCCCGGCGGCACGCAGCGACCGGTAGAGCTGCGGGGCCCGGCGCTTGAGCGCCATGCCCCCGGGCAGTACGCCTTCGGTGTTCAGTCCGGACTTGATGGATTCGACCATCACATCCCAGATCTGGCCGATCTTCGCCTCGACGTCCAGCTCGGGGTTCAGCGCCCGTTCGTTGGCCATCATCACTCCGGCAACCGACATTCCGGTTTCCTCGCAGCGCTCCAGCAGCTCGGATGAGTGTTCGAACGGGTAGGGAACCTCTCTTGCCGCAGATTCGCAGCCGGTGCTCGTCGAGGGGCAGCCGCAGGCGATGTCGGCGGCCTCGTTGGCCGCATCGGGCACGATGAACCCTCCCCCGACCGAGTAATAGGTGCGTTCCAGCAGGGCCTGGCCCTGGGCGTCGGTAATTTCGATGGTAAGCGCGTTGGGGTGCCTGAGGTGAACCTGCGGTTCGAAGGACATGGACTGGTCGGTGAGCGCGATATCGAACTCACCGCCGAACTTGAGCGAGCCGCCGGCCACTTTGGCTTTGACGCGTTCGATGTCTTCGGTTGTGACCGTCTCGGGGTCGAGCCCGCTCAAACCCAGGTATACGGCGTTGTCGGTTCCGTGCCCGAGGCCGGTTGCCCCCAGCGATCCGAGCAGCCGCACGCGCACGCCGCGCACCTGGCCGAGCTTTCCGGCCGCTCGCAGATCCTGCACGCAGGTGAGCGCAGCCCGCATCGGGCCGACGGTGTGCGATGAAGAGGGGCCGATCCCCACCTTAAAAAGATCGAAGACCGAGTATTGCGTCACGCTAGGCAGTGTAGTCCGACGCCCAAGCCGACACACATTGCCCCCTGCATACAAATAAATGGTGTCCCAGGAGAACCTGGGACACCATTCTGAGGTGAGGTGCTATTTCGTAATGTCTGGGACTTGCTGTAACGAGGTCTGGCCCGGTGAGAGACTTGCTATCACCGGGCCAGCTACCCCTAGAACCGCAAGAGTGGTTATACCTTATCCCCGGCAACTCGCCTACCCCTAACATTCGCCCGGCGTTTCGGCATTACTTATTATGCGAGCTAAGCCTTGAGCCTTACCCCCAAATTGTTTCCCCTTGTCAGGGGCTAGCTACTTTGGGGGATGGCATGAGGTCGAGTAAGGATGAAAGTGGCGGCCTCCCCAGGGGAACTCAGGGAGACCGCCGTGAGCCCGCAACGGGCGGAGGGCTCCGCGCCTGTGGTAGGCCTCCCTCCGAGCGCCCGTCGGGGCGGATCGTGAAAATCTTCGATAAAAGGGTAACCTTGCGTTTCGCGTCGGCAGCCGACCCTTCGCCTGCCGTCAACACTAAATCCGTTTGCCAATAGTGCCTTCGTCCTAGCGGGCTCGGACAAAACCACTAATCAAGGCCTAATATCTATCCTCAGGGTAGGGAAAATCTTGGCGAAACGGTATGTTTATGGGCGTAGGGCCAAGGCCTTACAAGCACATGGAGGGGAACATGAAAGTACTTGTTGTCGACGACAACCCGATTATTCGCTCCGGCCTCACATCCAAGCTGGAGTCCATTGAGATGGTCAAAGGCGTCGGCCAGGCTTCCGACGCGCTGGAGGCCTTGGACATGCTGCAAGCCACCCACTACGACCTCGTTTTCTTGGACATCAAGATGCCCAAGATGGACGGCCTGACCGCCCTTACCCACATCAAGGACACGCCGGTCGTCATGCTCACCTCCTTCGCGGACGAAGAGATGATGCGCAAGGCCCTCGCCCTAGGTGCGCGCGGCTATCTCACCTACGGATCCTTCACCAACTCCGAGCTGATGAGCGCGCTGCTCATGGCCCCCAAGGGCGGCATCATCTTGGGTTCGACGGCCGCCAGCCTCATCGATTTTTCCAAGCTCCTCACCAAATCTCCGGTGCGCTCCCTCAAGGAGAAGTACAACATTTCCGCCCGTGAGTCCGAGATCCTCGACGCCCTCACCAAGGGTTACTCCAACGACCAGATCGCCAAGGAGCTTCAGGTTTCCAAGAAGACGGTCAAATCTCACCTTTACAACGCCTACGCCAAGCTCGGCGTGCAGTCGCGCCTGGAGGCTGTGGCCCTGTGGCTAGGCGTGAAGGAAGCCCCGCTCTGACGTTCTTGGGAATACCAAACCGCGTCCGTCCGTTGTAGCCATTACTTACTGCAAGTAGGGTGGACATATGGACGAGAACGCGCAAGGCCGAAAGTTCAGCGCCCGGCAGGTCGTGCCTGCCGTGATCATGGGCTTCGTCGCCCTGGCGCTCGCCTACGAGGACATCTTCTTCCTCTGGGAATCCGACGGCCCGATGCTGGTCGCCCTGGCGCTTTCGATCGTGGCCCTGGGCTGCGTGATCGCCGCCTGGGTTAAGGGGCTGAAGGCCAACGGCATCGTCTGGCTGTTGGCGGGTTTCGTCCTGTTCGCGCTGTGTTCTTCGATCTGGGCATACTGGGGGCCCGACGCCTTCCCGATTGCCATGCGCCTGGGCGCTGCCGCCTCGGTTTTCTTGATCTGCTGGGTGCTGGTGCGCTGGCGCGCCGCGAACCTGCGCATCGTGCTGGCCGGGATGCTGTCCTACATAACGGCCATCGCCTTGCTCTCGCTTGAAACAGCCTCCTCTTGGCTGCTGCTGCGCCCGCTCATCACCTCGATGGCCTCGACCTCAGTTTCGGGAGCGGTGAACTACGGCTCCTGGACGGGCGCGCGAATGCTGACCTTGACTTCGCCGGACGTGGCCGCAACCTTGGCGCTCGTCGGCGGGCTGATCGCGGTGTGGTTCGCGCTCACAACCAAGCAAGTTTGGGTGCGTTGGCTGAACGTGGCCGCCCTAGTGGTGCTGGCCTTCGAGTTCGTCCTTTGCTTCTCCATCGACACGGCGATCTGCGCGATCCCGGTGCTGGTCGGCGGCATCTTGCTGGCCCAGCAGCGCCGCAGGTGGCTGTTGCTGACCGGCCTGGGTGCGGTGATCGCGGTGGCGCTGGCCGTGCCCGTGTTCTTGTTCGGTGTACCGGCCTCCAACTCCCCCGAGACGATCACCGGGCTGCTTACCTCGTTCTCTTTCCCGGTCAGCGCCTGGGCCGACGCCCTGGCTTTCTCCGCCCGTTCCTTCGCCTTCGGTTCGGGGCTGGGTTCCTTCACGCTTGGGCAGTATCAGGTTCAAGACGCCTACCGCACCTCGCAGGTACCGTTCAACTTCTTGCTGCAGGCCCTCGATGAGGTGGGGATTTTCGGCGTGATCTTGCTGGTGCTCGCCTTGGTCTTCGCGTTCCGGGCGATCTGGCGGATGCGCAAGTCCAACCGCCCGCTGGCCGATCTGCTGCTTCCCGCCTTGTCGATGCTGCTGCTGCACTCGCTGCTCGGGGCGGACACCAACATGCTCGGCTCGCTTTCGATGATCGCGGTAATCCTGGCCCTCGCCGCAGCTTCTCCGCGGGAATCGCTCACCGGCCCGGCCAAGAAAGCAAAGGGGGCTCAGGCAGCCGAACCCTCGCAGAACCTGCGCACCCCGCTGATTTTGCTCGCGGTGCTGCCGCTGGCAACGATCGCGCTCATCGCCGGGCGCATGTCGGGGACGAACACCCTGACGCAGGCGTCACAGCTGGAGACCTTGACCGCCGCAAAGGTGGAGAGCGCGGTTTCCTCGGCCATGGGCGTCGACCCGCTGCATCGGGCGGAATACCTGATGGACTACACGACAGCCATCACCCAGCTCGGCGTACAGGCTTCAACCACGACCGATACCGGTTCTACCGAATCGCCCACCCCCAGCCCCACGGCCACCACCAGTTCCACGGACAAGGTCAACTGGGCCTATCTAAACGAGCTCAGCGCCTATTCCACGCGCTCGACGGATGCCGCCAACACCTTGATCTCTTGGGACATCGGCCAGGACAACATCGAGTGGCTGACCGGCGATCTGTACAACCTGACGCTGTGCCAGCCGAAGAACACCACCTTGAGAGACCAAGTGAGGTCCTGCGCCGAGACGCTGCTGGAGCAATACTCGACCGACGAGACGAAGTCCGGGCAAATCCAAACGCTCATTGACGCCCTGGGGTAATCACTCGCCCCAGAAGAGGCGATCCATGACCGATCTGGCCAGGCGCGAGTGCTTGTGCCAGTCGTCTAGGAACTTTGAGCTCTCGCCCCTGCCGTAGCCCAGGAGGTTGGCGACGGCGGCCAGCTCCACCGGGTCGGAGGGGATGGTGTCGGAGGCGCGGCCGCGCAGCAGCATGATGGCATTGCGGATTTGCGAGGCCATCATCCAAGAGACCTGCAGCCAAGCGGCATCCTCATCGCTGACCAGCCCCATCGAGGCGGCGGCGCGCAGCGGCCCGAGCGTGGAGGTACCGCGCAGCCCCGGCTCGCCAGGGTGGGAACCGGCGTAGCCAAGCTGCAGCGTCTGGACGACCCACTCGACGTCGCTCAGGCCGCCCGGCCCTAGCTTAGTGTTGCGCGCCGGATCGGAGCCGCGCGGAATGCGCTCGACCTCCATGCGCGCCTTGAGCTTTCGGATCTCGGCCATCTGCTTCGAATCCAAGCCACCCGCCGGGTAACGAATCGGGTCGACGAACTCGAAAAAGGCCGCGGACAGGGCCTCGTCCCCGGCACCGTGACGGGCCCGAAGCAGGGCTTGGGCCTCCCAAGTCGACGACCATTTACCGTAGTAGTTCGCATACGAGTGCAGGGAGCGCAGCATCGGCCCGCCCTTACCCTCGGGCCGCAGATCCAGGTCGAGCACCAGCGCCGGGTCGGGGCCGGGAGCCGAGAGCAGCGCGCGCAGCTTGGTGACGATGTGAAGCGCGTTGGCGCTGGCCATCGCATCCTCGCCGTCGGCGATGACTACCAGCGCGTCGGCATCCGAGGCATAGGAAAGCTCGCGCCCGCCCCAGCGGCCCATGGCGATGATCGCTATCGGCGGGGCCTGGACGCCGCGCGAGGCCACCAGCAGCATGGCGTCGATGGTGGCCGAGGCCAGATCGGCCAGGGCCTGACCCACCTCTTCGGTGTCCAACTCGTGCAGCAGATCGCCCATGGCCAGGCGCAGCAGCTCCTCGCGGCGAACCGCACGGATGGCACGCGCGGCCTCCTCGGCATCGTCTTGGCGGCTGGCGGCGGCGTTCATCTCGGCGAGCACGCGCTCCCTGGCGTGCGGCGTCAAGCCCTCGGGTTTGGAGAGCAACACGGCGGCCTGCGGGTTGCGCATGAGCAGGTCGACGGCGTAGCGGGAGGATGACAGAACGCGCGCGAAGTGTTCGGCAGTGACCTCGCCGTCGCGCAAGGCCCGCAGGTACCACGGAGTTCGGCCAAGGGCCTCGGAGACCTGCCGGAAGGCCAAAAGCCCATAGTCAGGGTTGGGGCCTTCGGCAAACCAACCCAACATGGCCGGAAGCAGCTGGCGTTGGATTTCGGCCTGGCGACTCATGCCGGTGCTCAAGGCCTCGATGTGGCGCAAAGCGGCCTTCGGGTCGGCATATCCCAGCGCCCGCAGCCGATCTTGGGCGGCCTCGGAGGTGAGCACAGTTTCGTCGGAGCGCACGTGGGCAACGGCCGAGAGCAGCGGCGAGTAGAAAACGTGCCGGTGCAGGCTCAGTACCCTGCGGGCGGTTTCTTTCCAGGCCTTCTCCAACTCCTCGCCGCTGGCGATGCCGACCGAGCGGGCCAGCCAGCGCAGGTTGGTTTCGTCGGAGGGCAGCAGGTGGGTGCGGCGCAGCGAGCGCAGCTGAACCCGGTGCTCCAGCACCCGTTCCCACTCGTAGGCCTCGCGCAGCTTCTGGCCGTCGGCGCGCCCGATGTAGCCGTGTTCGATGAGCTGTTCCAAGGCCGGGAAGGTGCCGCGCAGCCGCAGGCGCTCGTCGGCTCTGCCATGGACGAGCTGCAGCAGTTGCACTGTGAACTCCACGTCGCGCAGGCCCCCGGCGCCGAGCTTGATCTCGCGGTCGGCCTCGGAGGCCGGGAGCAGGGAGACCACGCGCTTGCGCATGTCCTGCACCTCGCCGACGAACGACGGATCGTCGGCCACCTTCCACACCAGCGGCCAGACCATATCGACAAAATCCTGGGCGAGCGCCCTGTCCCCTGCCATCGGGCGGGCCTTGAGCATCGCCTGGAACTCCCAATCCTTCGCCCACTTGGCGTAATAGGCCTCGTGCGAGCCCAGCGTGCGCACGAGCGGCCCATTCTTTCCCTCCGGCCTGAGGTTGGCGTCGATGGGCCAGATGGTTCCCGCCGCCGAGTGCGCCGATACCATCCTCATCATCGCAGCCGCCCACTTCGCCCCAATGTCGACGGCCTGGGTCGGCGAACACACCGGCTCACCATTCGCTTCCACGGGTTCAGCTACGAACAGCACGTCGACGTCCGAGATGTAGTTGAGCTCGCCGGCCCCACACTTGCCCAAAGCGACGACGCCCAAGCGGCAGTTCTCGGTGCCCTTCACCTGCGCGCGGGCGAGTTCGAGCGCGGTCTCGACCACGGCGTCGGCGAGGTTTGAGAGCTCGGCGGTAACCGACACCACCTGCGCCCCCGGGGCGTCAGCCGAAAGGTCGCGGGCGGCAATGCGCAGCAGCGCCCGGTGGTAGCGCCTGCGCAGGTCGTCGGCATCCGTAGCTGTTCCCAGCTGGGCGCGCAGATCATCGGCCGACCGGGGTGTGGCGTCGCGCAATTCTTCGAGTTCTTCAGGAAACGCGCTCAGCCGCTGGCCGAGGGCGGCCGAGGTGCCCAGAACGGCGAACAAACGCTCCCGGAAGGGCTCGTCCGCTTCGCAGCGCGCGGTGATCCCGGGTTCGGCGCAGCTCAGATGCTCCAGGGATGACAAGGCAAGATCGGGGTCGGGGGTGGCCGCCAGCGCCTCCAAGAGCGCGGATTCGGATAGGCCCAACCCGTCGGCCGCCAGCTCGGCGCGCGCGGGATCGTTGAAACCCAAGCGGGCCAACCGGCCCAACACTGATTCGACTCGCGCCACGAACCCAAGTCTAAGGCCCAACTTTCATGGACAGCGTGCAGCGGCCCGCTGGCGGTGAAGTAGTATGGGCGTTCGTTGAGGCAGTGGTGTGATTGTCAGGGAATAAAGAGAATATGGATTACACATGCTGCGAAGGATCCACCAGCTCATCATCGTCCTGTGCGTTTTTGCCTCCACGCTGAGCTCGCCCCCCGCCCACGCTGAAGAACCCGTCGAACCGGCGGCGATCACGCTCACCTCGATCGGCGCCAAACGCAACGTGATCTCTGCAACCGGCCCCGCGGGGAAGTACCAGTTCCAGGTGAAAACCGGAAACGGCAAGTGGAAACGCATATCCGACGTCCAACTCACCGACACCGCCAAGCTCACCCATTCCTTCCCTAAGACCTCCCTCGGCAAAGCCCTCCAGTACCGGCTGGTGCGGTTCAAGACAAGCACCTCAGCCGAAATCCCCTCCAACACCGTCTCGCTCACCGCAGGCAAAACCTCCCTCAGCGCCAGCGGAGCCAGCGGAAAGATAAAGCTTTCCTGGTCAAAGCTGACCTCCGTGAAGGGCTATCGCATCGAGGCCAAGATTTCGGGCAAGTGGGTAAAGGTCGCCAACGTGTCCAAGTCCAAGACCTCGCTCACCGTTACCAAAATCAAGGGCAAGTCACTCTCACTGGCCGCGTCCTACTCGTTCAGGATCGTCGGCTGCTCCAAGCTCAAGAAGGGCAAGTGCACCAAGCTCAAGAACCGCCCCTGGGCAAAGGCCGGCGCCAGGCCGATCGACACCGCCAGCCTGGAGCTCACCCAGTCCCGGCTCGACGAGATGCTCACCACCACCTACTACAACAAAGAGGTAAAGCTCCTCTACTCCCCCTCCACGAACCTGAACTCGACCGCCGAGGTGTTCGCACGCGACAACGGGATGCTGCCCTACATCAAGCTGGTGTGGAACCCCAAGGGAGTGCTCGAAATCCACGCCTATATCGAGTTCAAGGTCACCGGCAAGGCCGATAAGCAGCGTTCGGCGGCCAAGGTAAAATCCCTGGTCAGGGCCGGTATCAAGCTGTGGGGTGGGCAGAAGGTCGTCGGAAACACGAAGGATTTCGGCTCCGGGACGTCGTTCACCACGAAGGTGGTTCTGCACGAGCGCTCCAACGCCAAGGCCGAGGGCCACTCGGCCCAGCAGTTCTACCTGACCATCCAGATCGGCGGAAACGGGCAGAACCTCACCACAGTGCTGCCCGGCGGTAAGCGCTCGAAGCCGGTGGACTGCTACCTGAACTGGATTTCCGACTGCGGTTCGGGAGCGTTCGGCTCCACTCAGGGCTCGTTTTTGTACTTCCCCTGGCTGCGCTCGATCAACGAGGCCAAGACGGGTAACCGCCAGCGCAACTCGGTTTCCTTCAAGCTGATCGTCGCCCACGAGTTCGGGCATGCGCTGCGGCTGGGTGACGCCTACCCTGCCGATCACAAGATGCTCGCCAAGTCCGAGGCACAGTATTTCCCCGACCGCATGTACGAGAACTCGGAGACGACCACCGGTTCCAACTACCGCAATCTGATGTATCACGATTGGGATTTCAAGATCGGCTCGGGTTCCAATGCCCGCATCCGCCAGCCGCTGTTGACGGCCAACGACATTGAGATGGTCGTCATCGGCCATGCTCAGCAGGCCAGGAGCGGCGGCGGCTACTACCAGCGCTACGCCGACATGCTCTACTGCTCGACCGGCTGGGTCATCAAGAACAAGAAGGCGACCTGCAAGGATTCCTGGTGGCGCTCGTCCTCGGTGTCCTGCGCAATCCAGGACACGGAGGACAAGCGCATCTCCTACGCCAGGCCGAAGGGTTATACCTTCGAGGCGGCGAAGTTCTGCTAATCGCCGCCGCTGCCGCTCATCTGTTCGCTTACCATCTGCGATATGTAGTCATCCAGCGCCTTGGTCTTGTCGGCGAGCACCACGTACTGCCCCACGGCGATGTTGGAATCCTCTGGAAGCTGAACGTAGCCGCCCCCAACCGCGCCGTAATCGATCTCGACGCTCTCGGGAGTGGTGTCGCCGGGGCCGTCGACCAGTTGAACGACGCCCTTGGTAGCGCTCTCGGCGCGCAGGGCTGAAGCCGGGATGGCAACCGTCGCCTCGTGTTCCCAGGTTGCGATCACAGTGGCGTAGGAGCCATCGACCAACAGGCCGTCTGGATCCTCAACCGTCACGACGGCCGGGAAGTCGATCGACGAGGAATCACCCCACATGTAGTTCGACTGGGAGTTCAGCGGGGAGATCGACTTGATCTTGCCCGCCAGCTCGTCGCCGTTCACGGAATAGACCTTGACGTCTTGGCCTACGACGAGGCGCTCGCGAACCGACAGCGTCAAGGACACGGTGAGATCAACGGATGCTTTACTCGAGACAATGGTGACCGTTCCGCCGGATCCTCCAACCTGAATGTCCATGGCACCCACAACGCCCGATACGGGCGCCTTCAAGGTGGCGTCGTCGTAGTTGTCCTGAGCGGTATCCAACTGCTGCTGAGCCTGCAACAGCGACGCCTTCGCCCTTGCCACCTGGGATTTGGAGACAGTTCCGGCGACGGTCTTGTATTTGACCGTCGGAGTCTTCGCACTCGAAGACGACGAACCCGAAGAACTAGACGAGCCCGATGAGCCCGAGCCCGACTTCGTGGCCGCCGCCAGCTGCTGTTGGTAGGCAATCACTTCACTGATGGCCTTGGATAGCTCCTCGTTGGCGGCGTCACATTCGGCACCGGCAGTTTGGCATTTCTCCGTCGCGGTCTTCTGTGCGGTGTCGAGCTTGGCGATCGCCTGGGCGACCTTGCCTACCAGCTCGGTGAGCTGAGCGGTGGTGTCGGAACCCGATCCGCCCGAACCGCTGGGCGTCGACCCGCCGGATCCTCCCGATCCAGACGACCCGGAATCGGTGACCGGCACCTTAGTGGACGGCGGGTGCTGAGCCGAATACAGCTCGGCCTCGGCGCTGGCAACCTGGGCCTGCGCCTTCTTCAATGCGACCTTGAGTTCGGTCTTATCGGCAGTGGCCAGGGTGTCGCCTTTTTTCACCTCGTCTCCGATGCTGACCTTCACGGACTTTACCGTTCCGGAGAGCGTCGCCACCTGGGTGCCTTTTCGGGCTACCGTGGCGCTCGTCTCCCAGGTCTCGGTGACGGCCTTCTCTACCGCTTGGGCGACGATGTAGTTGGAAGTCTCCTCGGCTGCGGCCATTGGTGCCACGTACCACACGGACGCGCTGACCACCACGGCTGCCGTCGTCAAGACGGTCAATCGGCGTTTGGTTACATTCATCATTCACTCCTCAGCGCGTCGATCGGCGCAAGCTTGGCCGCCCTGGATGCGGGGTATACACCGGCGATGATGCCGATTGTCATTGAGACGGCCAGGGCGATTGCCGTCGCGTCCCAGGAGACGATGACGGGCAGGTCGTATCCGCCGAAAGTCGAGATCGCCCACTGGATCAGCGCCGAACCGCCCAGCCCGACCAGCACGCCCAGGATGCCGCCGGCCAAACCGACCATCGCAGCTTCGATCAGGAACTGGATGCGGATGTTGCCCGGAGTCGCGCCCAATGCCTTGCGCAGGCCGATCTCGCGCACCCGCTCGGAAACCGAAACCAGCATGATGTTCATGACGCCGATCGCGCCGACGAGCAGCGAGATCGAGGCGATACCGCCAAGCAGCAGCGAGAACATCATCATGACGGTGTTGTACATGTCGACGATGGAAGACATTGAGGCGATACTGAAGTCCGGCTCCTCGACCGAGGTTCGGTGCGTCGCGCTCATGGCGTTCTCAGCCTCTTGCTTCGCCGCCGAAAGGGTGTCCGTCGAAGTGGCGAGCATGTAAATCATGGAAAGGGACGTTCCGCCCGTGCCGAAGCGTTCGCGGGCGGTGCTGAGCGGCACGAGCACCGACGAGCTGGACGACATGGTCATCCCAGAGGTTCCCGAATCCTTTTGCACGCCGATCACGGTGAAACTCTGCCCGCCGATGGAAATGGTTTGGCCGACGGCTTGAGAGGTATCCGAGAAAAGTTGTTCGGCGGTACTCGAATCCAACACCACCACTGAGGCCGAGGCGTCGATCTCACCTTGGGTGAACATGCGCCCTGATTCGAGCTCGGTGCCCAATACGTCGAGGTAATTGGCCGTCACGCCCGAGATGGAGGCATACCAGGTTGTGGTTGAGGATCTCAGCGCCCCGTAGGAGCCGCTGTATGTGGCAGCCACCGAGTCAATATCGGGGGCGATGTTCTTATCCGATAGGAGCGCGACATCGTCGTCGTTCAGCGACGAGGTCGTCGCGCTCATACCCCGGATTCCGCCTGAGCTCGTGGAGCCGGGGGTAACGTACAGGAGCTTGGTTCCCAAAGATCCCATCTGCTCTGACATGGAGCTGGACGCGCCCTGGGTCAGGCCGACGGTCATCATGACCGCCGCGATGCCGATCAAGATGCCGAGCAGCGTCAGCGTGGTTCGCATTCGGTGGGCGTTCAGCGCTTCGAGCGCCGTGCGCATGGCCTGCAGAATCATGCGTTCACCTCCTGCAACATGCCGTCGTAGAGGTGGACGGTGCGCTGGGCTCTAGCCGCGACGTCACGCTCGTGGGTGATGACGACCACGGTCTTGCCCTCTTCGGTCAGTTCGTCGAACAGGGCCAAGATGTCGTTGGTCGAAACCGAGTCGAGAGCACCGGTCGGCTCGTCGGCCAAGATGAGCGCCGGATCGGTGACCAGCGCTCTGGCGATGGCGACGCGCTGCTGCTGGCCGCCGGAAAGCTGCCCGGGCCGGTGCAGCGCCCGATCGGCCAAACCAACCCTGGCAAGCGCCTTTTGCGCCCGCTCCTTGCGCTGTGAGACCGGAACCCCGGCGTAGACCAGGGGCAGCTCGACGTTACGCAGGGCCGTCATCGACGACAGGAGGTTGAACTGCTGGAACACGAAACCGATCTTGGCGTTGCGGATGCGGGCCAGCTGTTTTTCGCTCATGCCCTCGGTGTCGACGCCGTCGATCTCGTACTTGCCCGCCGTCACGACGTCCAAGCAGCCGATGATGTGCATCAGGGTGGACTTGCCCGAGCCCGAGGGCCCCATGATGGCGACGTACTCACCCTCGTCGATGTGCATGTTGATGCCGCGCAGCGCGTGCACCTGCACCTCCTCCGAGGTGGAGTACACCTTGTGCACCCCTTCTAGTGTGATCAACTCCATCGCGATCCCCTAGCGTCCGGGCCGGTTGCCGCCGGGGCCGCCGCCCATGCCGCCGCCTGGCATTCCGCCGCCCATGCCGCCTGGCATGAAGGAACCGTTGGAGCCATCGTCGCTCCCGCCGAATCCGAAGCGCGATTCGTAGGTGATTTCATCGCCCTCGTTGAGCCCGGAGAGGATCTCCGTGTATTGGCCGGAGGTGCGCCCGATCTCGATATCGACCTTGGTGCCGTCGGACTTGGTGACGTACGCGTTACCGTTCTCGTCAGTTTGCACGGCCTCCATCGGCACGGCCAGCACGTCGGTGGCTGAGGAGGTGGTGACGGTCGCCACACAGGTGGTGCC
>JAISTE010000169.1 GCA_031272825.1 Propionibacteriaceae bacterium | reverse complement strand
CGGAAGGCGTACTCGCCCAGCTCCACGGCCCCCGGCAGCGTGAGCGAGCCGAGCTGGTTGTACGCGAAGGCATAGGCGCCGATGGATTCCAGAGAGTTCGGCAGGGAAATTGAGGTCAGCGAGTTCTCCGCGAAGGCGTTCTTGCCGATCTCAACCACGCTATCGGGCAGCTTGATCGCCGAAAGGTTCTTCTTGCGGAAGGCGTACTGGCCGATGGCGGTTACCTTCGTGCCATCGATCTCGCCCGGAATTTCTACGCTCGACGCCGAACCCAAGTACTCCTCAATCGTGCCGGTCGCGGCATCGAACAGATAGTCGTCCTCGGCAGCAGCAGCGATACCGGTAAGCACGTTCAGCCCGGAAACCGAAATCACGACAGCGAGTAAGCCCGCCCAAATGCGCGCGCAGACATTGCTCTTGCTGGTTGTCTTCCCCATTTTTCCCCTTGACGCCCCTAGCTGGGAATCTCCCAATCTGGACGCTCAAGCGAAGATACCTCGGTTAACCAAATTGAGTTAGGGGAAATGGAGTATTAGCGCAAAATCACTTGTTCTACCGGCAGGCCAGGATTGGCAGAGATGGTGAGCGGCGAGGGCTCGCGCCCGGCGCGGACGCATTCGGAGCCGAGCACTGCGATCATGGCGCCGTTGTCGGTGCACAGGCCGGGACGCGGGCGTCGCAGGGTAACTCCCGCCGCCTGGCAGCGCTCCTCAAGCAGCGAACGCAGGCGCGAATTGGCCGCCACTCCCCCACCGAGCATCAGTGTGTCGGCCTCCAGGTGATTACAAGCATCGATGGCCTTGGCCGTCAGCACATCGCAAACCGCCTCTTGGAAGGAGGCGCAGACGTCGTTCACCGGAACCTCGCGGCCCTCCAACTCGGCGGTCTCGACCCACCGGGCCACGGCCGTCTTCAGGCCGGAGAACGAGTAGTCGAAGCGGTGCTTTTCCAGATCGCGGGCCGACGTGAGACCGCGCGGGAAACGAATGGCCTTCGGATCGCCCTCCTGAGCGGCCTTGTCGATCACCGGCCCGCCGGGGTAACCCATGCCCACCAACCGAGCGACCTTGTCGTAGGCCTCGCCCGCGGCGTCGTCGATGGTGGCTCCAAGCTCGGAGATGTCGCCGGTGATGTCGTTCACCGCCAGCAGCGAGGAGTGGCCGCCGGAGACCAGCAGCGCGGCGCACTTGGGGATCGGCCCGTGCTCAAGCAGATCGACGGCCACGTGCCCGACTAGGTGATTTAGGCCATAGAGCGGTTTGTTGAGCGCCGCGGCGAGCGTCTTGGCCGCCGACAGTCCGACGACCAGCGCACCCATCAGGCCGGGGCCAGCGGTGACGGCGATCGCATCAAGCTCGGTTGGATCTACGTCGGCTTTTTCGAGCGCGCGCTTGAGCGTCGGCACGATGGCCTGCAGGTGGGCGCGGCTCGCCACCTCCGGAACCACCCCGCCGAAGCGCACGTGCTCCTCGACGCTTGAGGCCACCTCATTGGCGAGCAACTCGCGCCCGCGCACGATGGCGACCCCGGTCTCGTCGCACGACGATTCGATTCCCAGAACTAACGGCTCACTCATGACCATCCCAACCCGTCATCCTGCGCGCAGTCGCAGGATCTATCTCATTTCGAAAGACAACATCAGCTGAGATTCTGCGACTGCGCGCAGAATGACGAGGAAGGGAAAGCGCCCACAGACGAGGGAGAGAAAGCGCCCACAGACGAGGAAGAGAGAGCGCTCGATGGCCGCACAAGGAAGTCACCAAGCAACGAGGGAGGGGTAAACCCGCTTGGACGTTCACAGGCACTTCTCCATGACTACGGCTGCGTGCCCGTTCTTGTAGTAGCGTTCGCGCCTGGCGATCTCGGAAAAACCCAGCTTGGCGTACAGCGCGAGGGCGGGCTCATTGAACTCGTCGACCTCCAGCAGCACGCGCTCAGCCCCCCGGGCCTTGCACTCGGCAAACCCGGCCTCCAGCAGCTTCACCGCGAAGCCGTGGCGGCGCGCATCCGGATGGGTCTCGATGCGACGCAGATCAGCGCTCTCCCCCATCACAGAAAAAGATGAAACAGCGGCCAGACGCCCGGCGGAAAACAGGCCCGTGACTTCGGCGTTTTCCAGCTCGGATTCCCAAGATTCGACGGACCAGCGCTCGGATTGCGCAAAGGCTGCGGAATCCAGTGCCAACAGCGCCGCCAGATTGCAGCCCGCCAGCGGCCCGATGGCCTCGCCCGAGGGCGTCGGCAGGCAGACGCTAGTCGAATCCGCAGCGCCGAACCCGCTCATCGCCGCCTCCTAGTGACCAGCGCGGACTTGTGTTTGGTGGAAACCTCGGCGTCCGGGCGTCGTAGATAGAGCGGTTCAAGCCCGGCCTCGGGAAGCTCATCGGCGAGCAGGGCCATGAGCCCGGCGTCGACTCCCTCGGCCTTGCCCAGCACCTGGCCGGGCATCTCATAGAGATCGACGGCGGTGCCAAACACCGGCAGCGCGGGAAGCATATCGGGGGCCGAGACAAACGGGCCGGAAACCCACTTGCCCGCGTTGTAGGTGCCCCAATAGAGCTCCTTGCGCCGGGCGTCCGAGACCACGGAATACGCGCCGGAGTTGTCGATTTGGCGGGCCAGGACGTCGAGCGAACACACGCCCTTGACCGGAATGCGCAGGATCTCAGCTAGGACGGTTGCCGAGGCGACGCCCACGCGCAGACCGGTGAACGGGCCAGGACCGACCCCGACCACGATGGAATCCAGATCCCCGAACTCCACTCCCGCTTGCGCGAGTACCCGCTGGGTCAGCGGGGTCAGCTCCTCGACGTGGGCGCGGGTGTTCATGATGGTCTCGTTGGCCGCGATCTTGCCCGCAACCGCCAGCCCGACGGAGACGTTCTGCGAGGTGTCGATGCCTAGGACGATGCTCATATGTTCTCCAATTCCGCTTCGCGCCAGCGCTTGCCGATCGGGGTCAGGAACACCCAGCGGGTGTCGTCGTTCGGGTCTTGGCTGCGCTTGATATCGATTTCCAGCCGCTCATCGCTCAGGCCCTCGGCAATCCCCTCGCCCCATTCGACGAGCGTCACCGAGTCTGACAGCGAGGCCTCCAGGTCGATGTCCTCCAGCTCGGCGAAGGAACCGAGGCGGTAGGCGTCGACGTGCACGAGCGCCGGGCCGCCGTGGTTCGATGGGTGAACCCGGGAAAGCACAAAGGTGGGCGAGATGACCTGACCTTGGACGTCCAGCCCCTCGCCGATGCCCTGGGTGAGGGTCGTCTTTCCGGCGCCCAGCTCGCCGGACGCGATGAGCAGATCCCCGGCCTTGAGCTTCTTCGCCAGACGTTTGCCGAAGGACTGCATCTCCTCGGCGGTCGGGATGCGGTAGACGGCCGCCACCGGGCCGCGCAGGCGCATGGACGAGCCGTCCTTGCCAACGGCCTCAAAGCCGCGGTTCGACCACCAAGAGAGCAGCTCAGGAAACTCGGGGCGTACGTCCAGCTCCACGGCGTTCACGCCAAGCTCGGGCAGCTCGTCGAACAGGACGTCGATCATGGCCGAAGCTATGCCCAAGCGCTGGAAATCCGGGTGTACAGAAACACGCTGAACGAACGCATGGGAGCCGCTGTCGTCGGGTTCGATGGATACCAAAATGACGCCCGCAGCTCGCCCGTCGATCTGGGCCAGAATCCCGTGTTCGAGCTTGTCGGCGACGGTTTGCGCAGTCTCGGTGAGCGCCGCGGGCGGCGGAGAGACCGGACGCCGCGCAGCAAACGCGGCATGAATCAACTCGGCGATCTCGCCAGCGCGATCGGCTGTGGGTACCACCAATTCGAGCCGACGCCCGTCGGGCAGCGCGGCATCAGCAAGCAAAGTTTCGATCATAGGCAAATGCAAAGTCTACCGCGCGGGCGGATGGGCCGGTTTCTTGCGTCGCCCTGCCAACCTAACGGCGTCTGCGCTCGAACCGCAGCAGAACGAGCGGGCCCAGGCAAAACACTGCCAATAGCAAGGGACGCCACCAGCTGGCCCAAAGGCTATTGGAGCTATCGACGTTCACCCAAAATGCCAACGCGACCGCGGCCAAACCAAGCACAAGAACCAGCATCGCCAGCCAGTCACACTTGAAGATGACGACACCCAATAAGGCGAGCCCGATCACGGTTACGTCCAATCCCAGGATGAGCGTTGAGAGGCTTGCTTCCGCAACAGGATCAAATCCCATGATCCAGTTATAGATAAAGGGCACGGAATAGATAAGCGTCAGAAGCAACCCCCAGGTAAATGTAGCTCCCGAGCAAAAACCATTGCCTACCTTGGACTGTCGGGCCAACTTGCCTCATCTCCTGAACAAGTGTTCGTCCACTTTACAACGTGGCCAAGAAGAGCAGCTGCAGCATTCTGACAATATCTGATAGTGCCGTTAGCAGAATCGATGTTTACTGTAGCCGAATCAGGAATTTTCAGAGCTTTGCACTTCCCCCAGCTACGGCGATACACGCCATCCACGTCCTGGCCTGGGGCCTTCGCCCAGACGAGAGAATTACTATTCTCAGGCTTTACAGAGAAATACGCTGTGGAACCACTGGGATTAGAAAAACCCCACTCCACCCGGCCAGGGCCTATTGGAAGCCTAATACATAACCCTATGACCGTATCCAACGGAGGCAGTGCACGGCCATTTGACGGGAACTGCGCCTGCGCATCTTCTTGGCCGAGCTGACCACTGACTCCAATCTCAGGAAACTCTTCGTCAACACCACTGTGCACAAGCGCCTTGGCTACATCCAACGTGGAAGTTGCTGTCGGTAGTATCTCCATCTGCACCCTCCGGATCGCATCTCGGAGAGCGCTGGAAGACTTAGCTTCATCTTCCATCTCGGGGCTAAGCTTCAGTATTGTCCCTTGCGAGAGCGGTTTTGAATCATCTGCCGTGGCGTTAACTGGAGCAATCCCAATCACGAGTACAAGAGGCGCGGCGAGCAGAGCTGCAACACCCGTATTCATCTTTGAATTACTCATAGCGCCAACATAGCAACTTCATAGGAACGAAGTCAAAGAGCGACGTTCTTGAGATTTCGTGAGCGGGTGGAATGGCCTGACGGGCTTATTTACTTGAGGTGAGGAAATGCCAGACTTATGACGAGCCGACGCCCGTCGGGCAGCACGGCATCAGCAAGCAAAATTTCGATCATATGCAAATATAAAGTTTACCGCGCGGGCGGATGGGCAGAGCTAACGCCAGCCTACTTTTGCGTTACATAGCCAATCGGCAGTTCCAAGTCTTGGGGGTTTACTGGGCCGCCTGCTTTTTCGGCAGCAAGCGCCTGGATGCTGGCACCCAGCAGGGCCGCGTGACCGGCGTTGACACCGGCCGCCAGCAGTGTGCCGCAGATTCCGGCCAACAGGTCACCCGAGCCCGCTTGAGCGCTCCAGGCCGGGCCTGGGAGCGCTCGCCACGGGTATGGGGCGTAGGACTTGGGGCTGGCGACGATCTGGGTTGAGCCCTTGAGCAGCACGGTGGCGTTCCAGCGTTCGGCGGCTTCTTTCGCGTGGGCAAGCGGATCGGCTTCAACTTCCTGACGCGGGACGTCGAGCATCCGGGCGAGCTCGCCAGCGTGCGGGGTGAGCAAGATGTTGGGCGCCAGGTGCGGCGGCAGGAAACGCAGGGCGTCGGCGTCGAGGACGGCGGGAAGACCCGATTCAAGCACCGCGTCGATGCGCTCGCGCGCCTGCGAGTTTTCACCCCAGCCGCAGCCCAGAACCCAGGCCTGCACCCGGCCCTCGCTCAGAACTACGTTTGGGTAGCGCTCGACGACCCGGGCACCAACCGCCGGATCACCCAGGAAGCGAACCATCCCAGCCCCGGCCTTGAGCGCGCCCGCGACCGATACCACCCCGGCACCGGGATACTGCGCCGAGCCGGTGTCCATACCGACGACCCCGCGCGAGTATTTGTCCGAGTTCGGCCCCGGAATCGGCCACATAGCCATGTGTTTGGGCTTGAAAATGCGAAGAACCGGCTTTTCGGTTCCTTCCTCGTCGAGTCCTAAACCGATGTCGACGACGTCGATGCGGCCGCACTCGGAGCGGGCTGGCTCAAGTACGTGGCAGAGCTTGTAATCGCCAAACGTGACCGTGACGTCGGCCTTGAAATGCGGCGGAAGCGGGCGGGTAAACGGCGGTTCCGGAGCCAGACCCGACGGCAGATCGACGGCCACAACCAGCGCACCCGTGCGCTCCACCAGCTGCAACACCTCTACCGCTTCCCCGCGCAGGCCGGGCTTTCCGCCGATGCCGAGTATGGCGTCGATTACGAGATCGGGATGGAACAGCTCAATCTGTTCGCCAATAATCTCGCCGCCGCCAGCGGCCAGGAAATCGCGCCAACCAGCTTCGTGCACACGCTCGGACGAGCGCCAGGCCACCACCTTGACCCCGCGTCTGAGCAATCTGACCCCGGCATAGAGCCCGTCTCCCCCGTTGTTACCAGAACCAATCAAAAGCAGCACGCGCCGGGCGTACGTCCCTCCGAAGCGCTCGCGCAGCTCGCGCTTGACCACCGCGGCCAGCCCCGAAGCGGCCCGCTGCATAAGAGCGTCATCACCGATTTGGCCCATTACCCGGGCCTCGGCTTCTCGGATAGAAGCGACGGAGTAAGCGTGGAACATGCGGCCAGCCTACGCCTAAGAAAATGCCCTTGAAAGGCAGGTGCCAGGTGCCGCAGGGGAACCACTGGTGACGAAAGGCTGGGGCTAAAATCGCTTGCGATTTTGGGTGCCCCGAGAGAGACGCGGGGATAAGATGCGAAGCATCGCCGCCCTGAACGCCCTTTCAACACCCATAGTCTCGCCGGAGCGCCCAACGGACAGATCCCTTCAATCTTCCAGCAGCAACCCAAGCCACATAGCAGTCGCCTGGCCGCGCGAACTCACCCCTAGCTTCGAGTAGATCCGGTACAGGTGTGTCTTTACCGTCTGCGGCGAGATGTGGAGTTCCTCGGCGATGGCCCGGTTCGACAGGCCCCTCGCGAGTGCGTCCAGTATCTCGGCCTCACGCAGGGACAGGTTGTAGCGCTCCAACGCAGCGCTTTCGTGCCCCTTCATGACGATCTTGGTGAAGTCCACCGACCCCGAGGCCTTGGTTCCAAGCACCGTGCCTCCCTTGGGAGCGACGAGCAGTGCGGCCACCAGCTCCGAATCCGTGAAAGACCCGTAGGTGAGATAGCCCCGTGCCCCGGCAGCAAGAGCCGCGCGCATGAGCTTTTCGTCGGAGTGCGAGGTGAGCATCACCACCGGGGTTTCCTTGATGTAGTTCAAGGTGGCGATCCCGTCGAGCTTCGGCATGTTGATGTCGAGGATGACCAGGTCGAATTGCTCCTTGCGCAGCATCCGCAGCGCCTCCTTGCCGTCCCCAGCAGTTTGCACCTGCGAAACATGCCCGAAGGTGCGCAATTTAGCCGCCAACCCCGCTCTAATAATGGGATTGTCGTCCACCACTAGCAATTTCATTGCACTTCCCCTTGTCTCGTTTCCGGAAAGACGATCCGAACCTCGGTACCCCAAGCGCCCGAATCAATGCGCATCACGCCATGAAGTTCCCCGGCCAACTCCCCCACCCCGAGCAGCCCGAAATGCCCGGTACGCCGAGCGCTGATGTCCATCCCCTTGCCGTCGTCTCGAACCGAGAACTGCACCCTCCCAAAGGCCGACGCCAAACGCACGTCCACCCGGGAAGCTTCGGCATGTCGGTGCACGTTTTCGGCCAGTTCCGCGAAAATCTGCGCCAGCTCGCGCTGACAGGGCTTCAAGCGTTTGGCCAGCGCGTTGGGGCAATCGATCTCGTAGTCAAGCGGGTAGCGCCGGATGATTTGCTCCAGGTTTTCCACCAGCTCGACGTCCTCGTCGAAGTCTTTCCTAGCTCTCAAGGTGGTGAGCAGTTCCCTGGATGCCTCATAGGTTTGGGTCAGGGAATCTTGCAGCTCTTCCAAGTTCTCCTTGGCGTCCGGCCCGTCCAGGCTTAGCGCCAGCAGCCGGGCGCCGTAAAGGTTCTTGGTGACCGTGTCATGCATGTCCCTGGCGAGCCGCAGCCGCTCATCCAACCTGGCGCTGGACGTCGACAGTTCGAGGTTTTGTTTCCAGGCGGCATTCGTGGAGGCCAGCAGCTCGCGAATAGAGATCGACGAGAGAGTGGAGGCCAGCAGCAGGGCCGCTCCCCCGAGCGCCTGGACGACCATGACGAAGAGCTGGTCGGAGTGCTGCGGCAGCCTTAGGACGACGAACGCAATCAAGGAAACGGCGATCATCGAGGCCGCGAAGAACAGGTAGGGGCGGGTGGGATAGGCCACCTGGCCGTGCAGGGCGAGCGTGAGCGTGAGGTAGACCAGCGCGAAACCCAGCTGGGGCTCAAGGCTTAGCAGCACCGAGCCCAAGATCAGCAGGACGGCCGCCACCGAGCAGTCGAGCACCATCAGCGCCACCTGGAACGGGTAGGGCATATGCAGCTTCGGGGCATTCCAGGCCGCCAGCACGTACAGGCCGGACATGGCCACCGCCAGGATCGTCGCAGTGGCAAGGGCCGGGCGGGAAAACCCCTGCGAGAGCAGCACCGC